>SSHE01000065.1 GCA_008017315.1 Acinetobacter sp.
AAATTTGAATATTAAATAATCACAAACCAATAACTGGTATCACCAATTTTAGAAAGTGTTAGGTCAAGTACACTATAATCACTATCTTGTTCTATAAAAAAAGTAGAAAAATTATCTTGTGTATCTTCAATATTTTCTGTTTTAAATACCCCAACCGTCCATATACTTCTTAAATCACTATGGGATTGAAGAATTTTTCTATATTTTTCTAAATCCGTCAGCATATTCTTTAAGCACGCACGAGGTTGAGAATTTTGCTTAAATTCTAATGCCATATATTCATCTTTACGCCAACCTTTTTTCCGAATCAGAAAATCAGGTCTTAGTTTTAATTTGATTTTTTCTTTTCGCTTATCATATTGATAACTTTCCTCTCTACGCCAGTCTGGTTTACTCTCATGTTTTGTCAGAAAATGAGCAAATTCAATTTGCAACCAAATTTCCCAACCTGTTACCCCATTTTTTCAATCAGTCCAAATCTTTCTTTAATTTCTTCATTGTCAAAAAAGCCATTTAATAGCTCTTTGATATATTCAAAATCCCTGCCCATTATTATGCTCCAATCAATAAAAATAGGAAAGCCTTAACGACTTTCCCATTAAAATTTAACCATTAACCACGTTCAGCAATCGGTGCAACTTTACGCAACTCATAGCCTGTATATTCCGCACTTGGGCGAATAATACGATTATCGGCACGTTGTTCCATTACATGTGCCGCCCAACCTGTTAAACGGCTCATCACAAAAATCGGGGTAAACAATTTGGTTGCAATCCCCATAAAGTGATAGGCAGAGGCATGGAAGAAATCGGCATTACAGAATAATTTTTTCTCACGCCACATCACTTCTTCACAACGTACCGATACAGGATAAAGCACCGTATCACCCACATCAGCCGCTAATTTTTCTGACCAGATTTTGATGATAGCATTACGAGGGTCACTGTCTTTATAAATCGCATGACCAAAGCCCATGATTTTATCTTTACGAGCCAACATGGCTAACATTTCTTGTTCGGCATGATCTGGACTGGTGAATTTTTCAATCATATCCATTGCCGCTTCATTTGCACCGCCATGTAGAGGGCCACGTAACGAACCAATCGCACCCGTTACGCACGAGTGCATATCAGACAATGTCGATGCACAGACACGAGCGGTAAAGGTTGAGGCATTAAATTCATGTTCTGCATACAGAATCAAGGACACATTCATCACTTGCTCATGCAATTCGTTCGGCTTTTCCCCATGCAACAAATGTAAGAAATGAGCACCGATTGAATCATCATCAGTATTTTCATCAATACGCACGCCATCATGGCTAAAACGATACCAATAAGTAATAATTGATGGGAAAATCGCCAATAAACGATCTGCAACATCTTGCTGCTCGGCAAAAGATTGTTCAGTTTCCAAATTCCCCAACATTGAACAACCTGTACGCATTACATCCATTGGATGGGCATTGGCAGGAATACGCTCAAGCACTTCTTTAAGGGCTTGTGGTAAGCTGCGTAAACCTTTTAACTTGGCTTTATAGGCATCAAGTTGAACTTGTGTTGGTAATTCACCATGAAAAATTAAATAAGCCACTTCTTCAAATTGGCAGTTTTCCGCCAAATCCTGTACATCATAACCACGATAAGTTAAGCCTGCACCTGATTTCCCCACAGTTGATAATGCGGTTTTGCCTGCAACTTGACCACGCAAGCCAGCACCTGTTAAAACTTTAGCTTCAGCCATGATATTATTTCTCCTGCTTAAATAGTTTATCTAAAGTATCTTCAAATGCATGGTAATTTAGGAATTCATATAACTCTTTACGTTCCTGCATTTTATCCAACACATTCACCTGTGTACCGTGTTCACGTACGGAATGCATCACTTGCAAAGCCGCTTTTTGCATCGCACGTGTTGCAGAGAGTGGATAAAGCACCATGGCAATACCCTGCTCGCCCAACTCTTCAGTGGTATAATATGGTGTATCACCAAACTCAGTAATATTCGCCAAGACAGGCACACCGACTGCATCACATACCGTTTTGTACATGGTAATGTCTGTCATTGCTTCGGCAAAAATCGCATCCGCTCCAGCTTCTACACAAGCACAAGCACGATCAATCACGCCCTGTAATCCTTCTTTTTGCAATGCATCGGTGCGTGCCATCAAAACAAAGTTTGGATCAGTTTTGGCATCAGCTGCGGCTTTGATTCTATCGACCATTTCATCTAAAGATACGATTTCTTTATTCGGACGATGACCACAACGTTTTTGTGCAACTTGATCTTCAATATGTACCGCAGCAGCACCTGCACGAATCATTTTTTTAATTGTTTGAGCAATATTAAATGCACCACCCCAACCAGTATCAATATCTACCAATAATGGCGTATCTACTCGATTGGTAATACGTTCAACATCAGTCAAGACATTATCTAGACTAGTAATACCCAAATCTGGTAAACCATAAGAATAATTGGCAACCCCTGCCCCAGACAAATAAATGGCTTTATAACCAACCTGTTTTGCCATCATTGCTGCATAAGCATTAACAGTCCCCATGATTTGTAAAGGTTTCTCTTCCTGTAAAGCCGCTCTAAAGCGTGCCCCTGCTGAATTGATTGACATGGCATGTTCGTCCATTTGGTAGAATTTTCTCGTAAGTGAGTATATCGAGTCTGTTGAACACTCATCAATAGCTTGCGTTATAGGCTAAAATTTCAACAAACCCTTGCATTCCCAAGTATTCCATGAATATTTGAGTAATTGTTCTAATTTTATAAGAAAATTCGCCAAAAGACCAATTTAGCACTTTGTTTTTTATCCTTATTTATCGACATAAGCAGACCATAAAATGTTCATTTCTTAAGCTCACAAGCGAATGACATTTCTCCACTACAAGCCAAATCAAATTTATGCTAGACTTCAAACAATGACTAAAATGTTCTTATTTATAGATTTTTGCTTATGAAATCTCGCATCGTCAAACCTGCACCACACACCCAGCGAGGGGTAGAACGTTGTGCTTTGCTTTTTGAAGTTGCTACAGATTTATTTTTACAACATGGCTACAATCAGGTCAGTTTGGATTTGATTGTGGAACATGCTGGCGGCTCCAAAGCCACCATTTATAAATATTTTGGCAGCAAACAAGGGCTTTTTCTGGCGATTTGTCAGGAACGTTGCAATGCGTTTATTTATGAAATCGAACTGGCTTGCCAACAGGATACCTTAGATATTCGACACAATTTATCCCATCTACTCTATGCGTTGTATCAAATTTTCACCGATGAAAAAAGTGCGGCTTTTAGTCGATTATTAGTACAAATTGCACAAGGTAATCCTGAATTAGCTCAACAACTCTACAATCTCGGCCCCAAACGGGCACATACTGTATTAAGTCAATTCTTACAAAAAGCTCATGATGCACAGCAAATCTATTGCACTCGCCCAGACGATTCGGCAATTTATTTCTTTGGTTGTTTTCATGATATTCACTGGCGTACGCTGGTTGGGCTACCGATCACTGAATCTGAGGTTCAAATTAAATATCATATCGACTATGTCATTGAACGCTTTATCGCAGGTCACCAGCCCCCCGAAAAAAATGAATAAAAATTTGATTCACACCGCATTTGCTTATAGACTATTCGATTCTTTTTTCATCCATCATCAAACTGAATTGTTTATTGTAAACAATTCTGTGGAAGTAAGCTCATGGCGCTACGTCACTTCTTAACTTTACGTGATATTACCCCACTCGAACTCAAACAATTACTTGCTCGTGCAAGTGAGCTTCGAACTTTACAGCATAAAGGCGAAGTTTATCAGCCTTTTACAGGCAAGGTCATGGGTATGATTTTTGAAAAATCGAGTACCCGAACACGTATTTCATTTGAAGCAGGCATGAGTCAGTTTGGTGGGTCAGCCATCTTCCTCTCTCCACGTGATACCCAGCTCGGGCGTGGTGAACCGATTGAAGATTCCGCACGTGTGATTTCACGGATGCTCGATATCGTGATGATTCGTACTTTTGGACATGACATTGTGGAAAAGTTTGCCGCTTATTCACAAGTGCCTGTGATTAATGGTTTAACCGATGATCATCATCCGTGCCAACTTCTTGCCGATATGCAAACCTATATTGAACATCGTGGTAGCATTGAAGGCAAAACCGTTGCATGGATTGGTGATGGTAATAATATGTGTAACTCCTATATGGAAGCAGCACACATGCTTGGTTTTAAATTAAAAATCGCTGCTCCGCAGGGCTATACGCCGAATGCACAGTTTCTCAGTGAATTTGCCCACTGTGTCGAATTGGTCAATACGCCAGAAGATGCCGCAGCCAACGCCGATTTAATCGTCACCGATGTTTGGGCAAGTATGGGGCAAGAAGAAGAACAAAAATTACGTGAAAAAGCCTTTGCCAATTATCAGGTCAATGAAAAATTGATGGCATTGGCACATGCTGATTGCTTATTTATGCACTGTCTGCCCGCCCATCGTGGTGAGGAAATTTCCGAAACGCTATTGGATGACAGCCGCTCCGTGGTTTGGGATGAAGCAGAAAACCGCCTACATGCACAAAAAGCCTTGATTGAGTTTCTGTTAAATCAGGCAAAAGGTTAAAAAAATCATCACTACATACGCTCACACATCATGACCATACGTTTTGAATAAATCATCAGACTTCTTGCACAATCCCCTTATGGGATATATGCCACAAGAGGTCTTTGCTATTTTTTAGACATTTAAATCCATTCAACAATCTCAAGATGCTGATATTTTCTCAACATCCGATGAGAAAAATTCATTTACACCTACCCAAAACCACCAAATACGTCATCATGAATTTTATTCATGTTTTTTTGAAATTAACTCGTTTTTATTCATGTCGTAAATTAGGTATAAATCATTCTATTCAAGTACATCACAAAAATAGGATACCCACCGCCATGAGTACAGAGTTTGCATGTTCAATTAAACGCATTCGTTTTGATGAAAACTATCAACCCGCAGATAGTACACGTCTCACAACGAACTTTGCCAACTTGGCACGTGGTGAAAGCCGTGAGCAGAACCTACGCAATACGCTGCGTATGATCAACAACCGTTTCAATGCCTTAGCACAAACAGATAACCCGAAAGGTGATCGCTATTCATTGGAAATTGATATTATTTCTGCCGATTTAGATATTGAAGGTAAGGGTCAAACTTTCCCAATTATTGAAATGCTGAAAAGTACTATTATTGACCATAAAACCAATGAGCGTATTGAGGGCATGATTGGCAATAGCTTTTCATCGTATGTGCGTGATTATGATTTTAGCGTAGTGTTGAAAGAGCACAATAAAGAGAACTCAACCTCGTATGCACCAGAGGGTTTTGGTGATTTGCACGGCAAGCTGTATCAATACTTAGTCAATTCAGATACGTTTAAGGCTGAATTTAATCAACAGCCTGTGATTTGTTTAAGTGTTTCAACGGCTCGAACTTATCAGCGTACTGTGAATGAACATCCAATTTTAGGGGTTGAATACAAGCAAGATCAATATTCACGTACCGATGAATATTTCCACAAAATGGGCTTACAGGTGCGCTTCTTTATGCCCAAAGGCAGTGTTGCACCTTTAGCCTTCTATTTTGCAGGTGATTTATTGCGTGATTACAGCGATTTTGAGCTGATCAGTGCAATTAGCACCATGGAAACCTTCCAAAAGATTTATCGCCCTGAAATTTACAATGCCAATTCATCGGCGGCACAAGTGTATCAAGCAAGTCTAGAGTACCCAGATTATTCATTAACACGAATCGTCTATGACCGTGTTGAACGTGGTCAGCTTGCGGTAAAACAAGGTAAATGGACGGAAGAAAACTTTATCAAACCTTATCAAAACATCCTTGAGCAATGGGCTGCGAATTACAGCGTAGATAGCAACGCAGCTTAATTGACCTGAAATAGCATATAGAGATAGAAGATTTACCATGATTTTATTACCAACATCAACAGCGGGTAGCTTACCGAAACCATCTTGGCTGGCTGAGCCTGAAAAACTGTGGTCACCTTGGAAACTCGAAGGTGAGGCACTACTTGAAGCAAAGCAAGATGCCTTACGTTTGTCCTTGCAAGAACAACAACATGCAGGCATTGATATCGTCAGCGATGGCGAACAAACCCGCCAACATTTTGTTACCACCTTTATTGAACATTTGGATGGCGTTGATTTTCAAAAACGTGAAACGGTGCGGATTCGTAATCGTTATGATGCCAGTGTGCCATCGGTAGTGGGTGCGGTCAGCCGTCAAAAGCCTGTTTTTGTTGAAGATGCTAAGTTTTTACGCAGCCAAACCAGCCAGCCGATTAAGTGGGCGTTGCCTGGCCCGATGACCATGATTGACACATTGTATGATGGTCATTATAAAAGCCGTGAAAAACTGGCGTGGGAATTTGCTAAGATTCTGAATCAAGAAGCCTTAGAACTTGAAGCTGCTGGCGTGGATATTATTCAGTTTGATGAACCAGCCTTTAATGTATTTTTTGATGAAGTCAATGATTGGGGCGTGGCTACGCTTGAACGAGCACTTGAAGGTCTGAAATGTGAAACTGCGGTGCATATTTGCTATGGCTATGGTATTAAAGCCAATACCGACTGGAAAAAGACTTTGGGCTCAGAATGGCGGCAATATGAAGAAGCGTTTCCAAAGCTGCAACAATCTAAAATTGATATCATCTCATTAGAATGTCAAAATTCACGCGTGCCGATGGACTTAATTGAACTGATTCGCGGTAAAAAAGTCATGGTCGGTGCGATTGATGTGGCAACCAACAGCGTTGAAACACCCGAACAAGTCGCCAATACGCTACGCAAAGCACTACAATTTGTTGATGCCGATAAACTCTATCCATCAACCAACTGTGGTATGGCACCTTTGGCACGTGAAGTCGCACGTGGTAAGCTAAAGGCGTTAAGTGCAGGTGCACAAATCATTCGTAAAGAACTTACAAATCAGTAATAATAGCCACCGCAATCTCACCTCTCTTCACTTCCTCTTCAAAAAAGCAGGAAGTTCACGAATCATATCAGGTATGGCATAAGTGAAAATCTCTCTCTGATACGAGGGAGATGTAGAGAAGCTAAAGCAAGAACATGACAGTCCTACATTTAATGGACACTAGGAACACAATGATGATTGAAGCAACCGACTTTAGAAATGCCATGGCTTTATTGGCAAGTGCGGTCAATGTCGTGACCACAGCAGGTACATCTGGTCGCTATGGCTTTACTGCATCGGCCGTATGTGGTATTTCAGATAATCCAGCGACTTTATTGGTGTGTATGAATAGAGTGTCGAGTTCGCATATTCATTTTATCGAGAATAAAATTTTAAGCGTCAATGTGTTAGCCGAACATCAACAGCATCTTTCGCACGCCTTTTCCGCCAAAATCAGCCCAGAAGAACGCTTTCAACATGGGGCGTGGACAGTGTTACAAACAGGCTCGCCTGTTTTAGAAGATGCTTTGGTCAGTTTTGATTGTCAAATCGATCAAATTCAGGATGTTGGCACACATAGCATTTTTATCTGCCAGATTGTGGCCATTCGACAAAGCCAACAGGCACATGGGCTCGTGCATTTCAATCGTGCGTACTATCATATCGGACATCATGTGTCAGGTGGAAACCACGTAAACGCACGCCCCCATTAACATCCAACTTTTAAACACGTGTAGAACTCATGGAATTAATCCTTTTCTTTGTCATCGGTGCATTGGCAGGTTTTGCTGCTGGGCTGTTTGGTGTTGGTGGCGGAACAATCATTGTTCCAATCTTATATCTCGTCTTCACCCAAATGGGCTATGACCATAATGTCATCATGCACTTGGCTTTAGGGACATCATTAGCCACTATTATTGTGACCTCTATCAGTTCACTAATGGCACATCATAAAAATGCTGCGGTCATGTGGTCAGTATTTAAAAATCTAACCCCAGGTATGGCTGTCGGCTCTTTTTTAGGGGCTGGGATAGCGGGGCTACTTTCAGGAGCACATTTACAACTGTTCATCGGTGTGTTTGTGATTTGGGTGGCTTATACCATGTTTGTTGGGGCAAAAAAAGTGATTGATCCAACTAAAACCCTGCCCTCCTCAGCACAACAAATCTGTGCAGGGACTGGAATTGGTGTGGCATCGGCTATTTTTGGGATTGGTGGCGGTAGCCTCACTGTACCGTATCTCAACCATTACGGTGTGGTCATGCAAAAAGCCGTGGGGACATCAGCCGCCTGTGGTTTACCGATTGCCCTTGCTGGTGCGTTAGGCTTTATGTTCTTTGGTCTAAAAGAACAGGTCAATATCCCCAATAGTATTGGCTATGTGCATATTTATGCTTTTTTAGGCATTAGTATCATGAGTTTCTTTACCGCAAAATTGGGAGCAAAAGCAGCACACGCATTATCACCTGCTCTGCTCAAAAAATGTTTTGCTGTCATGCTCTCTATCGTAGGCTGTTTTTTTCTGCTTAAAGGGCTGATTTAAATTTATCGTACAAAAGTCTGCGGCTGTAAAATCATCATCATTGCACCAAACAATACTATACAGCCGCCAGCAATATCCCACCATGTCAAATGCACCTGCTCAACATAACGCAACCAAATCAGTGCTACGCCGATATAAATCCCACCATAAGCTGCATACACACGCCCAGTCGCCGTTGGATGTAAAGTGAGTAGCCACACAAAAATGGCCAAACTCACCATCGTTGGCAGCCATAGCCATGCGGTTTTTTGTTCTCTTAAAATAAGATACGGCAGATAACAACCGATAATCTCTGCTACTGCCGTACATAGGAACAAAACAAAAGTGATGATCAGTTTAGTGACATCCATGACGCAATCACACAGGTTCAGGGCGATGCTCTTCAACCACTTCCAATTTTAAACCTTGCTTGTCGCTATCTTTGGCTTGAACTGTGACACTTACCGTACCACCATCGACCAAATCACCAAATAGAATCATTTCTGCCAGTGGTTTTTTCAATTCTTCTTGAATCAGACGCTGCATCGGTCGTGCCCCCATCAGGCGGTCATAACCCTGTGCTGCCAACCATTCTCGTGCATCTTGATCGACTTCTAGAATGACTTTTTTGTCATCCAGTTGTGCCTGCAACTCGGTCAAGAATTTATCTACCACAGAATCAATCACGGTATGTGGTAATGCCTTGAACTGAATCACACCATCCAAGCGGTTACGGAACTCTGGAGTAAATGCCATCTTCATCGCTTCAGCATTATCTAAACTATTGTCTTGTTCGGTAAAACCAATACTGACACGGCTAATACTTTCAGCACCAATATTGGTGGTCATCACCAATACGACATTTCTAAAATCGGATTTACGTCCGTTATTGTCGGTTAAAGTGCCATGATCCATCACTTGCAACAACAGATTAAAAACTTCTGGATGAGCTTTTTCAATCTCATCCAGCAATAACACACAATGTGGGGTTTTATTAATAGCATCAGTGAGTAATCCGCCTTGATCATAGCCAACATACCCTGGAGGTGCACCAATTAAACGAGAAACCGCATGACGTTCCATATATTCAGACATATCAAAACGTATCAGTTCTACGCCTAAAACTCTTGCCAATTGACGTGTGACCTCGGTTTTACCCACACCTGTTGGCCCTGCAAAAATAAAGCTCCCCACAGGTTTATCTGGTGATTTTAGCCCAGCTCTGGACAATTTAATCGCCGAAGCCAATGCTGTAATGGCATCATCTTGCCCAAACACCACACGCTTCAAATCACGTTCCAAATTTTGTAATACCGATTTATCATTCTGCGATACAGTTTTGGGTGGAATACGAGCAATCTTTGCCACGACTTCTTCAACTTCAGCCACACCAATCTGCTTTAAATCACCATTGGCATGTAAACGCTGCTGTGCACCAGCTTCATCAATCACATCAATCGCTTTATCTGGCAAAAATCTTTCGTGAATATATTTTGCCGATAACTCTACTGCTGCATTTAAGGCGGCATCATCGTATTTGACATGATGAAACTCTTCAAATTTGGATTTTAGACCTTTTAAAATCGCAATGGTTTCATTTATCGTTGGCTCAGTCACATCGATTTTTTGGAAACGACGTGATAAGGCATGATCTTTTTCAAAGACCTGACGATATTCTTGGAATGTCGTTGAGCCAATACAACGCAAAGAGCCATTGGCCAAGGCAGGCTTAATCAGATTAGACGCATCCATCGTGCTGCCCATAGATGAACCTGCACCAATAATCATGTGGATTTCATCAATAAATAAAATCGCATTGGTTTTTTTCTTCAGGGCATTTAACAGTTGTTTTAAACGCTTTTCAAAATCACCACGATACTTCGTGCCTGCAACCAATGCACCAATATCCAAACTATAAATTTCTGCATCTGCCAATGGCTTCGGTGCTTGCCCTTTGACAATTAACCATGCTAAGCCTTCGGCAATAGACGTTTTACCCACCCCAGGATCACCCACTAACAATGGGTTATTCTTGCGACGACGGCACAAAATTTGTGCGGTACGCTCAATTTCTTTTTCACGTCCAATTAACGGATCGGTTTTACCTGCCTGTGCCTGTTGATTCAGATTGATCGTATAAAGCTCCAAGGCACTTGCCTGACCAGAATGGGCACTATTTTCTGAATCGGCTTCTTCTGGCTCTTCAATGATGGCCTCTTTACGTTCACCATGCGATAAATATTGAGTCAAATTCAAACGATTAATTTGCTGGCGTTTGAGCAAATAAACAGCAAAAGAATCACGTTCGGAATACATGGCGACCAGCACATCTGCACCTTCTACCGCACGATCGCCACCACTGGACTGCACATGAAAAATCGAACGCTGTAAAATACGGTCAAAACTTTCCGTTGGATGCGGTGCTTGCTCACTGGTGGCAGGTAATTTTGGTGTATGCAATCCGATATATTCTTCTAACTCTTTACGTAAGGAGACAATATCCCCACCACATGCCTTTAAGGCATTCACGGCCGAATCATTGTCCAATAATGCCAATAGCAAATGTTCAACTGTCAAAAATTCATGATGCTTTTGACGCGCCATGCTAACAGCCAAACGTAACGAAACTTCCAAATGACGACTGAGCATGTTGTCATGACCTCGATTATTGTTGTGCCTCAATCTGGCAAAGTAGTGGATGTCCTTGTGATCGTGCGTAGTGATTCACCTGATTTGCTTTGGTTTCAGCAATATCACGTGCATAAACACCTGCAACCCCTTTTCCTTCGTAATGTACAGTTAGCATGACTTGCGTCGCTTGGTCAAGGTCTAACGCAAAATATTGTTGTAAAATTTCAATCACAAAATCCATCGGGGTATAGTCATCATTCAACAAGACCACCGCATATTTGGGCGGACGCTGTAATTCTGGTGATGCCACCATGACATCAGCATCCTCATCGTCTTGCTCTTGCAGGCGAATATCCTCTATTTCACACGGTATATTTCTCTGCATCAACACGCTGCAATGCTGGTTCAGTTCCCGATATACAACCTGTTGCCTTACAGCTGTGGCCAAATCCAAAGTTACCCTCATTTCAACTACTCTACTTTAGCCTCTGTTTGTGGAATTTCTGCGATAAATGCAGGAGATTCAACGGTATCTTTGCCTTTTTTCCAAGCAAACCGCTGAATCACGGGTTCACTCAAACCATTTAAATGCACTTCTATAAATTGCGGACTAAAACCACTTGGCATCGTCCAACGCCCTGTTAGGCGTTCATAATAATCAAAATGATAATTATCACTTTGCAATGGCACAGTCAAAATCTCATCATTTTGAATCAAACGAATTTCCAGTTTGCCAGTTGCAGGTCTTTTGTTTGGACTAATCTGTACCAAATCCAACACGTATTCATAGGCATTACTCGGCAATGGGCGAATAGCTAGATTTTGAATCGTCAGCCCCAAACCGCCACGCTCACGTAATTTTTCACGATATGTATCGCTTAACATCTGTGCCAATTGCATATCTTGCTGGGTCTGCTCTAAGGCTTTATTCAATTCCTTCGCATTCCCCATCGCCACATCACGCTCTTGTGTGGCGGTATTTAAGGCGACACTCACCGATTCCAGTGATTTTTTTTGTTTTGCTACGATACTTGCCAATTCCTGTGCATCTGCATCAAAACCGACCACTGTTAGCCCTTGTTTATGCCCAATAGCATAACCAAAGCCAAGCCCACCGCCGACCAACAAGATTGCTGCAATCATTGGCAGATAATAACTTTTAAAAAAAGAAGGCTTCAGTTTTTCAACTTCAGGCTGTTGTTCTGGTTGTTCAGTATGATTCATGAGAACAGATACGTCCTAATTTTAAACAAAAGTGAGGTCACTGCATCATAAAGATAGCGTGACTCATCATCAATACTAACAAAAAAGTTAAATTAAGGCAGTAGCCCAATCGAACCCAATCCCAAAGACTCTTTCAATCCAAACATGATATTCATATTTTGAATCGCCTGACCTGATGCACCTTTGACCAAATTATCCTGTACCACCACAATCACCAAACGATTGGGTAAGGGTTGATACAAAGCAATCCTCAGATGATTTGCCCCACGCACACTACGAGTCTCAGGCTGACTATTGGCAGGCATAACATCCACAAAAATTTCCTGCTGATAAAAATCTTCAAACAATTTTTGAATATCAGTTGCTTGCCCCTGCTCGGTCAAATTGACATAAATTGTACTGAGCATACCACGAATCATAGGCACAAGATGCGGTACAAAAGTCAAACCATCAAATATACCCTGTTTGCCTGAAATATTTTCCAGTGCCTCAACAATCTCAGGATGATGACGATGTCCTGCCACGCCATAGGCTTTAAAATTATCTGAATTTTCAGTATAAATCATTGACATACTAGCTTTACGCCCTGCCCCTGACACACCCGATTTGGCATCCACAATCATGTTTTGATAATCAATCAAATCATGCTCAGCTTTCAACAATGGCGCTAATCCCAGTTGTACTGTTGTTGGGTAACAGCCAGGATTGCCAACCACCTGTGCGGTTTTAATTTTTTCACGATTAAGCTCTGCCAAACCATAAACCGATTGTTTTAAGATGTCAGGACACTCATGTGCCATGCCATACCATTGGCTAAACTTATCCAAATTTTGTAAGCGAAAATCTGCTGCAAGGTCAATGACTTTAACTCCTGCTGCAATCAACTCGGCAGCGTGTTTCATCGCTACGCCATGCGGTGTTGCAAAAAACACCACATCACAACGTTTAAGCAGTTCGATATCCAATGGGCTAAATGCCAAATCCAGTACGCCACGCAGACTGGGGAACATATCGGCAACCTGTACACCTGCCTCCGTACGTGAAGTAAGACATTTTAGGCGAGCTTCGGGATGCTGTAATAACAAACGAATCAGCTCAATTCCTGTATAACCTGTTCCACCCACAATACCCACATCAATCACGACTTGTTCCCCTATTTACACTATTTTGTACTGTGCGATATAGTAGCATAGCTACACGTTTTAAAATAAAACAATCTATTTTACTAGACGAAAGCGTTTTTTTAATCTTTAATACGCACTAGGGAAAATTATATTTTAAGATAATGATGTGGAGTGCGGGAATGCCTTCTATAAAAATGAAACCGTCTAGCTTGGTTGATGGATTGTCTAAATCAGCTCTAATGGTCTTATGTACAACACTGGTTGCCTGTGGTAGTGGCGATGGAACAACACGTGTGACTGAAAAAGAAGACAGTGTCATAGAGCAGGAAGATCCACATCATTTTAATCTTGCTGTACGTATTCCCATGGAAATCAAAAATGCCAAGCTCACCATTGGGGTGATTGGTGAAGACACACTGTTGTATGACAATGCTGATTTTGCGGGCTTTAATGCCACCGTTAATAAATTATCCCTAGAAAAATATAAAAATAAAATTATTTGGGTCAAGCTCATCGGCACAGAAAAAAGTCAAATGTACGACACCATCAACAATCATTTTGTGAGCTTTAATGGTGAACTCAATGCCATTGCCGAACTTACAGGCTCTACTTTTTCTCTGAGTTTAACGCCAGCTTCTGAAGCCATTTTTCAACGCACATTGGTGCGTGCTGGGAATTTGAATGTCAGCACCCCGACACTTAGTCTGGTTACAGCCAAACATATCAACAAAGCGACTACTGAAATCAATGCCAGTTTAAATGGTGCGTTTAACGTCGCCAAATTCCCCGAATTTAATACCAGCCAAAGTATTGCACGTGTTTATTATTTGAAAAACACGGAAAAAGACTATATTAATATCTTCACTGGTATGGGCTTGTTGCGACTTTGGGCTGCACAAAATCCAAACGAAAAAAACACCTATCTCAGCCTAGCACAAAATTTAGCGGTTGATATGCGCGATGGTTATTTGGACGGTCGTACTTTACAGGGTGATCACACAGTATTCACCGCATTTCAGGAACTCAAAAACACCCCAAAAAATGTTAATCCAGAACAAAATACCTTGCTCGATATTGGTAAAACACAGGAAGCTGTACGTCTCGCCTTTGGTGAAAGTTTAAGAACAGCAACCTTAAATTATGCGACACAAACATTCCAAAGTGAACGCAATCCTGATGGTCTGATTGCACTAGAAAAAAATATTTTTTATCCTCAAAACCACACTTCCGACAGTAATAATCGTTTTCGTTGGAACGGTGCAGGCGATTATCGTCCTGCATTTGGTATCAAACCCAATGAAAAGCAAACCAATATCGATAATGCTTGCCAACCTGAACCACCCTACCCATGTAAACAAGGCTTAAATGCTGATGACATTGGCACATATTATTCAGATGTTGAATATTTAATCGGCACACATACAGTTGGTCAATGTAAAATTGAAATTTTCCCAAGTGGTGATGTACGCCTTATCAAAGGCTCACAAATGGTAAATAGCAGTATCAACCGTGACATGTCAGACAACGTACAACAAATCAACCGTGATAATAAGCACTATGTCCTCAACATCGGTGCAGGCGAAAACAAACCACCGCACTTCATGCAGCTTGAGATTAAAGACGCACAAATTATTCAGGTCAAAACAGGCTATACCACAGATAATTTCTATCCTGACTTACAGCAGTTGCAACAATCTGATACTAGCCTCACCTGTTCTTAACACTTAAATCACCTTAATGTCATACATTTTTCACCTGCCACCACTCTGGCAGGTGAAATTTTTTGACCCGTGTCTGTATCTGTTTGGCTTTGGGATAGAATTGCTCCAGCAATTGCCAAAATGTTGCCTGATGGTGCATATGGCGTGTATGTGCCAATTCGTGATAAAACACATAATCCGCATAAGATTGCGGCATCAATAGTAGCCCTGCATGTAACATGATATCTTGCGTATGGCTACAACTGCCCCAACGTGTGTTTGGGGTAGCAATTCTAATGTTGTTCACCGTTAAGTCATATCGCTGTGCATAGGTTCGTAGTTGTCGAGGTAATACCTGCTTGGCTTGCCAAATCACAAATTGCGTCAAGGCATACTCAGCATAGCTTTGATTGACCTGTAATTGTGCGGTTTTTGCATCAAATTGCAAAAGATCGGACATTGGCTGATAGTGTATCGTGATGGGTTGTGAGGTAAAACAAAATTGCAATTGTTCGGGTAAATCAGGTTTTACCTGTGGTTGCGATTGCTGGTGTTGCTTTACCCATGTCTTCTCTAACCATGCCTGACTTTGCTGCATAAACATGTCAATTTGTTGTTGCGTCGCAAAAGGTGGAATCGTCAGCCGTATCCCTTTGGAGGATACAGCCAACTTTAAACGCTTTGCTCGTGCATGTTGTACACGCTGAATCTCAGGCAAATTGATTTCATTGTGCATAACGAATATCAATACCTTGATTCGTTGCAACCACTGCAATATTGGCAGGACGTAAGGCAAAGATGCCATTACTGACTACGCCAGCAATATTATTAATGGTTTGTTCCAGTTCAATCGGATTCAGAATATTTAAATTAAATACATCCAAAATGACATTACCATTATCTGTCACCACGCCTTCACGATACGCAGGGTCACCACCTAAAGTGACCAATTTACGTGCCACTGCCGAACGTGCCATTGGAATCACTTCGATAGGTAAAGGAAAATCTCGCCCAAGCTGTGTCACCCATTTGGAATCATCGACAATACAAATAAACTCTTTTGCTACGGATGCCACGATTTTTTCACGGGTCAAGGCTGCTCCACCGCCTTTAATCATGTGCAAATGACGGTCAATTTCATCCGCACCGTCCACATACGCATCCAAACTCCCCACATGATTAAGTTCAACCACCTCTATACCCAATTTTTTCAGCCGTTCTTCGGTTGCTTTTGAACTTGCCACCGCTGCTTCAAGCTGCAATTGCGGCAACAAATCAATCAGAAAATTGACGGTACTGCCTGTACCTACACCTAAAATCCCACCTTTAGGTAAATGGGCTAATGCTGCCTCGGCAGCGGCCTGTTTTTTTGCATCTTGGGAAGAATATACGCTCATGCTGACAATCTCGGATGTAGATAGATTCAAAGGGATGTTACAATGTCCTCTATTTTACTGTTAAAACTGGAAGAATGTCATGCTGTCTCGTTGGGTTAGACAAATTTTACAAGCAACAGTCTATGATGTTGCCATTGAATCCCCTTTGGATGTCGCCCCAAAAATGAGTCAGCGTTTAAACAATCATATTCGTTTTAAGCGTGAAGACTTACAACCCGTTTTTTCCTTCAAATTACGTGGTGCATACAATCGCATCAGCCAAATGCCCAAAGAGCAATTACAACGTGGCGTGATTTGTGCATCGGCAGGCAATCATGCACAAGGCGTTGCCCTGTCTGGGCAAAAATTGGGGATTCCTGCCATTATCGTCATGCCTGTGACCACACCAGACATTAAGGTTGAAGCCGTAAAGCGTCTAGGCGGTACAGTGGTATTACATGGGGATAGCTTTGATGTGTCCAATCGCTATGCCCAGCAACGTGCGATAGATGAAAATCTGATTTTTGTACCCCCTTATGATGATGAATTGGTCATTGCAGGACAAGGTACGATTGCCAATGAAATTTTACGCCAATGGCGTGAAGTTGAATATGTTTTTGTTGCTGTGGGCGGCGGCGGTTTGATTGCAGGCATCGCCGCCTATTTGGGCGAAGTTGCACCGCATGTCAAGATTGTGCCTGTTGAATATGAAGAATCTGCCTGCCTCAAACTTGCCCTTGAAACGGGTGAACGCGCGATATTGCCACATGTGGGACTATTTGCGGATGGTACGGCGGTCGCACAAATTGGGCAATTACCCTTTGAAGTATTACAATTGGAAAAATCTGATGGTTCAGGCAAAATCATCGAAAACGAAGTCGTCACGGTGAATACCGATGAAATCTGTGCTGCAATCAAAGATATTTTTGATGAAAATCGTAGTATTGTCGAACCCTCTGGTGCTTTAGCATTGGCAGGGATCAAAAAATACGTCGAACAACAGCAGATTCAAGATAAAAATATTGTATCTATCGTCTGCGGTGCAAATATGAATTTTGACCGCTTGCGTTATATTGCCGAACGAACCGAACTAGGTGAACATCGTGAAGCCATTTATGCGGTGACTTTACCTGAGCAAAAAGGGGCATTTTTACAATTCTGCCGCACCTTACAGGGTCGTAATATCACCGAATTTAACTATCGCTACAATGGCAGCAATGCGGCACAAGTCTTTGTGGGGATTAGCTTAAAAGGCGGTGAAAAAGAACGGCAAGATATTTTTCATCATCTACAACAAAACTATGATGTGGCAGATTTATCCGATGATGAAGTGGCAAAATTGCATATCCGCTATCTAATAGGTGGGCATGGACACTTGCACGACGAACGCTTATTCCGTGTTGAATTTCCAGAACGCCCTGGGGCATTACTCACATTCTTGGAACGTTTAGGTTTGGAACATAATATTAGCCTATTCCATTATCGTAATCATGGTGCGGCTGAAGGTCGAGTGCTGATGGGATTACAGGCAGCGATAGACACCGCTCAAGATACTTTGATTGAAACCTTAAAGCAGATTAATTATCCATTTGAGGAAGTGAGTCAAAATGAAGGTTATAAGCGGTTTTTAAAATAATCCTAAACCTACAGCGAAGTGCCTCACTTCGCTGTTTTATGCATAAAATCCCTCAAAAATAAGATGACAATCACATTTTCATTGGTTAATATTTTGCTACCGTAAAACAACAAATCACCTCATGAAAATACTTTTTATTCTATTGCTCATGATTGGGGCAACGGTTTTGTATGGCTATCCTGCTTATCAATTACATCAAGCCGAAAAACGTGAACGCCTAAGTTATAAACATATTCCCAGCAATGTGGTTGCACATCGCTTTGATCGTATTGGTGGACTAACCGCTCGTGGAGAATTACTCAATCAATATCCTCATTTTATGATTTATATTATGTTTTTAGAATATGAAGGTAAAGAACCACCCAAAGGGACGATGGAAAAATTGTTTGAAGATTGTGAATCTCTGAACACACTCAAAAATGCAGCTCCCCTGCGTCGTCAAGCTGCACTCAATATCACCGAGCAAGACCATATTACCTTTAAGTATCAGGTCAAAAATAAATTTGGTGATGTGTTACTGGAACATCAGCAAGTGATGGCGGAATGTCCAAACTTTATCGAGCTAAAGAATTATCAACCCCCAAAAGAAGAAACCGACCACTTTAACAACCCACCACCTATTTCACCACAAAAAATCGCCGAACTGGAAGCCAAAGAACGTAAAGCTGAAAATGGCTATTAATAGGATAAAAATATGGATCTGAATAAATTAAATAAAGATTTTCGCATGAAATTGATTGGCATCAGTATTGTACTGGTGACTTTTTTACTGGGCTATTGCATGAATACCCAATCACAAAACAGCTATGCCCAAAAGGTCAAAGCCTACCTCAATAGTCCAGAATTTAAACAAGATTTTCAGCGTAAAGACTCAGGTATCGAACAAGATGTACTAGTAATCTATCCCAAAATCACCATCTATATCACCTTTAAATATAATAGCAAAAAGGAATTTTCCGAAGAGGAAAAATACAATGCCAACCAACGAAAATGTGATTTTGTCAGTGATTTATTTACCCAATTTAAAGCCAATGGCTCACAAAAAACTGCTATTTTAAACTTGCTCAGGCAAGACAATATTGTCATTGAAAATATTTACCGTAATAAATATGCCGATGTTTTGTTTACGACCCAGCAGCCACTGGCAGAATGCACACAGTGGTATCCTCACCAATCCGACCTTTCTACTGCATCACAGGAATAGACATGAACAAACCATTGATGATGATTATTGCCGTTCTGATTATACTCATTGGATTTTTTGGTTATCGCCATTATCAGGATAATAAATTCAAGGAAGACTTCCGTAAATCTATTCAATCCGTGCCTGAAAAAATGCGTACCAGTAATACTATATTGCCACCACAAATGGCAAAGTTTATTAAACTCGATATTTTGGTCAATTATCCCAATATCGTCTATTATATTGACGTAAAAGAGTTTAAAGAAAAAACTTTACCTTCCGATGCAAAAGCCGTTTTTAATCAAGATGAAGGCATGGTATGTAAATCGTTCTTTTCTGCCATTCAAAATCTAATGATCAGCGGCAGTAAACATGAACAGAAACTCTTTTTAGAATTAATTAAAACCGAGAATATTCGTGCAGACTTAAAGTTACGTAATGCTTTTGGTGAAAACTTATATACTGAAAGTGCAATTTTGGCACAATGCCCTGAATATACCAATGCAATCTATACTATGAATAATAACTAAGGAATATTCATGAATTATCCTACAATAGGTTTATATCGTCATTATAAGGGCAACATGTATCAAGTCATTGGCACAGCCCAACATAGTGAAACAGCAGAGTTAATGGTGGTTTACCAATGTTTATATGGCGAATATGGACTATGGCTGCGTCCACTCAGTATGTTTAATGAATGGGTCACGCTAGACAATGGACAATCCGTTCCACGCTTTGAATTTATCCAACGTCATTTTTGATTTTAAACCAACTCATCTCGCTGAGAAATGATTTTCTTGGCGATATAATGAGCATCACTATAACCTGTGAGAATCACTTGTGACTGTTCCTCCAGCTCTCCATATTCAGGTTCAACCATAATCAAATGCAACTGCCCAACAGGGTCACGCAGCATGGCTTGTGCACTTTGGTAGGGTTTGGCGTGTCCATTAACCACAGTGGCCAAACGTCCGACTAAGCTCATCGGACAACTTACCTCACTCGGTTTAATCACTTGGTCTAAACAGTGCATCATAAACAAGGTAAAAAACCATGCCAGTAAAAATGCAGGTAAAAACACGATACCAAAATCTAAAAAATTCTGATAAAACGCATAAAAACTCAGTTGAAAAAGATAACCTGCGAAACTTAAATTAATCAGAAAAAAAACCAAAATAATAAATCTGGAAATCTGAACCTGTAACAAGGGTGCATGTTTAAGCCATTTTGGAATCAACTGACGAATATATTGTGAAGGGCGATGCTTGATATAAATACCTATCGTTTCGGCAATAATCAGCATAAAAATCGTCGCTACACATAGATGAAAAGGAACTAATGCCGAATGAAAAAATAGTTCTAGGGTAATCGTCATCAGCATATTTCCTTATCAAGACCCATTAGGCTTCTTTTAAATAAATACCACCATCCGAATGAATGGCGATATCCACTTGGGTGAGTGACTCTCCCTGACAAGGCCCCCAAATACATTGTCCATTTTCCACATTAAATAATGCACCATGCGTCGAACAGATAATATATTCCTTATCCATATCCAAAAATTGATGTTCCATATATTCAAGACTGGTTTGCAAATGTGGACAGATATTTTTGTACGCAAAAAACGAACCATCACGCTGGGTAATAAAAATCTCGCCCATAGGGGTATCAAAACCTCGTGCTTCACGTTCTGGGACATCTTCGGTCTGACAAATTAAATACATCTCGTTCTTCTTCCCAAACTTAGAATTGTTGCACAATCGCTTGATATTGCTGATAACTTAAACGAGGGCCAAATTGGCTCACCACTTGTGCTGCTACACGGTTGCCCAGTTGTGCTGCCTGCGTCAATGATTTTCCTTGTGATAAAGCATAAAGAAAACCACCTGCAAAAGCATCTCCTGCACCATTGGTATCAACAGCTTGTGTCACAAATTCACCAACGATCAATTCAATTGGCTGGCCTTTACGCCCAATCAATGCTCCCTTACTGCCCAAAGTAATCACTACAGTTTGAGCAATGTTTAACAGTGCTTCGGATGCCTGTTCGATACTTACCGTTTTGCTATACATCAGGGCTTCTTGTTCATTACAAAACAGTACATCGACACCATCGTCAATCAGAATATCCAGCCCTGCTTTGGCATATTGCACCATTGCTGGGTCAGAAAGTGAAATCGCAATGCTCACATTGTTTGCCTTAGCAATCTGTCTCGCTTGTGCCACTGCCTGATGTGCGGTCGGGCTGGTTGCCAAATAACCTTCGATATATAGCCATTTTGCCTGTGTTAATGCTGCATAATCGATTTGTACTGGGCTTAATTCGGCGGTAATTCCCAAATGGGTGTACATGGTACGTTCACCATCAGGGGTAATCATGACGATACATGTACCTGTTTGCCCCTCACTTAGGGATTTTTCATGGGTCTGTACATTCACCTGTTTTAAGTCATTCAGATAAAACGTCGCCAAATCATCATTGCCCACTCGGCACGCATAAAAACTTGTACCGCCCAATGCCGAGAATGCCACGGTCGTATTGGCTGCCGAACCACCACTGGCTTGTCCTTTATGTGTTGCAGTGGCAAGATGCTGTACAAGTTGGGCTTGTTGTGCGGCATCACAAAGCTGCATGGTGCCTTTGCTCAATTGAGCTTGTGCCAAAAACGCATCATCGACCAAAAATTCTTGATCCACCAAAGCATTACCTATCGAAAACAGCTCAACTTGTGCCATCACATGATATCTCGAAAAAAATTTTGCTTAGAGTAACATGAAAGCCCTTGCTCGCTAAGTCTCCCTGTATCATTTCTGATAAAAATCAGCCCTTTTCTCCATGTTTCCGCTATACTCTGAGCATCATTAAAATTCAGCACATCATTGCATTATACGGAGTATGTATGCCGCACACCTGTTCAAACCCATCGCAGAATCCTATTCACCCTGCTTTTGAATTGGTGCGTCAAAAATTTATTGATGCTTTGTCCACGACCGTCTATCAATTTCGGCATAAGGTCACAGGTGCTGTGCATTATCACCTTGCCAATGACAATGATGAAAATGTCTTTCTCGTCGCATTTCGTACACAACCCATGGACTCCAAAGGCGAAGCCCATATCTTGGAACATACTGCACTGTGTGGTTCAAAACAATATCCAGTGCGTGACCCCTTCTTTTCCATGATTAAACGCTCGCTCAATACCTTTATGAATGCGTTTACCGCAGCCGATTGGACGGCTTATCCTTTTGCCACTCAAAATAGTAAAGATTTTGATAATTTACTTTCGGTTTATCTGGATGCCGCATTTTTTGCCAATTTAAATGAATTAGATTTCTTACAAGAAGGTATTCGAGTTGAACTGGAAAATGATAAACCAGTCTTTAAAGGTATCGTATTTAACGAAATGAAAGGGGCATGTAGTGCACCCAATGACCAGCTTTATCACAAACTTGCCCATCACCTTTATCCTGATACCACTTATCACTACAACTCAGGTGGCGACCCGAAAGATATTCCCGATTTGACCTATCAAGAGCTGGTCGAATTTTATCGTAGTCATTACCACCCTTCCAATGCGGTATTTATGACTTTTGGTGATGCTGATGTTTATCAATTACATGACAAATTTGAACAACAGGCCTTAAAGCATTTTAGCCAAGGGCAAACAATTCATTCTATTGCTGAAACACGCCTCACCACACCCAAACACGTCACCGAACATTATGCCGTCGATGAACAGGATTTAAGCCAAAAAACCTATCATGTGTTGGGTTGGTTATTGCCTGAAACACACCATATCAAGCTACGCTTAGGGATGCGTTTGGTTGAAGGGGTTTTATTGGAAAATTCGGCTTCACCCTTACGCAACTATTTGGAAACCAGCAAATTGGGACAATCTACAGGGCCGTTTATGGGCGTGGATGACTCCAATTTTGAAATGACTTTTTATTGTGGTATTCAAGGTTCAGAAGCAGAAAAAGCCGAAGCATTTGAGCAAGGTGTTTTCAATATTTTAGCTGAAATCGCAGCAAAACCGATTGAGCAAAGCACTATTGAAGCAATTTTACATCAGATTGAATTACATCAACGTGAAATTGGCGGTGATGGTACACCTTATGGTTTAAGTTTAATTCTAAATGGCTTAGGTGGTGCGATTCACCATGCCGATCCAATTGCGGTGTGGGATGTTGAACAGGCACTGGCAGAGATTAAACAAGAGCTACAAGACCCAATGTGGTTATCCAATCTTATCCAGACCTATTTGATTGATAACCCGCATCGTGTACGCCTCACCCTGATTCCCGATCAAACATTGTCACAACGTGAACGTGATACCGAACAAGCCAGACTAGATAGCATTGCAGCAACACTGGATGAGCAGCAACGCACGCAGATTTTGGCTCAAACTGAAGCCTTAAAACAGCGTCAAGCCACGCCTGATGATTTGGAATTATTACCCAAAGTCACCTTGGATGATATTCCTGCTGGGCTAAAATATATTGCAGAAATCAACGAGCAGATTTCCCTCGATGGTCATGCCGTCCCAGTCCATCTCTACCATGCAGGGACAAATGGTTTGTTCTATCAGCAAGTGCTGATTCATTTACCACAAGATATTGTATCGTCACCTTATTTCAATCTGCTCAGTATTTTGATGGGCGAAGTCGGTGCAGGTGAATATGACTACCTCCAACTGCAAACCCAACAAACTGCCATTAGTGGTGGTGTCGGTATGGGGCTCAGCATTCGCAGCAAAGTGAATGATAAAGAGGGTATCAGTGCATTTTTAACCCTCACCACCAAAGCTTTAAATCATAATATCGCAGCGATGGATTTACTCTATACTGCTTTTAATCAGATGCGTTTTGATGAAAAAGAACGTATTTTAGAATTATTACAGCAACGTAAAACCAGCTGGCAAGCGCGACTTTCTGGTGCAGGACATAGCTATGCGATGCAAACCGCTTGTCGAAATATGAGTGCCTTTGCTCAGCGTGATTATCAACATACAGGCTTGCCTGCTTTACGCTGGCTGACTCAACTTATTGATGATATTCGCCAAAGTGACCAACATTATCAACACTTTATCGAACAACTGCAAAGTATTCACCAACGTATTGTACAGGCATCTAAATCTTTCCTTTTGGTCTGTGAAGCCCAGCATAGTGATGATTTACTCTTCGCTTTACAAAAAACGTGGTCAAAAACCGAACATGTACACGAAACACCATTTGTACAATCTGCCGCATATTCACCCGATGACAGTGACCACGCATGGCTGATTCAAACCAATGTCCAATTTTGTGCCAGTGCCTACCCTGCTGTTGAGATTAATCATCCTGATGCAGCCGCTTTTATGGTACTAGGTTCATATTTGCGAAATGGTTATTTACACAGTGCGATTCGTGAACAAGGTGGTGCATACGGTGGCGGTGCAGGCTACGATGGCAATAGTTGTGCATTCCGTTTTTATAGCTATCGAGACCCACGACTGGCAGAAACTTTTGCCGATTTTGAGCAATCGATTCAATGGTTATTACATAGCGAACAATACGAGTACCAACTGGAAGAAGCCATTTTGGGCTTAGTGGCCAGTATGGATAAACCTGGTTCGCCTGCTGGTGAAGCCATTACCACGTGCTATGCCAGCTTGCATGGACGCACTCATGACTTTAGACAGCAGTTACGCCAACGCATTCTTGGCGTAAGTCTTGCCGATTTAAAACGCATTAGCGAACATTATTTATTGCATAAAACCCCTGTCCGTGCCGTGGTTGCCCCAATTTCCAAACAGGATGAATTGCTACAACTGGGTTTTAGTCTGCATAAAATCCACTAATCAGGACATCTTATGAACCATCGCTATCGTACAATGAGTTTAAATTCCAATACGCTCCTGATAGCGATGCTCATCAGCAGCCCAGCAATCGCAGCAGACCTCACAATGCCGCTGCATCTCCCCAGACCGCAACCGACTGCACCAGAAGCATGTGTCAGCTTGACCGCCAATAGCGAACGTCTAGCCTGCTATGATGCGATCTATAAACCCTTACCTACGCTTGGCAATGCTCCAGAACTCACCAATAGCATTCAAAATGACTTTTTGGCTCTGACCAATAGCACCACATCAGATGATACGACCATCCAACAGCAACCGAACGCACAGGATTTTATGTTTGGTATTGCACCAGAATTTGATCCCACCTCGTCATTACTGGATCAACGTTGGGAACTTTCCAATAAATCTAAACTTGGCACATGGCAAATTCGTTCCAATCAACCTGTTTATTTATTTCCTGTCATGTGGACATCCAAGAAAAATACCCTCCCCTCTAGCCCAAATCCACAAAATACCGTCACCACCCCACAACAATTGGACAGTATAGAAACCAAATTTCAAATTTCCCTCAAAACCAAAGCCATTGAAGGCGTATTTGCCAATGGCGATGGTGATTTATGGCTAGGCTATACGCAGTCCTCACGCTGGCAAGTCTATAATAGTGAAGCATCCCGCCCATTTCGTGAAACCAATTACGAACCTGAAGCCAGTCTCATCTTCCGTACCAATTATAATTTTTTGGGGCTACATGGTCGCTTACTTGGGGTTACCTTAAATCATCAATCCAATGGACGGTCTGACCCATTATCACGGAGCTGGAATCGTGTCATGCTCAATCTTGGTTTGGAGCGGGATAATTTTGCCCTGATGCTGCGTCCTTGGTATCGAGTGGAGGAAGAAGCCAATGATGATAACAATCCCGATATCAAGAACTATATTGGACGTGGTGACCTAACCGCCAATTATAAATGGCAGCAGCATAATTTTTCACTCATGTTACGCCATAGCCTCAAAGGTGCTGATCAAAATCATGGTGCAGTGCAATTTGACTGGGCATTTCCACTCAAAGGTTCATTGCGTGGGCATTTACAACTGTTTGATGGTTATGGTGAAAGTCTAATCGACTACAATCACCGTGCGACGTATATAGGATTGGGAATGTCATTAATCAATTGGTTTTAGAATCTATTTTAAACTAATTTCTTTTAATCTTGAGATTGTCGATTAGAAAAAAACGATAATATTTCAATATGCTCATCTTTAACTGGATAATACATCGTGTTAAATTTGAGCAATACCACTTTATGAATATTTTTCTTTTCTGATTTTGGAAAAATATCAGGATTATTCGCAATAATTTCTATCGTACTTTCAATTTTTCGGGCAAGTTTAGTCAGCTCTTTTTCGGTAAAATGATGCTTTAGGTACGCTATGGTGTGTTCCAACTCATTTGACGCATTCGGTGTCCACACAACACTATAACCATTTTTCATATAGTTTTCTTACAGTTGAATGTGACTGTAGGTTCTGACTATCTACCTCAAGAATACCTTGTTCGATTGATTGTTGTTCTTCATTAGAAATCGAAGTCCACCAGTCTTTTGCTTCGGTCTGCCTAAATTGCATCAGTTTATCAATAATCGTCCTATCTTCTAGAGTTGATAGCCATTGAATTAATTCAAGTTTTTTATTTAAGGTTTGTGTATTCATCATCAGAACCCAACATCTACGACTTTGTTAAAGTATAGCAAAACTCAGCCGCATTGTCTGTTCTTCAGCTGTTAAAGTAATTTCATTTATGCAGCCACATCAAATTGAGTACAACTGATTTTAATCGTATAGACCGCTTATCAGGCAAGTTCAATCGAATTTATCACGAGAGCAATTCTGAGGCGTCGGGTTCTTTTTCTGCTGTGTTTCACGTAGCAATGTATAGCTTTGCCATAGCAATCGCACGATCAATACAAATGCCAACACCACCACAAACAACAACACGAATTTCATTGTCCTACTCCAATAAAAAAAGCTCTATCCACAAAGATAGAGCCTTTCGGACTTCTGCAAAATCTTATTTTGCATCACCCAAAATGGAAAATAATTTGGCTTGAACATTATCAATTGCATCCAAACCATTGACCTTATCATAGGTTGCAGCATTTTCATTGGCTGCACGTGATTGATAAAAACCAACCAATTGTGCCGTTTCGGTATGATACGATGCCAAGCGTTTACGAATGGTTTCTTCCTGATCATCAGGACGTTGTACCAAATCCTCGCCTGTTTCATCATCCTTACCTTCCACTTTAGGTGGATTATAAATCAAGTGATAAACACGACCAGAAGCAGGATGCTGACGGCGACCTGATAAACGCTGTACGATTTCTTCATCAGGGACTTCAATTTCAATCACATGATCAATGTGAATGCCTTCTTTTTCCAAAGCTTCTGCCTGAGGAATAGTGCGAGGGAAACCATCAAAAATACAACCGTTACTACAATCAGGCTGAGCAATACGCTCTTTTACCAGACCAATAATCAGTTCATCAGAAACCAAACCACCACTTTCCATGACGGACTTCGCTTGTAAACCCAATGCTGTCCCTTCACGAATCGCAGCACGAAGCATGTCACCCGTAGAAATTTGTGGGATATTGTAGCGCTTACAGATCAACTGAGCTTGAGTTCCTTTTCCTGCACCAGGTGGCCCGAGTAAAATAATGCGCATAAAACACATCCTCTTTAACAAAAAATATTTAACAAAAATGAAGGGCTGTTGTGATTTTATCTATACTAACGACAGCACCTACATCTATTCTTCAAAAACAAATGGCAAGTCATTCAAGGATGCACGCTATTTTAAAGCCTATATCATAAAAATGCTATAAATAAGTGTATCAAACCCGCAGCAAAACCTGTTACCCCACCCAGTACAATCAAAATCCATTCGTCTTCCTGAAAGGCTGGACGCAGTAAATTCTGAAATTCTTTTGGTGTGAGCAACCGAATACGATCTCTAAACATGGTAAAAATCTTTTTCGCACGACTGGCATTAAACTCAGGATCACACATAGGCTCCATGGTAATTTCAATGGAACGATCTACAAGATCCGTTTTAAGTTTGGCATATTCACTTGGCCCCATGACCAATTGTAATGACGTTCGGACTTTTGGGGTTTCCATAATCTGATTGATATGTCGCTTGATAATCCGACGTGTTTTCACCTTGCGTTCGCCATACATCATTTCAGTCATAATCGATTTGAGCGTGATTAAATCGGAGGTCACCACTTCTGAGAACACATCCGACACCTCATCCTGACGCTTCATAAATGCACCCTGAAAATTATAGGTGCCAATACGTGGTATAACAGGTTTAAGCCATGGAAACTTACGGCTATCGGTACGTGCAAAAAATTGTGGGAAGCGAATCGGATTGGGCTCAACTGGATTAAAGACCATCCAAATGGCAATCCAGTTGGTTAAAAATCCCCAAATGGCGGCAAAAAATGGTACTGTCCAGTGCTGCGGAACAAATACATACACAAACATCTGAAAAATACCAAAGAATGCACCAATGACCGCACTGATATGCCAGATAAAATCAATTTCTTTTTGTCCGACTTTTTGGAACATACGCACCATAAGACGGCGATCATTCTCCATTTGGCTGACCACCATCTGACGCATATCTACCAGATTCTCAACATTATAAGTAAGTTCTGTGACCAGTTCTTTGAGCACATCGGGTAATTGTTGATGTGCTTGTGCATAGATTCTACGCTTAATGGAATAGGGCAAATTTTCCCACAGTACTGCTTTACGCTCCAGCATGATTTCATCAATCAAATGCTCAAGCTCTTGCCCCACTTGCTGACCAATGATGCGTGCCATATCTTCAGGTTCCATTGCTTCAAGAAACTCTCGCAAAGAACCCAATTTGGATAAGGTATTATCGGTAATAATCCCAGAGATACGCCCTGCTTTACGTGGCACAATACCCTGCCAGCCCACAGGCAATGGCCCAAGGTGAAAACCCCAAAAATGAATGGGATAAAACACCATTTTTAATGCCATCCAAACATGTGCCCACGTCACAAAAGCCGTCACAGGAACAATGCTTAAAATAGCCCAGAAATCGGGACGACTGCTAAATGCTTGCCATAAGTCGGGGATTTGCTCAAGCATCACGTTCTCTCAAATAATCATTCATAACTTGCAATTACGGTTATTTTTGCACATTAAAATACATTGAAGCTTAAGCTATAGGCGATCTGTAGTTGTGGATCCATATATTTTTTGCTGCCATAACGCCCTACCACTTCTTCTGCCACACCCATACCTATACTTAAACTACTAATACGTGATTTATCCAGTAAGACGTATGCCAAATCGACCCCTCCACCCAAGCGTTGATAGTTTTTGCCATCTAATGAGATATTGTCCAGATAACCCCCATACACGCCAAAGTAGTAGCCATTGGCATCTGTCCCTGTAAAATAATACGGATAACGGAAACCCACCTGCCCACCAGCTTCATTGCCACCTTTATAAAAAGCACCCAATTTGCTGTAAGCAATACCATACGGCGTTACCCACTCAGCATTCGCATGAACCAATTCTTGTGATAAACCAAAACCCACATAGGCCTTACCTGTAGTCTTTGAGGCAAGTTTGGCTTCTGGCAAATAATCTTTCATATCTGCTTGTGCCATACTGGCTATCATGCTGGTGAGTAACATTAAAGCTATTTTTTTCAATTCTTTTCTCCGCTTTTTCCCTAAAGCGCATCATTTATTTAAAATAATGTGCATACCGATATTGGAACCACTCCAACTCTAGCAGAATTTTGACCTAAGCCATAGTACAAATCAATCGAAATCGTCTGTCTATTCAGTCATACCACGCCGTCATCGTACAAAAATATATGTACCTGATGTCTTTGTTTCGCTAGAATACCCGAGTTCTGATTTCGCATACCATCATGAGTAAAAAGTTAGTACCGATTAAAAATATACAGCAAGAAAAACAAATTTTTCGTGGTCGGATTTACTTTGCCATGGGCTTTGTGTCGATTTTTATTTTCTTACTCCTCGTACGTTATAGTTATTTACAAATCTATCAACACCAACACTTTCAAACCGTATCGGACAGCAATCGTATCCGCTTACAGGCTTTACCTCCAGCACGAGGTTATATTTATGACCGTAATGGCTTTTTACTGGCGGATAATTTCCCTGTGTTTACTGCGGTCATTAGCCGTGCCGATATTCATGATATTGATGATACCCTACAACGGCTAACGCCTGTTTTACAACTTTCCAGCGAAGACATTGACCAATTTAAAAAACGTGCCAAAACCGCACGTAAAACCGAAATTCTTACCCTTAAAATGAATCTCACGGAGCATGATATTGCCCGATTTAGTGAGCTTAAACAAAATTTTATTGGCGTACGTATCGAAACTCAAATGACCCGTTATTACCCACATGGTGATTTATTTGCCCATGTGATTGGTTATGTGGGACGCATTAATGATAAAGAATTAAAAACTATCGATAAGGATTTATATGCTGGCACCAACCTGATTGGCAAAATCGGCGTGGAAAAATCCTACGAAGAACTCTTACACGGCACACCAGGCTATGAATCTGTAGAAGCCGATGCTCATAGCAATATCCTGCGTTACCTAGGACGTAAGGAAGCCGTTCGTGGCAATGATTTATATTTATCATTAGACTATGGTTTGCAAAGGGTGGCATCCGAGCAACTCATCGGCAAACGTGGTGCAATGGTGGCCATTGATCCCAGTACAGGGGAAATTCTCGCACTGGTCTCTAGCCCAAGTTTTAACCCCAATCTCTTTGTCACAGGCATTAGCCATACCAATTATCGTGCCTTAAGTGACAATATCGACCAACCTCTTTACAACCGTGCATTACAAGGGACTTATCCACCAGGTTCAACCATCAAACCCATGGCAGCCATGGGCGGATTGCACTACAACTATATTGATTGGAATACACGTATTTCCGACCCTGGTTATTTCCATTTACCTGGGGATAGTCACAAATTCCGTGACTGGCGTAAAACAGGTCATGGTGTGGTCGATATTAATAAAGCCATTGCACAATCTTGCGATACATTTTTTTATATTCTCGCCTATCAAATGGGTATCGAAAAAATGCACGCATGGATGACACAATTTGGTTTTGGTGAAAAAACAGGCGTTGATTTACCCAATGAAAACTCTGGGCTTTATCCATCGCCTGAATGGAAAATGCGTACTCGCAACAAAGCATGGCTCAAAGGGGAAACCATTTCGGTTAGTATTGGACAAGGTGCTTTTACTGCCACACCTTTACAACTGGCTTTAGCAACCGCCATTACCGCCAACTATGGACAACATGTCAAACCACATGTTTTGCGTGAAACCAAAGGCAGCAAAACCCTGAAGATTCTCAATGGTAGTGATTATAAAATAGATTTTTCTGGCACACGTGATGATTGGCAACACATGCACGCTGCTATGGAATCGGTGATTACCAGTGGTACAGGTCGCAGCATCCGCAGCCCTTTTTACCGCATTGCAGGCAAGACAGGAACAGCACAGGTTAAAAGTATCGCCCAAGGCAAACGCTATAATGAAGCAGCACTCAAAGAGCGTGAATATGACCATGGTCTTTTTGTTGGCTTTGCCCCTGCCGATCAGCCTACCATTGCCATTGCTGTGATTTGGGAAAACGGTCGGCATGGCTCTTCAGCTGCCCAACTCACCAAACCTGTATTTGATTACTGGCTGTTAAAGCGAGAGAAAGACCCCATTAAACCTGTATCATCACCTGTCAGTGGTGGACTCATGACCGCAGGGGCAAAACCTGCCGAATTGCCAACCAATAGTGTCTTATCAACACCGCCCACCCCAAATACGACAAACACGCCACTCCCTTCAGCCAATAGTGATGATGAATAATGAACAACCAATTACGCATTATTGGCGGTGAGTTTAAACGTCGGCAACTGCCTTTTGCTACGCTTGATGGTTTACGCCCCACACCCGACCGTATTCGGGAAACTCTATTTAATTGGCTCATGTGGGATATTCAAGGAGCAAAAGTGTTAGACCTATGTGCAGGTTCGGGAGCTTTAAGTTTTGAAGCACTTTCTCGTGGGGCAAAACATATGGTCATGATTGAACCCCATACAGAACAAGTCAAATTTTTACGACAAAATATTCAGCGATTAAACGTAGAACATGCACAAGTATTGGCAATGACAGCACAGAACGCATTAAAGTCCTTAAATGAACCATTTGATGTGGTTTTTCTTGACCCACCGTACAGTCTAAATTTATGGCAGGAATTAGCGGAGTTGGTCAATCCTTTACTGTGTGAAAATGCCCTGATTTATGTGGAAGCTGATAGAGAACTGCACACTTTAAACTTACCAGCAAACTGGCAACTGCTAAAACAAACCAAGGCTGGTATTGTAAAAGCTGGGTTGTTTCAAAACGTTTAGCCGTGTTTACTTTACCAACAGCGTCATGTTAATGTAAATACACTAAAACCGTATAGGTGTGTACTTATGAACATACAAAATATTCCAAATTCTCAGCAATCCCCTATTCTTAGTCGGGTTTTTAAAAACGGTAATAGCCAAGCAGTCAGGATTCCGACCGAATTACGCCTAGACACAGACCGTGTACAGATTTATAAAAACAAACAGGGCGATTTAGTCATTCATCCCTTACACCAATCTCGTGGGCAAGCCTTTCTATCCGCACTTGCCAGATTTGATGCAGACTTTATTGCCCATTTACCAGACCCAAATGAGCAACCAGACATGCAAGAACGTGAAGCATTATGAAATACATGCTCGATACCAATATTTTAATTTACTTCCTTAAAAATCAACCTGCAAGTGTCGCAGATAGAATTGACCAGTTAGATGTCCATGATGAATTGGTCATGTCTTTTATTACTTATGCAGAGCTGTTAAAAGGTGTAACAGGCAGTCTAAAAAAACATCAATCCTCACTACAATTAGAGTCCCTATGTAAAATCGTTAAAGTACTTTATCCTGATAATGCCCTGATTTGCCAATATTATGCAACGCATTTTCTACATCTGAAAAAAGCAGGAAAAATCATCGGTGGAAATGACTTATGGATTGGCTGCCATGCACTCGCTGAAAATGCGATTCTCGTCACGCATAATACAAGAGAATTTAGCCGTATTGAGGGTTTACCATTAGAAGATTGGGTAAACTAAAGCACATCCTCAAATGTGCTTTGGTTTATGTTTAAATTAACCTTTCATTTCCACAAAAGTATCTTTTGCTGCCTGAATGGTTTTGGCAATATCTTCATCACTATGCATAGACGAAATAAAACCTGCTTCAAATGCTGATGGTGCCAGATATACCCCACGTTTTAACATGCCATGGAAAAACTGTTTAAAGGCTTCTACATCACATTGCAACATGGATTCAAAACTAGAAATATCCTCTTGCTCGGTAAAATACACACCAAACATGGCCCCGACTTGCTGAGTTCTAAACGCAATGCCAACTTCATCGGCAGCCTGCTGCAAACCTGCTAATAATTTGGCGAGTTGCATTTCCAATTTTTCATAAAAATCCTCTTGGCGAATATGCTTAAACATGGCCAAACCTGCACGCATTGCCAATGGATTTCCTGATAACGTCCCAGCCTGATATACACCACCTAAAGGGGCAATACATTGCATAATTTCACGTTTGCCACCAAATGCACCAACAGGCAAACCTGCACCAATGATTTTCCCTAATGTGACTAAATCAGGTTTTACATCATAAAGCGTATGTGCCCCACCCAATGCAACACGGAAACCCGTCATCACTTCATCAATAATAAATACCGATTGATATTCATCACATAAAGCACGAATCGTTGGTAAAAAACCATCAATTGGTTTGACCAGATTCATATTGCCTGCCACAGGTTCAATAATCACCCCAGCAATCTCAGCACCAAATGTAGCAAAACATGCTTTTAATGCCTCAATATCGTTATACGGTAACACAATGGTATGTTTGGCAAAATCTTCGGGTACGCCTTTGGATGTTGGTTCACCAAAGGTTAATAGCCCCGACCCTGCTTTGACCAATAATGAATCCGAATGCCCATGATAACAGCCTTCAAACTTGATGATTTTATCCCGACCTGTAAACCCACGTGCCAAACGAATAGCGGTCATGGTGGCTTCTGTACCAGAGTTGGTCATGCGTACCAAATCTATCGACGGTAAAATCTCGCAAATCACATCGGCAAGATGCGTTTCCGCAACCGTAGGTGCACCATAACTCAAACCATCTTCGGCAGCATCCTGTACCGCTTTGACAATATCGGGATGCGAATGCCCCAAAATCATCGGCCCCCACGACCCGACATAATCAATATATTGATTGTCATCTTCATCCCAAAGATACGCCCCTTTGGCACGTTTGATAAACACAGGCGTTCCACCGACACCTTTAAATGCACGGACAGGCGAATTAACGCCACCAGGGATATGTTTGCTGGCTTCTTCAAAAAGTTGGGCTTGTTTTGCGGAAATAAACATAAATTTTACTCAATGTCGTTCAAAAAGTTTTGCCCACGCCTCGACACGTTGGACAATTCTGTCAATATCTTGTCCTAGTATATCACTGACCACCGCACAAAAGTTTGCCCCAGCATCCACAACCACTTGAGAATTTTCAACGGTGAGCCCACCAATGGCACAAATCGGCACATCAAATTGTTGTCGTGCTTGCTGTAAAATGTGCAACCCACTTTTTACCGCCTGTGGTTTGGTCGTCGAGCCATAAATCGCCCCAAAAGCAACATAGCTTGCCCCATCAGCCACCGCTTGCTCTGCCAAGTCTAAAGAATTTAAACAGGTACGCCCAATAATGGCGTGTTCACCTAATATTTTTCGTGCATCTTGAATTGAACCATCATCCTGACCAAGATGCAGCCCAACGCCAAAATGTTGGGCTTGTTGGATATCATCATTCATCATTAAAGGGGTTTTATACTGCTGGCATAGATTTAAAATTTTTTCTATTTCATTGTATTGTTGTGATTTTTCGATTTTTTTACGGCGATATTGTAAGAGTGCAACTTTTTGCGTCGCCAAGGCAAGCTCCAACTTGGTTAAAAGTAGATGGAATGGGTCATCGTTAGTGATTAAATATAAGCCTTGCATGTTATTCTCTAAAAATCTATCCTAAAAAATAGGGAAGTATCTAATGGCTATCACTCAACAGGGAAAAATAACTTATGATTGGTATTACGATTGTCTTTCATAAACTGCCTCGCACGAACATCATTAAACTCATAAGCAGACCAAACTAAACCAGCATAAAAATCAATAAATTGTAATTCTAAACACTTTGAACTATCCATAGGATAAACATTACAACATTGATTTATGACTTGATGTTCAATTCTACTTTCCTGAATCATCTGATTTAGATATTCACCCATATTCCATTTGGTATTCACTCGTTCACTGCGTCTATCAGGCATAAAATCTACATATTTAGACTTACAGATTGTACCTAGTAATAGTAACTTCACCATATAGTTATACAATACATTGGGGTCGTTTTTCATATGCTGATTGACATATTCTTTATGTACTGTAATCGACCTCAGTTGTATATCTTGATGTTCTATCAATAACTTTGATGTTAAATATAGAAATAGTTCTTTATCTTTAAAATTCAAATCAATAGATTTTAACTCATTTTTTAATGGTCTTTTCCGTTTTGTATATAAAGCTCTTACAATACGCTGAACATATTTGATTTTATACTCTGGCACACAGATTGCCGCAAGTGTAAGCATACGACTTGAACCACCTTTCTGATAAGGGTCATCCATATTCCAGCCCAAATCTCCACTTTCATCAAGATATATAAATGTTCGCATACCATTCTTTCAAGCATTAAAAAGCCCCTATTTCTATACATAGAGGCTTGTATTCTGGTGCGGCACCTAGAGGCAACGTACTTACTATACGTTTACGATTATCACAGTATTTATCGTACCTCAATCTAGGCGTGGTGTATTTATACCGCCCTGTGACTACTCCTCTACGATAGCATAGATTGAGATATTGTCAATCTACTAAATTGGCAAACGGTGGAACTATCACTACGTCCCATTATGCCTGTATATGATACTCCCCAAAAATTAGACCACTAGTTAAGATAGAGGCAAATCCCATGAAGCGAGGCAAATCATGGCAAATGTCCGAAAGAAACATAGTGCAGACTTCAAGAGCAAAGTTGCGATTGAAGCCATCAAACAGCAAAAGACCATCAATGAATTAGTTGCAGAATACGCTGTTCATGCAACCCAAATTCACACGTGGAGGAAACAGGCAATAGCGGTAATCCCCAGTGCATTTACCACCAAAACAACTGAAACAGAGCAAAACCAGCAAGCGTTAATTGATGAGCTACATCGACAACTTGGACAAGTGATAGCAGAGCGAGATTGGCTTAAAAAAAAGTCCTTGATGTCACAGTAACGGAACGCAAAGGCTGGCTAGATATGGAAAATTCTACCTTTAGCTTACGGCAACAATGTGAATTACTGGGACTTAATCGCTCCAGTATTTACTACCAGCCTAAGCCGATTGATTCGACAGACTTAGACCTGATGCGTCTATTAGATGAGCAATATACCAAGACCCCATTTTATGGTGTTTTACGTATGACTGCCTATTTACGACAACAGGGGTATAGGGTCAATCCTAAGCGTGTACGACGGTTATTACGTCTCATGGGTTTGGATGCTATCTATCAGAAGCCTAATACGAGCAAGGGTTGTAAAGAATATCATGTCTATCCATATTTACTGCGTAACCTACCCATAGTCCGCTGTAACCAAGTTTGGAGTACCGATATTACCTATATCAGATTAACGAAAGGATTCGTATATTTGATGGCAGTGATTGACTGGTACAGTCGTTATGTCTTGAACTGGTCATTAAGTACCACACTAGAAGCAGATTTCTGCATTGCTGGGGTTGGTGATTTATTGGCACAGGGCAAACGCTGTGAAATCTTCAATACAGACCAAGGTGTACAGTTTACCACCCCACGCTTTACACAGCCTTTGCTGGATCACGCTATTCAGATCAGCATGGATGGTAGAGGTAGAGCATTGGATAATATCTTTGTTGAGCGGTTATGGCGTACGGTGAAGTATGAACATGTTTACTTGCATGAATTTCAAACAGTGGCTGAAGTGAAAGC
>SSHE01000053.1 GCA_008017315.1 Acinetobacter sp.
GAATATCATCAATCGAAAATGAACCGCCATTAGGATGATTGTGGCTAAAGCACTTGCCACGCATACGCATTAACTCGCTATGCGTATATCTTACCTGATTGGGTAAGCCTGTTCTTTTTAACAGCATGTTACCATGTTCATCAAAGAAAGCCGCTGTTTCAAATTCTGTATCCCGACGAATTTTATCCTCAAAAGCAACCATTGCTTTACGCACTGGCGTAGAGGTATCGGGTTCAACTCGTGGATAACCAATATCATGGATGGTAAATTCACCTGATGGCTGTTTAAAATGTTTTTCTGTCATAGGGTTAGCCAAACACCTAGAATTTATCAATTTTACACTTTTTTGTTCAAAGATATACATTTTATGCAAGAATATTAGATGTTTAGGCTTTTTAAAAAAGTGGTTTTGAGTATAAAAGTTTATCGCTTGAATCATCCTCATGTTTGTTCTAATATATGGTCATATAGTCATATTTTTTGAGAGTGTGATGAAAAATATTTCAGTTGTTGAAGCGAAAGCCCATTTTTCGACATTACTACATCAAGTGGAATTGGGTGAAGAAATTGCAATTACTCGACATGGTAAAGTGATTGTGCATTTAGTCCCTGCGAAACCTGAACAAGTTGCTGCTGATATTTTTCGTGAATTTTGGCAAGAATCCCACGATGATACATGGCTTGCACCAAGCGATAATGTGGCTGAAGCGGTTGCACCATTGAACGATTAAAATGACGAAGAAATATTTGCTCGATACCAATGTTTTTATTGCCGCATTAAAAGGTCACCCTTTGGTCTGTCAGCGTTTAGAAATTTTAAAACCCGCACAAATCCTTTTATCTTCGATTGTCTTGGGAGAGTTGGTTTTAGGTGCAGAAAAAAGTCAGCAAATACAGAAAAACTTGGCAAAACTCAAAAAAATAGAATCACAGTTTGAATTGATACAATTAGATAAAGCAACCATTTATTGTTATGGTGAAATTCGGGCAAAATTAGAACAAAAAGGTCAGCCGATTGGTGCAAATGATACATGGATTGCAGCACAGGCTTTAAGTCATCATTTCATTATGGTGACGGATAATGTCCGTGAGTTTTCAAGAATTGAACATTTACATCTTGAAAATTGGTTGCGTGAATAAGCAGATAAAATCATTAAATTTTTAGAACGAGAAAAATTTTAGTGATAAAAAACCGTCACGAGGACGGTATTGGATAAGCCACAGTGGATTTTTGTACTGATTTTTTCGCTTTATATTCAGTGATATATACTACATCATACTCTTTGAGTTTTAGTTTAGACAGGCGTTGTCTTAACTTTTTCAATGACCACGGCCATGCAGCAAAGTTTCGCCCATTTTCATCCAAATAATAGCTCTTACAGCCGCCATTGTTAAATACAGTTTTGGTGATATGTTTTTGCACTTGTTGGTTATGCTTGGCAATCACGTCAGATTTAATTGAGAATTTGCTGATGTCTTCCTCTTTCATCTGGGTTAAGCCGCTGATGATATAATCCAGTTGAGCTTCTGCCAAACCAATAAATGAATCATACACCAGTACGTTCGGCCCAAGCATGAGGAACGCATTGGGTACATTCTCGATGCTTGTGCCTAGATAAGCTTCTGGTGAGCTATTTTTCCAGCGTGCAGCTAAAATTTCACCTTGTTCATCGTGTACACGTTTACCAATCGGTGGATGTGACACTTCAAAGCCTGTGCCCCAGATAATCACATCAACTTCCTGACGTGTACCATCTGCCGCAATCACAGTATTGCCTTCAACTTTGGTTAAACCATGCGGAATCACGGTGGTGTTGTCGGCTTGTAGAGCAGGGTAATAGTTGTTGGCGAACAATAGACGTTTACAACCAATGGTAAAGTTTGGTGTTACAGCTTTAAGCAGTTGTTCATCACGCACTTGTAGTTTTAGTACTTCTTTAAAGAATGCACCAAGCGGTTTTAACAATACAGGATGACGTAAGCCAAAGTTAATCAGATTGAGAATTTGTGCTACACCGCCACGCCATGCTTGCATAATCACTGGATATTTGGCGATAATCGCTTTGGCATTGTCATTTAAATCCATATCGGCTTTGGGTACGACCCATGGGGCGGTACGTTGGAACACATAAAGTTCTTTTACTTTGGGCTGAATTTGTGGGATAAACTGAATCGCTGATGCACCTGTCCCAATCACTGCCACACGTTTACCTGTTAAATCATAATCGTGATTCCAACGTGCAGAATGGAACATTTCACCTGTAAAAGTGTCTAGTCCTGGCATTTTTGGCATTTGTGGTTCGGTAATCGGCCCTGTGGCAAAAATCACTGCTTTGGCGTAATACGTACCTGAACTGGTTTCTAATGCCCAGAGATGTTGTTCTTCATTCCAGCGAGCATGAATCAGTTCACAGTTAAATTCAATTTTCGGTCTGATGTTAAAGTTTTCACTGACTTCTTTAAGATAGTCTAAAATTTCAGGCTGACGGGCAAACAGATGGCTCCATTTTGCACTGGGGAAAAATGAAAAAGAATAGAGTGCAGAAGGCACATCACAGCCACATCCTGGATAGTTGTTGTCACGCCATGTGCCGCCGACTTCGTTGGCTTTTTCGATGATTTTATAATTGCTTAAACCTGCTTGATCTAAACGATACGCTGCGGCAAGTCCTGAAATTGCTGCACCAACAATCAAAGTATCATAAATATGTGGCTGTGCAGAACTTGGTTTTTTAGCTATTGCCATAGAGGTTACTCACTCAAATATAGGGGATGAATAGCATTGCTATGCAAGAGAACGTTGCATAATTGAATGTTTCATCAGATTTATTTCATAAAACGATAGCCAAAACCGAGCAAACCGCTATACAGGTTCGGGGTAAAGCGTTTCATTGCCCAAAATAATTTGGCATCAACTTGTGGAATGGTATAAAGCTCACCTTGATCCAAACGGTTGAGGGTCAATTTTGCCACTGCGTCAGGTGTGGTAAATGACAGATGAGTGAGCATGTAGTCAAGCACGCCCTTATGCGGCACTTTACCATTTTTGATAATATTGGTTGGTACTAAGGTTGGACATAATACATTGACTTTAATGTTGAATTTTTTTAATTCTGCTGATAAGGTTTCTGATAATGCCCGAACCCCTGCTTTTGATACATTATAAATTGACATTTCAGGGGCAGCCGTGAACGAGGCAGCCGATGCAACATTAATGATTGCACCGTGACCTTGCTGTTTAAATTTGGGGACAAAATAATGGCAACCATGGACTACGCCCCAAAGATTGACATCCATACAGTTTTGCCAGTCTTCAAGGCTCATCTCATCAAATTTACCACCGATACCAATGCCTGCATTATTAATGACTAAAGTTGGTGCATGTCCCATCAGTTGTTCAGCTTGTTCTGCCAATGCTGCAACCTGCTCTTGATCACCAACATTACATTGTACGGTAAAACCTTTCGCTCCAAGGGCTTGCAGCATTTTTACGGTTTCTTCGGCGGCGGTTAGATTTAAGTCAGCACAGATGACTGTACCGCCACGCTTTGCCAGCTCGAGGGCAAAGCTACGACCGATACCACTGCCTGCACCTGTCACTACTGCATAAGCATTGAAGCTTGGTTTTAATTTTTTACCAAATAAATTCATCGATATATCCTAAGCATGGGCTGTCACAGGCGTTGGGGTAGCTGCTTTGGCAGGTGTGTTGTGACGTACAGGTGGGGTAAACGCTTTCACAAAAAATGGTACTAATGCACCGCCATCAGTCAGCAATCTTTTTTTGTAGTATTCGAGATATGCGGTGCTGTCGTAATCATTTGGGTGGAAATCAGCACGTAAGTAGTCAAAGATTTTGCCTTGTGTGCTGCCAAACACGCCATTTTTTGGGCTGAAAATCAGTTTTACGCCACGACGTGCATCTCGCCAAAATTTTGGCTTCATCAAATCAGATGGTCTGCGTAATACAGGGACAAATGCAGTTGCAAAAGGGATTAGACCAAGAATGGTAAAATAAGCAATGAAAAATCCTGCAATACGTAAAGCATAGTTGCCATTTAAGGTTTGATAAACATCATAGGCAACGTCTTTATGCTCAGATTCTTCCAACATATGCCACATCCAAATGGCACGAGTTTTGGCATCATCAGTAAAATAAAATGATGCCTCATGCTCCATCATAAATTCTGCAAGTACCGCAGTAAAATGCTCAATTCCCGCCATCATAGAAAGTTTAAGCGGTTGAGGAAATTGTAAAAAAACATGATTGAAAAATTGTTCACCGAGAAAGCGATAAAGTTTCACAGGGTAATTAATTGCTGGGTCGGCAATCGCATCATTAAACTCATTGTGTAATTTGGAATGAATCGCTTCCTGTCCAATTAAGGACGTGACACGTTGTTTTAAAATGGGGTCATCCAGTAAGTCACGATGATGGCGTGCAGTTTCAATCACCAAATCTTCACCATACGTCAAAAAAACTGACAAAGTCGCAAAAAAAATCGTTGAAAATTCATTGTTGCGATAAAAAGAAATATCAATGTCTTTACCTTTAAAACCAATTGCTAAATGACGAATTGGAATGGCAGGTGTTTTGGCATAATCAGAGATTTTGATGTGCGAACGAGTATTGCCGATTTTGGCAATCGCATTACGAAGTGTGGTTGTGACCATATCATCACCTAAAATAAAAGTACCTCATGAGGTTTTATTCTAGGCAGTTTTCTAAATAGTGGTGTGGCAGAAAAGCTCTGATTGATTGGCAAAAATTATCAAATTATTGATTGTATTATCAATATAGGACAGGTGTCGGTTTTTTTGTCCTATATTGATAATGGTGTTACTTTCTCTTTTTAGGTAGCCATGCCCTGAGGCGTGTACGCCGCAAGTGGGCATTTTCGATCACGATTGCTTTCTCTTTTTAGGTAGCCATGCCCAGACCATTTTACATTGAATCGGTGATTGTCCTGCATCATCAATGACTGTGACGGGAATTTCTAATTCGCCTTTTTCAGTCTCAGTAATAAATTTGATGTGTTCATCGCTTAAAGTAGCGGTTGCGGTTAAGTTGCCTTGTGCGACCTTCAAATAATCGACATGCAAAGATTTAATCAGCAAAATGCGATGGTCAGGAACATTGAGCACAGTCACAAAACCAGTCGCAGTTTCGACTAATAATGCCATTGCTGCTGCATGAACGCCTTTAATGTGGTTTTGTACGGCACGATGATTTTTGATACTCACGATGACTTTATGTTGTGAAACATAGTCATAATGTAGCCCAGCTGTGCCAACTAAAGGTACAAATTGCCCGAAAGCTTTGGACAGTAAAAATGTCCGTACATTATTGGGTAATTTTTCGGTAGCATTGACGAGTTTCATCAAACGATTGGGTTTGCTCATGGTTGAACCTGCGATTAATCTTTAAAGTTGTTAAATTGTAATGGTACGCCAAATTGCTGCTCTTTCAAAAAAGCCATCAGCTGTTGCAAGGTGTCTCGCTTTTTATCGGTTACCCGAATTTTGTCACCTTGAATGGAAGATTGCACTTTAATGGCGCTTTCTTTAATGGCTTTATTGATTTTTTTTGCGGTATCCGAGTCAAGCCCGTCTTTGAGTTTAATCACCTGAACCACATGTTTCCCCGATGCCGTGGCTTTTTGTGGATCAAGTGCCTGTATATCGACTTTACGTTTATAAAAATGATTTTCCAACATAGTATAGACTTGCTCACACTGGAAATCACTTTCGGTAGAAATTTTAATCTCTTTGGCTTTTTCATTGAGTTCAATCGAAACATCTTGTCCACGAAAGTCAAAACGGGTGGCGATTTCTTTTTGCGTGTTTTGTACCGCATGATTGACTTCAAAGATTTCCAGTTCTGACACAATATCAAACGATGGCATAACAATAGACCTTTACAACATGAAATAATATTGCGATGCTAAAGCGGTTTTCTTTATTTGCCAAGTAACGTTTGCTGATTTCATTAAGTATTTGTATCAAAGGAGTGCATTATGATTCGTAAGCAAGAAATCACCACTTTTGAATTTTTGCATGATGCGGTCATCTGGGACGTGCGTGAAGCAAAATCTTATGCGGAAGGGCATGTGCAAGGTGCAGTCAATCAGCCCATAGATGGACTAGATGCACAACAATTACAGCAAGTGCCGACCAATCAGCCGATTTATCTCTTGTGTGGAGGGGGCAGCAAAGCACCTCGTGCAGCCGAAAAATTAGAAGGCTTGGATGCGGATCGTGAATATGTGATTTTGATGGGCGGAACACGTGCTGCTCGTGATGCAGGTTTGCCGATTATTGTAGAATAGTTCGGTGGGTTTGCTCAGGCGTGAGGCTTTGGCAAACCCGAATGTTTGGTATTATTCCCGTATTTCGATCAATTGACCATTACGGAACTTTAATTCTCTACGCTGATAATAATCATCGTTACGGAAATACCATGTTTCGGTAGTATCTTTGAGATACTTTGATTTATAGATATTATAGGGTCTGCCCCATTTGGTCTTTTCAGCTTCTTTGGTGGTCATGCCAATAACTGGATTTGGAAGTGAATCATAATAATGGCGATATTCTGCTTCGTATTTTGGTCGTCCTTCATTCTTGGCTTCATTTTCTTTGATGCGTTCGCCAACTGTCGTGCCTAGATTGCCTGAACAGGGTTTGCTCTGAAAGATGGTTTTACCATTGACTTGGCACTGATAGACTTCGGCATAGGCAGACGTGCCTAATAATAACAGACTAAATAATATGATTTTCATTATCATTTCCCCAAAATATCGCTAAAGCATAGCAATTTAATGTGTTAAATTCTAGCCAGAATGGGGTGGATTTTTATGCTTTTTTCGAAAACGAGTTGGGCGTAAAGCATGTGCCAAGTTTTGTGGGACGGGTAAGAGCTGACCAAGTATCTGACTGACAATGATGGCACTGCATAATGGGGCAAATAAAAAGCCTTTAGAACCTAAACCAGCCAAACAATATAGATTTTCTTCATCCATGTGGATTCGCCCCACCAATGGGAAATAGTCCGCCGTTTGTGCACGTAAAGCTGCGCGTCCCTGCCATTGGTTTATTTCGGGCAATTGTGAGGCGAGCTGAGGGAGTGCGTGTTGCATCAAGGTGAAATTATGCTGATGGTCAGTGGTATGAACATCGGTTTCCACATGATTGGGCAAAAACGATGCACCAAAAATGAATTGTTGTGCGTTGAATGGCATGGCATAGCCGCCATAACTATAACCAATATCCAGTGTTTCTTTGGCAAGTGGCTGGGTCAGTGTTGCCCACGACACTTGCCCACGAATCGGTTTTAGTGTTGTAGTTTGTGGGAATAAGGTATTCAGTGCCAGTGCATTGCAGGCAATGATATGGCTGGCGGTGTAATGTTGTTGTGTGGTATCTATCAATTGATAGGCATTATCGTGTCGCTGAATCTGGCAAATGTCTGCCTGTTGGATATGAATGAGTGGATGTGCAAGGACGTGTTCGGCAAATTGATGTGGCGATAATGTGCCTGCACAATGTAAAAGGCTGCTTGGTAGAGGACTGTCACTGCACGATTGCCAGGATAAAATGTGGTCAGGATAGCCATGACTGATTTGCTGTGCGTGTTCAGAGTGTTTTTCATGCAATTGAAAAACCTGTGTTGGGCGAAAAGCTGCAAATTGTCGATAAAAACGTAACGCATATTGCCAGCTTGCAGTCATTAAATGCGTAGCAACGTGTTCAATTGGGCAAAGTTTGGGATTGAGCATGGCAAGAGGATTGCCTGAAGCACCTGCCACAGCCTGTTCTTTTTCAAAAATAGTGACGTGAATGCCTTGTTGTGCCAGATGCCATGCACAGTTTAACCCTGCGATGCCTGCTCCAATGATCGCCACGTGTTGTGGTTTTGTGCATGGTGGGCGAGCAGGGGCATGCTCCTGCCAAACGGCTTTGAGCATTTCTCGTTTATGCCCAAAACCTTTGGGGCGAGTGACATGTACACCGTATGCTTTTAATGCACGTTTGAGTATGCCAGCGACGCTAAATGAGGCAAAAGTTGTCCCTTGTGCGGAGAGACGCATGATGTGCAAAAAAATCTGTTCCTGCCACATTTCAGGATTACAGGACGGTGCAAAACCATCCAAAAACCACGCATCGACAGGTTGTTGAGATTGCATTAAAGGAAAACATTGAGCGGCATCACCCAGCCATAAATCTAGCGAAATGCGTGCTTGAGGGAAAGTTAAACGATGGCAACCAGCCAGAGCAAAAGGGTATTGTACGATAAGCTGTTCGGCAAAAGGTTGGAGTTCATCCCAAACGGTCAGGGCTCGTTTTAAATCGGCTAAGGATAACGGGTATTTTTCTACCGAAATAAAATGTACATGACTGTGGTTATCGGGGCGTACCTGTTGCCATAATTGCCACAAAGCCAAAAAATTCAAGCCTGTACCAAAGCCAGTTTCGCCTACTGTAAAATATTGCTGATCGTGTAAATTTGCTAGACGTTCACTTAAATCATTGCCATTTAAAAATACATGACGAGTTTCCAGCAAACCATTGGCTTTGGAAAAATACACATCACCAAATTGTCTGGAGATTGGAATATCCACGCCATCGACAGTTTGCCAATCTAGTTCGGCGGTTTGGATGGGTGTAAAAGGTTCAGTCATCGCTAACGACATGAGGCGTTCATGACCACGAGCGGCGACGCGTATAAATCATGCTATAAATGATGAGCCCGATCAATGTACCAATGGCAAAAGTCACTGCACCATAGATAAACATCTGTGCACTACGCTCACTTTGTAGGACTTGTACTTGCACAGTGAGATTATCATTTTTGAGTTGTAATTCCTGATTTTGTGCCAATGCGGCTTGGTTGGCTTGTTCGAGTAATGCGAGGCGTTTTTGCTGTTCTGCCAATTCCTGTTTATGCTTTTGTTGTAACGCTGTGATCGCTGCAGGGGCGGCATTGCTGGTGGTAGTTGCAGCAGGATGTTGTGCTTGGCGTAGTGGTGCTGTTTCAGCATGGGTGGGTGTGGTAGTCGTAGGTGCTGCCCATGTGGTCAGTGGCAGTACAAGGCTGGCAAATAGCAGATAAGGTTTTAACATGCGTTAATCCTTTGGAAACACTTGGATAAACGGTTTGACATCAATACTTTTATACACGCCAGCATGCAGATAGGGTTCATCTGCCAACCACGCATCCAAGGCTTCACGGCTATCAAAATCAACAATAATGATACTGCCATAAAAGCCTTGACCAGTATCATTGGCATCTTTAGGCATAGGACCTGCCACTACTAATCGCCCTTGCTGGTACAAATCATCCAAACGTGCAAGATGTTGTGGGCGAGCAGCAAGGCGTTGCTCTAAAATATTGTCATGGTCGGTGCATTGCACTACAAATAATGGCATGGGAAAACTCTTATTCAGGTGATTTAAAATGTTTGCGGACACTCAATAGCATCAGTGCCAAATAACTCAGGGTAAAGATAATATCACCGAATGCGGTAAATTCGCCCCAATACTTGCCTTGCATATAGATAAAACCAAAGAAAAAATGTAACCCTGCAAGGATAAAGAATTGTCCACACCATACCCAATTGAGTTTTATCCAACCTCTGTCATCAAAAGTCAGTACAGAATCAAACAGTTTTTTGATAATCGGTTGTTTATCCTTGGTGAAATAGGGTGTCAATAAAAAGCCAATTCCAATCCCGACATTGATAATAATCGCTTTCATTTTGATATAGGTGACATCACTTAATGCCAGTGTAATTCCCCCAAAAACCAGTGACATGATGATGATAAACCACTGGGTTTTTTCCAGTTTAAATTTTTGGAATACAAACAGGCTAGCATAGACAATGAGTGTGGCAATCAACAAGGCACAGGTTGCGACCAAAATATGATTCTGGTCAGTATTACCTGCACTACCCACCAACTCTAACAATGGATGATGACTATCTTTGGGGTCAGTGGTTTTGTAAAAATAAAAGAAGATAATCAGGGGGAGGTAATCTAGCAATGCTTTCATGTTACAGTAGTACATTCGAGAGGGTGAGATAGCATAATATAAAGTATGATGGGTGTCGATTTACATATGCACAGTCATTTTTCTGATGGTGAGCTTTCACCAGTGGAATTAATGCAGCTTGCACAGCAAAAACAAATACATACCTTGGCTTTGACCGATCATGATACGATGGATGGTAACATTTTTGCAGCACAACACGCACAAAAATTAGGGCTAAATTTTATTTATGGGGTGGAAATTTCCAGTTTTTGGCAACGCCCAAGCACGCAGCGACAGCATGGTGTACATATTGTGGCATTAAACATGCAAAATTTTGTACCGATGCAACAACTATTAGAACGACAACAACAACAACGTGCCGAACGTGCATTATTGATATGTGAAAAATTACAGCAGATATTAAAAACCGATTTTCTACCAGAGGTTCGGATTTTGGTAGATGGAGTGGATGCACGTATTACCCGTAGCCATATTGCCAAAGTGCTGGTTGAGCAGCGTGTGGTGACACGGATGCAGCAAGCCTTTGACCGTTTTCTCAAAGAGGGGCAACGTGCCTATGTGCCATTTATCGGAGTGGGGATGGCAGAGGCGGTGGAGATTATTCATCAAAGTGGTGCGGTAGCAGTGTTGGCACATCCGACCAAATACGATTTATCTGCTACGAATATCAGGGCGATGATTGAGCAATTTGCACAGGCCAATGGTGATGCGATTGAATTACCGCCAGCATCAGCGTCTTGTTCTACTCGGCAGATGATTGATCGGTTGGTCGCACAATATCAATTCAAAGTGTCGATTGGTAGTGATTTTCATGGTCGTCACATGCCATGGTTGCATCTCGGCAATGTCCCTACATTGAAACAGGGGCAAGTGGGGGTGTGGGAAAGTTGGGGAGGATAAAAGAAAATGCAATACTAGATTTTTGGTAGGTTTAAAACCTAAATGATAGGTATTTTTAGGGCTTTGCTGTGTATGTTGAATACAGTGTTATCGAAGTGGTCCCGAGGGTCGGACTCGAACCGACACGTTCTCTCGAACAGTGGATTTTGAGTCCACCGCGTCTACCAATTTCACCACCTCGGGAGGGTAGGAATGTGTTGCACATCATACGTCAAAAAATATTATTGTCAATACCATGTTTTTTGTTTGCTTAAATTTAGAACGAATGTGTCAATAGACCTCTTGTTGCAAAAATAAAAATAACCCCTCTTGCGGAATATATTCCGCAAGGGGGCAAGAGGTCTAATGATGTGAGCATTTTATAGAAATGGATGTATTGTGATGTGTTTGCTGATCACATCCTTGCAAGCTGCTTGAATTTCGGCAAAGATGTCATCATAGCATCGATGAGTTTTAGGACACATGAACCCACAACATGAGGAATATGATTCCGCAAGACGGACACAATTGAGCAGTGTGTATGCTGCACAGGTGATGCAGACATTAGATGGTATTTGGCAACAGGATTACGCACAAGACCAATTTTTAACTGTATTAAGCCGCATACAAATTTTTCAAATTGTAGAAGAGAGCCTGAAAGACCATCATGACGAAGCGACATGGATGAGTAAAATTCGCCAGCTTCGTGCTAGATTTATGCTGCGTTGGATTTGGCGAGATTGCAATCAATTGACCGATGTGGTGACGCTGACACGAGAGTTATCTGATTTTGCGGATGCCTGTGTGATTGCGGCTAAAAATTTTGCTCGCCCTGCATTGGTGGCGAAATATGGCGAACCGATTGGCGAACATGGCGAAGTACAAGATTTAATTGTGATTGCTATGGGTAAACATGGGGCAATGGAATTGAATCTATCCAGTGATATCGATTTGATTTTTGCTTTTGGTGAAAATGGCGAAAGCAATGGGCGTAAATGTATCGATGTGCAAAAATTCTGTATTTTATGGGGGCAAAAAATTATTTCCCTGTTAGATCAGGTCACTGCGGATGGTTTTGTATTTCGAGTGGATATGCGGTTGCGTCCGTGGGGGGATGGGAGTGCGTTGGCGTTAAGCTATGCAGCGTTAGAAAAATATTTAATGCAACATGGTCGAGAATGGGAACGTTATGCATGGATTAAAGCCCGTGTGGTGACAGGTGGACAATCAGGCATTGATTTGATGAAAATGGTGCGACCGTTTGTATTTCGCCGTTACGTCGATTATACCGCTTTTGCTGCGATGCGTGAAATGAAGTCGATGATTGAAAAGGAAGTTTTACGCCGTAATATCGCTGATGATGTCAAACTTGGGGCAGGGGGGATTCGTGAAATTGAATTTATCGTACAGGTATTTCAGCTGATTTATGGCGGTTCACGTTTGGCATTGCAAGATCGACAATGTTTGGTTGCAATGAAGCATTTAGAAAATGATGGTTTAATTACCGCCGATGCCTATCAAGATTTACATGATGCCTATTTGTTTTTGCGGCGTGTAGAACATGGGATTCAAGCATTACAAGATTTACAGACCCAAAGTTTGCCGCAAGATGAACAGCTTAGAGAACGATTGATTTTTGCTTTAAATTATTCATCGTGGGATGAGTTTATGAGCGTTTTAAATCAAAAGCGGCAACGTGTGAGTTTTTATTTTAGCTCATTGATTCAAGAGCGAATACAAGAACGAGATATTGCCAATCAAGATCATGAGATTGAGGATTTAAAACCGTATTTGGATGCTGTGGCATATCAACAAGTGATGACATTTTGGCAGAGTAATGCGGTACAAAAATTGCCCATTACTGCATTGAAACGTTTACAGGCATTTTTTCCGCATTTAATTCAAGCGGTGATTGAATCCAAACAACCACAAACCGCATTATTAAGATTATTGCCTTTAATTGAATCTATTCTAAGACGTAGTGTGTATATTGTGATGCTAATGGAGAGTCGAGGGGCATTACAACGTCTAGTAAAAATGGCCAGTGTTAGCCCATGGATTTGTGAACAATTAATTCAATATCCTGTTTTATTGGATGATTTTTTATCCATGGATTTTGAATTACCCAAACGTCAGGATTTGGAGCAGGAATTAAGACAGCAACTTTTACGCATTGAAATTGATCAAGTTGAAGATATTATGCGTTCGTTACGGCTCTTTAAAAAATCCAATGTCTTGGCGGTGGCTTCGAGTGATGTGTTGGCAGAAAGTCCATTGATGCGTGTGTCGGATGTTTTAACCGATATTGCCGAAATTACCGTCAAGGCGGCTTTGCATCTATCCTATCAAATGATGGTAAAACGGCATGGCTATCCAATGGATGTTCATGGTCAGCGTTGTTCACTAGAACAGCTTGGTTTTGCCATTATTGGCTATGGTAAAGTGGGTGGCATTGAATTGGGTTATGGTTCGGATTTGGATGTGGTGTTTATTCATCAATATGATGAGCAAGCCGAAACCGATGGTAAAAAAGCCATAGCAGGTTTGGAATTTGCTATGCGTGTCGCCCAAAAATTTATGTCGTTGATGACCACGCAAACCTTGGATGGGCGTGTGTATGATCTTGATACAAGGTTGCGTCCCAATGGTGAGGCTGGATTGTTGGTATCGAGTTTAAAAGCCTTTGAACAATATCAATGTCATCACGCATGGTTGTGGGAACATCAGGCTTTGGTGCGTGCACGGTCAATTGCGGGTTCGGCTGATTTGTGTCAAGCATTTGAGATCTTACGCCGTCGGATATTGATGCAAAAACGTGATGAGCAAGTGGTGCGAGATGAAGTCATTAAAATGCGGCAAAAAATGAAAGATCATCTCGGTTCATCATCGGAACAAAAAAAACATGGCATTTTTCATCTAAAACAGGATGCAGGTGGTATCGTTGATATTGAATTTATGGCACAGTATGCAGTGCTTGCGTGGAGTGGGACGAATCCAGATCTCGCCCACTATTCAGACAATGTGCGAATCTTACAAGATGCTGCAACAGCAGGTTGCTTACCCAGCATAGATGCCACAGCATTAACGCAAGCTTATCTTTGTGAACGAGCCGAAAGCCACCGTTTAGCTCTTGCAAATCAATCCTTGCAAGTGAATGCTGCGGATTGGCGTGATACCAGAGAGGTCGTTTGCAAGTTATGGCAAAGGTTAATTGAACCGAGTGCAGTAATGGACTTGGAAAATGAATGATTGTGTAAAGAATTGGAGTATGTGCCGTGAATTTGGCTGATCGTGATGGTTTTATTTGGCAAGATGGGAAAATGGTGGATTGGCGTGATGCAAAAATTCACGTCCTCACCCATACCTTACATTATAGTATGGGCGTGTTTGAAGGTGTGCGTGCCTATGAAACCCCAAATGGTACAGCGATTTTCCGTTTGCAAGACCATACCAAACGTCTTTTAAATTCTGCCAAAATTTATCAAATGAATGTACCATTTGATCAAGCGACTTTAGAGCAGGCACAAATTGATGTCGTGCGTGAAAATCAATTGGTTTCGGCTTATTTGCGTCCGCTGATTTGGATTGGCTCTGAGAAACTAGGAATTGCTGCAACAGATAATACCATCCATGCTGCCGTCGCTGCTTGGTCATGGGGTGCATATCTTGGCGAGGAAGCCATGGCACGTGGTATTCGTGTGAAAACCTCATCATTTACCCATCATCATCCAAACGTGACCATGTGTAAAGCCAAAGCCTGTGGTAACTACACCGTGTCGATTTTGGCACATCAGGAAGTGGCTCGTGCTGGCTATGACGAAGCCATGTTGCTCGATCCAAATGGCTTTGTTTGTCAAGGTGCAGGTGAAAATGTATTCTTGATTAAAGATGGTGTGTTACATACGCCTGATTTGGCAGGCGGTGCATTAGAAGGCATTACGCGTCAAACGGTGATCACCATTGCCAAAGATTTGGGTTATGAAGTGATTGAACGTCGTATTACGCGTGATGAATTTTACATTGCTGATGAAGCCTTCTTTACAGGTACGGCGGCAGAAGTGACACCTATTCGTGAATATGATGACCGTGAAATTGGCTGTGGTTCACGTGGTGAAATTACCACTATTATCCAAAAGACATTCTTTGATGCGGTACAAGGTAAAAATGACAAATATGCACATTGGCTGACGTATGTAAAATAACAGCAATGCGTGATATGCAAAAAGGTTACATTCCATAGAGTGTAACCTTTTTTGTTTAAGAAATTAAATACAATAAAGTGAATGGCAATGTTATGATATCGCTGTTCGGCAATGATGGAAACGTGGGTATGAAGTCTGAAAGACAACAAGAAAATATTATCCTATGTATGAAATGGGGCACGAAATACGGTGCAGAATATGTCAATCGCCTGTATAACATGGTCAAACGTCATACCACGTTACCCTTTAAAATGGTGTGTTTAACGGACCGTACCGAAGGCATTGATCCCAATGTACAATGTTTTCCGATTCCGCCTTTAGATTTACCAGCAGGTATTCCAGAGCGGGGTTGGAATAAACTTTCGACTTTTGAACCTGATTTATATGGTTTACAAGGCAATGCCTTATTTTTAGATTTAGATGTCGTGATTGTCGATAACATCGATTGCTTCTTTCAGGCAGAAGGCGAATTTTTAATTATTCGTGATTGGAAACGACCTTGGCGTATGGTGGGAAATAGCTCGGTATATCGCTTTAAATTGGGTGCTTTTCCTGATATTTTGCCGTATTTTAGACAAAATTTTGATGACATTCGGCAAAAGTTTCGCCATGAACAGGCTTACCTCTCTTGGTTTTTAAATAAAAATGGCAAAATGAGTTATTGGGATGAAAGTTGGTGCAAGAGTTATAAATATCATTGCTTACAAAAAATCCCATTGGCGTATTTTAAACCACCTGTAAAACCGCAAGGGGCAAAAATTATTATTTTCCACGGTGAGATTAACCCACCCGATGCGGTTAATGGCGGCGGTGGTAAATGGTATCGTTATGTGTTGCCTTCAGATTGGATTAAAGCGGCTTGGCAGTAATCCTTAGAATAATTTAAGCAGGTTTTTTAAAATGCCCCCACGGAAAAAATCAAAATTTGAACAATGGTTTTCTTTTAGTCGTCATCAACGTCGTTTTGGTGCAGATCAGCTCTATGCAGCTTTAGGGAATGTGGATATTCAGCAGCTCAAGACGAAGATGATTTCAGGTGAGCAAATTCAATATACCTACGGTTCAGATAAAGATTTAAATACGCATATTCAAAATTTGTGTCAGGAATTTGTCGGGCAGCCTGAATTAAGTCATTACCATGCAAGTTTAATTGTATTCATGCGTCGGGATATTGATGCACAGGATAATTACAGAAGTTTAAAGCTTTATGGTTGGCTGAACGGGATTTCTTGCTGGAGCATCTTAATATTCGCTGGTTAATTTCTGCCTGTGATACTTTTATTGATTTTGATGAAGATACCACCTTACAAGCCATCCTGATGAATGCGATTGTGTTGATGAATACGGTTAAAGCACAGGAAACAGAAGCGATTTTATGTGATGTAAAATATACTGAGAATGCGCAGACCAAACAAATCTTACAAACAGAACGGGTTGCATTATTTGATGGAACATCGGCTTTGGCAGTAGGTACGGATGATACCTTACGTAATATGCGTTGGCGTTTGGATAAAATCTGTGCTTATCATCCATTGGGTGAAATCGTTATGCAGATTTTTGAACGCTTACAAAAAGATGAGAATAATAATATCTATACTCGGACTAAAAATCGGCATATTCGTGAAAAGACACGCTGGTGGTAAGTAATGAAAATCCTGATGATTCATTTAGCGAGTGCGGCAGAGCGATTATATTTTCAGCAGCAACAATTTTCCAAATTGGGATTGAACTTTGAAATTTTAGCTGCGGTTTCGATTGCCCATATCTCAGAACAGCAATATCAACAACAGGCTTTTGGTTGGCAACGCCCTTTACGAAAAGTGGAATTGGCTTGTTTTCTCAGCCATAAAACCGCTTGGGAAAAAGTGCTTGAACTGAATCAACCTTGTCTTATTTTAGAAGATGATGCGGTATTGGCAAAAAATAGCCGTGAGGTATTGGAAAATATTGAACAGCAACAATTTTCGGATGTTGATTTGATTAATCTGGAAGTGCGTAGTCGCAAGAAAATTGTTAGCAAACAGGCAAAGCTGAATATATTGGATGGTCAATTTAAACTATTTGAATTATATCAAGACCGTACAGGGGCAGCAGGTTATATTTTATATCCAGAGGGTGCAAAAAAATTGATAAATCGTTTAAAGCATACTGCACCAGCGATTGCCGATGGTTTTATTTGTGCCAGTTATGAATTAACCAGTCTGCAAATAGAGCCTGCTGTGGTGATTCAACAAGACCAGATGCAGGTGTATGGTTTAATAGATGCCTTACAATTCGCTTCAACGATTGGGCGTTCGGAACATCATCAAGCGGTTTATCGGAATTTAGCCGAGAAAATGACGTTTAAGCAGCGGCGCATCTGGGGGCAAATATTGATGGCATTGCGTTATATGCAGGTCTTGCCTAAAGCTGAAAAAAGATGGATTCATCTAGACAAACAAATATTCTAAATATACGGGTCATCGAAGATGAAAAAGAAAATTGTATTGGCGATATTTACTTTACAGGGCAATGGTGCAGAGCGTTTTGCATTAACCTTGGCAAAAGGATTGGTTGATGCAGGGCATGAAGCTCATATTGTTTATTTTAAAAATATTATCGATTTGCCTATACATGAAAATATTCAGCTTCATTTTTTTGATTATCAAAAATACCGTGCCATTCCAAAGTTTATGCGGACAGGCTTCGCCGCGCGGGCATTTGATCAGTTTGTTTTAAAGCATATTGGTACGCCTGATTTGGTACTCTCCAATTTATATCCTGTAGATTTTATTTTAGCGCATAGCAAGTTACCAAATGTGCATTTGGTCATTCACAATACCACTAGTCAAGAGTATGCGGAGCAACTTAATCCAAAGTTTATCGCACAACTTAAAAAAACCTATTTAGCCAAGCCTTGTGTGGGGGTGAGTGAGGGGGTCACGCAGGATTTTAAACAGTTATTTGGTGAACAAAGCCAAATTAAGACTATTTATAATCCAATAGATGTGGATGAAGTACGAAGAACGGCGGATGAATTTGTACCTGAATATCAAGATTATATCGTGCATGTGGGTAAGTTTAAGCAACAAAAACGCCACGATATTTTAATTCAAGCCTATGCCAAGGCGAATGTGCCACAGAAATTGGTCTTGGTTGGTACAGGTGAATTAATGCAAGCCGCTAAACAACAGGTCAGAGATTTAAATATTGAAGATAAAGTGATTTTTGCAGGATTTCAGAAAAATCCATATCCTTTTATTAAACATGCAAAACTAATGGTCGTCTCTTCAGATTTTGAAGGCTTTAGTATTGCCATTCTGGAAGCATTGGCACTGGAAACGGCAATTATTAGTACCGATTGCCCATCTGGTCCAAATGAAGTTTTGCCTGCAAGTCATCTTGTTCCAGTACAGGATATTGATGCTTTAGCTGAAAAAATCCAGTATGTTTTACAGCAGCAAGATAGAGTGTGTCCATTAGATACAAAGTTCTTACCCAAGACAACTGTGGAAAATTATCTTGGATTAATCAATTAACTGAATAAATGCGTCTGTCATATGTTCTATGCTGTATCGTGCTGCAATGTTTTCAGGAATATGATAAGGATGCTGGATAACATCTTCCAGTGCATTTTTTAAGGCGTGAAGATCATTGGGTTTGACTAAGCCACGCTGCATATCTGCTGTATAAAGTTGGTATGCAATGCCTTGACTACAATGATAAGCAACAACTGGTGTTCCATATAATAAGGCTTCGCCAATGACTAAACCGAACCCCTCTGTTCGTGAAGGTAGCACTAAAACTTTACTTTGCTGGATATATTGTTGTGGATTTTCGACCCAGCCTGTAAATATTACCCGCTCTTGTAAACCAAGTTTTTTAACCAGTTTGAGTAGTTTATTTTTTCTATCGCCATCACCAACAATGACCATTTTGCCTGATAGTTTAGATTGGCTAAAGGCAATAATGGCGTGTTCGACCTGTTTTGAGGGTGATAAACGACCGACATAACAAATGTCCCATAATTTTTGGTATTGGGTATTGGGGGGGATTTGAGAAGTGAGTAAACCATTATAAATCACATGGATATTAATATTCTCTAATAATGCTTTATATTTTTGCTGTAAGTCGGTATTAAGTACAATGATATTTCGATTGGAAAAGATTTGTTTAAATTTTAGGGTGAAAATACGTTGTTTATATATATTTCGGAAAAATTTAATTGGATTATAGGTCTTTTCAAATTCTGGAAGAATATCGCCTTGCGACCAAATCCATAGGTTTGGATGTTGAATATAGGGTAGAGTGAGATAAGCATACCAAATCGTGATCATAATTGCATCAGGTTGGATATGCTCAATCATGGCAGTCAATTTATTGACTTCGGATGGATGAAGTGCTTTATCAATTAATAATTTTCCACCGACAAATTGAGTTGATATTTCTGCACAATATAAATGGAATTTGGCAGTTCGTTGTTGATAATTGTTAATATCTAATAAGGTAATGATATGAATCGTATAACCTCGTGCATACAGTTGGTCGGCAAGGTTGAGTAGCATAATCTCTGCACCACCACCTTTTAAGTGATCGATGACAAAGAGAATATCTTTATTTTTTGTGGATGGTATCATTTAATTATTTCCATGGCGTTCAACTGTGGCAAAATTCAGCCACTGCCATAAATCTGTAATCATTTCGCTAAGAGTTTGTAGTGGTCAAGAAAACTAAAATAAAACACACGCCAACCTTGTTGTTGTGCCAGTGGTGTAATGTCTTTACGTAAAAATTCAGTTTTTCCCATACGGCGAGGGGCAAAAAAGGTCAAAGCGCTTGCGAGCCCATTGTCAAACATCCCCAATACCTGTTTGGCAAGTTCTGTACGTGAGAAATGCCAAGGGTCGAGTTTTTGATTTGCCATGATGCGATACTGTTCGATAAAGCTTATAGCGATTGTATTAGATTTGATTAGATTGTAAATGTCTAATTAGATTTTTTAAATCTAATCTAGTCTAAAGATCCATACATGGGCGAATGCACAGGTTTAATTGAGTTGTAGGGGCGAACTGTGTTCGACCGCTATGGTCTTTTAAAAAAGCAGAAATACACCTCAGCGTATGCCGACTTGGGTTTTGCAAAGGTTTTTTAGTGCCGATTTGCGTTATATTTCTGCCACCGCCATAAATCTTCAATCATTTGATTTAGATTAAATTGTGCTTGCCAGCCCAATTCTCTTTTTGATTTTTCAGGGTTTGCCCAACATGCAGCAATATCACCTTCACGACGTGGGGCGATTTGATAAGGCACTTTTTGCTCAGTCACTTTTTCAAAGTTTTGCACGATTTCAAGTACCGATGAGCCATTACCTGTACCGAGATTCCAAATAAAAGCACCTGTTTTATTTTTATTATAATTCAAAGCTTTAATATGCCCATCGACTAAATCCATCACATGAATATAATCCCGAATCGCTGTACCATCAGGTGTCGGGTAATCATTTCCAAATACATTTAAAATGGGTAGTTCACCTGTGGCAACTTTGGCGACAAAGGGTAAAAGATTGTTGGGGATGCCTTGCGGATCTTCACCAATTAATCCTGAGCGATGTGCACCGATAGGATTAAAATAACGTAAAATCGCAATTGACCATGCTGGATTTGAAATAGCCAGTTTTTGCAACATTTGCTCAATAATTAATTTGGTATAGCCATAATTGTTGGTGGGCATAGCTATTGGCATGGTTTCGACCAATTCACAGTTTTCATTTTCACCATATACCGTAGCGGATGAACTGAAAACGAGGGAATATACCCCAGCATCTGCCATGGCTTCAAACAGTTGAATACTGCCATTGATATTATGGTCAAAGTATTCTAGTGGTTTTTGCATACTTTCGCCGACGGCTTTTAAGCCAGCGAAATGAATGACAGATTGAATGGGATAATCTTGAAAAACTTGATCTAATGCAGCCCGATCACGAATATCGGCCTGTATGAATTTAATCGGTTTTTGGCAGATGTGTTCAAGGCGAGGAATGACATCCAGTTTACTATTGGATAAATTATCCAAAATCACAAAATCGATATTTTGTGCTGCCAGCAATGCTGCTGCATGTGAACCGATATAGCCTAAACCACCTGTCAGTAAAATCATAGATGCTCTTTCAAAATGATCTTGATGCGATGGCGTATTATAAAAGGAAAGAGCGTTTTATCCAATGCTGCGATGGTCTTAATATTTATGGTTTTTGGTACACATTGTCTATTTCAGGTATGCCCTTAAAGCGTTTATAGCCCCACATGTAATCGGTAGGTGAGCGATTGATGATCTGTTCAATGGCTTGATTGAGTGCTGTTGTGGCAATCTCAATATCAGGATGGTAAAGATTTTGGTCGGTTAAATCATCACAATAAATATCAAACCCTTGACCATCTTCCCGACGAAGACAACTCATTCCTAGCAGACGGCACTGGGTTTTTTGTGCCATTTTGCTGGCTAAGGTACTGGTTAAGCAGGGAATCCCAAAAAAAGGCACCACGACACCACCAGATGGCTGTGGTACATGATCTGGTAAGATAATGCTAAAACCGCCTTGTTTTAAATTTTTAAATAAGGCTTTTACCCCAGTGGCATCGGTTGGTACAAGTGTCGCATTTAAGCGTTGTCTGGCATGGCGTACAAATTCATTTATAATTTTATTTTTCATTGGTTTATACATAATAATAGATGTGCCGTACTGATGTACCCACGCATTCATCATTTCCCATGTGCCTAGATGAGGGGTAATCATGAGTAGCCCATTGGGGTTTTTTAAAGCGTCGGTAAAAATGTCTAAACCATGTATGGTATGAATTTGCTGGATGCTCCACTGTGGCGGCATTGCCCAAGATTTTACCGATTCCGCATACGCCAAACATTGTTTGGTGACACTGTGCTTCGCCATCTGATGCAGTTGTGGTGTGGATAATTCGGGATAGGCAAGAGACAGATTAATTTGCGTTTTCCACAACATCCCTGAAAGCGGATTCTGTTTGAGAAACCATGCCACGGTCTGTGCTAATAATCGCACAATAGAAAGAGGGATATAGCGGAATAACTGAAGTATTGGCATAAGGAAGTAGGTTGAACTAGGTCACATTAAGCATAGCTTGAGTCGTGTGATGATGCAATTCTCTAGGTCAGCCATTCATCGCTCATAGTATGCTTTTCATCATCGTGATGGCGTGATGAATATCATCCAGTGTTTTGGCATTGCCACCACTTAAGGCTTGCCGCCACTTGCGTGCACCTGCAAGATTTTGGAATAAGCCCAATAAATGACGGCTGATCACCGACATGGGAGCACCCTCGGCAAGACGCTGCTCAATATAGGGGAGCATGTGTTCTATCATCTCAAAACGATTGGGGCGTTGCACATGCCATAAATCGCCCAGTTCCGCCAGTAAATAAGGATTATGATAGGCTTCTCGACCAATCATTACCCCATCGACATGCTGTAAATGTTGCTGCGTTTCGGCAACTGTTTTAATCCCACCATTGATTTCAATGGTCAGGTGTGGGCGTTCTTGTTTCAGACGATAGACATCTTCATAACGTAGCGGTGGAACTTCCCGATTTTCTTTGGGAGAAAGTCCCTGCAAAATCGCAATACGAGCATGTACGATAAAATGCGTACAACCTGTTTGTGCCACCGTATCGACAAAATGCAGCATTTCTGCATAAGACTGCATATCATCAATGCCGATGCGATGTTTGACGGTGACAGGAATCGACACAGCTTTTTGCATATTGTGAATACATTCAGCCACCAAGTGGGGTTCAGCCATCAAACATGCACCAATTTTATTATTTTGTACACGGTCACTGGGACAGCCCACGTTTAAATTGACTTCATCATAACCCCAATCTTGTGCCATTTTGCTACACACGGCCAAATCGCTGGGATTTGAACCGCCCAACTGTAAAACAAGAGGATGTTCTTGTGGGCTAAAATCTAAATGACGTTTGGCATCACCGTGCAAAATCGCCCCTGTCGTGACCATTTCGGTATAAAGCACCACATTCGGATTAAACAGGCGAGCAAAATAACGATAATCTTTGGTTGTCCAATCCATCATCGGGGCGACGCTGATGCGGAAATCTTTAGTATTTTCAAGAGTGTCTGATTTAATCATTAAAAATCATCCATTTGTGTTGATGTTGGTACTAAATTATTTGTACCTATTCACGCCTAATTCGCACCATTTTTACTTAAAATTGACCGCATCTTTACGCCATAATGGCATAAATTTTGCGATGGTATAAATTTCGCGGCTACTATAGCACAACGAAAACTCAGGGATGGAACAATCCGTTATCGTGCGGAAATCAGAATTAATAAAAAAGGGTTTCCTGCATTTTTGCTGCATTCGTATCAGCCCACCAGTATATTGCCAAAAATGTAAAAGGAAAGACGTTTTTTTAATCAAACCTTTAACTGGTGTCTCATTTTCAATTGTAGATATGCTAACTTAGCAACATTGTTTAACATGAAGTATAAAACCAAAGCGGTTGATCTTGGATTGAGGAAATAAAATGCATTCATTGGAACAAAAATTTCTAAATGACTTAGATGACAAGCTTTGGAAAGCCGCCGATAAATTACGTAGCAGTCTTGATGCCGCCAATTATAAACACATTGTCCTTGGGTTGATTTTCTTAAAGTACGTTTCCGATGCTTTTGATGAGCGACAGTCTGAACTCAAGGATTTATTTGCACAAGCAGATGATCACAACATCTATTAC
>SSHE01000043.1 GCA_008017315.1 Acinetobacter sp.
AGGATGGTTTTGGCTAAGATGGTTGAGATAGTGAGCGGTTGTTTCAAGAAATCATCAACAGTACCAAATAATCTGTAAAATTGTATGGCATGATTGTTTTAAGCTACCTTATCTGTAATTGGCGTGAATATATGAATCCTTTATATCAATCTTATGCAAATACATTAGATCAACTCAAGCAGCAAGGGAACTATCGTTTTTTTAAACAGATTGAACGACATGGAGAGTATATCCAACTCAATCAAAAAATGATGTTGAATTTAAGTTCAAATGATTATTTAGGTTTAGCATTAGATGCACAATTAAAACGCCAATTTATTCAACAATATCCTATCCAACAGCAATATTTAACCAGTTCATCCTCTCGTTTATTGACAGGGAATTTTGATGAATATGAACAATTAGAAGCCAGTTTAACGCAAGCCTTTGGTCGAGCGAGTTTATTATTCAATAGTGGTTATCACATGAATGTAGGGATTTTACCTGCTTTAAGTGATGAAAAAATGCTGATTATTTCCGATGAGTTGATTCATGCCAGTATGATTGATGGTATTCGGCTAAGCAAAGCTCAAAAACAGCGTTATGCACATCAAGATTTGAAGCAGTTAGAACAACTGTTAATTCATGCAATGGATCATGGTGCGATTGAAAAAATTATCATCGTGACGGAAAGTGTATATAGCATGGATGGTGATATTACCGATTTAAAGGCTTTGGTTGCGCTTAAGCAAAACTATCCTAAAGTGATGCTTTATGTGGACGAAGCGCATGCGATTGGGGTATATGGGGATAGGGGGTTAGGTGTTGCTGAACAGATGGGCTGTATCCATGAAATAGATTTCTTGGTGGGGACATTTGGGAAAGCTTTGGCATCAGTGGGTGGTTATCTGATTTGTGATGAAATTATCCGTGAATATTTGATTAACACAATGCGTTCGCTGATTTTTTCTACGGCTCAAGCACCGATTAATATGGCATGGACCAACTTTGTGTTTCAACATATGCAAGGAATGACCAAGCAACGTACGCATTTATTGAATATTAGTCGGCGTTTAAAACAGGCTGTTTTAGCTAAAGGATTGCCATGTCCAACAGATAGTCATATTATTCCTGTGATTTACGGCAAAAATCAAATTGCAGTTGAGAAGGCTTTACAGATGCATGATGTGGGTTTTTATGTTTTACCCATTCGCCCACCAACCGTCGCTGTGGGTACGGCACGAGTACGGATTTGTTTACATGCAGAGTTAGAGTGGAATCAGCTTGAGGCTTTGGTGGATGTTTTATGATAAAAAAAGGCATTTACTTTATTAGCGGTATAGATACCGATATTGGTAAAACCGTAGCTACAGGCGTTTTAGCCAGACAATTATTGGATGATGGCGTGAATGTCATTACGCAAAAATTAGTTCAAACAGGAAATGAAGATTTTTCTGAAGATATTGCCCGACATCGGCAAATTATGAACAAATGTTTTCTAGAAGATGAGCAAGGACTCACCGCACCACAAGTTTTTAGCTACCCTGCATCACCACATTTAGCAGCAAGATTAAAACAAAAAACTTTAGATTTAACTAAAATCCAGCAGGCGACAGAACAACTTGCCGAAAACTATGATGTGGTGTTATTAGAAGGTGCAGGGGGATTATGTGTACCTTTAACTGAGGATTTACTCAGCATTGATTATATTCAACAGCAGCAATATCCAGTGATTCTAGTCACCTCGGGGCGTTTAGGGAGTATTAACCATACTCTACTGAGTTTAAATACTTTAAAACAATACGGCGTAACCTTATATGCTGTCGTGTTTAATGCGATTCATGATGCCAAGGATCAGGTGATTGCTTACGATACTAGGGCATATTTACAGCGCTATTTAACGAAAAATTTTCCACAAACACAGTGGATTGAATTAGCTAAACTTTAATGGCTTGAAAGGCTGCTATTGCACGGCTTCGACTTTGTTTTAAATCAACTATAGGTTGTGGGTAATCCAGTATCTCATTATGCTTGAGATATTTATAGGGTTCATGAATGGCTTTATTATCGAGGTGTGCTAATTCGGGTAACCAAATACGGATAAATTGTCCTTCTGGGTCAAATTTTTGTGATTGTGTGATGGGGTTAAATATTCGAAAATAAGGAACACTATCGGTTCCTGTTGAGGCACACCACTGCCAACCACCATTATTTGCGGCAAGGTCACCATCAATTAAATGTTGCATAAACCATTGTTCTCCCAGTCGCCAATCCATCAATAGATTTTTGCTGAAAAACATTGCCACAATCATACGTAGTCTATTATGCATCCATCCTGTCGCTAGTAATTGTCGCATTGCGGCATCAATGATGGGAAAACCTGTCAAACCGTGTTGCCAAGCATGTAAATCTTCTGTTGCATCCCTCCACTGGATATTCTTTAATTCTGCTTTAAAAGGCTGGTTGCGACTGACATGTGGAAAACCATATAAAATATGGGTGTAAAATTCACGCCATAATAATTCATCCAACCACGTGTTTACACCAATATTATGTGAGGGTAACATACCGTCTGTATTAATTCTTGCTGCTTGTAAGCATTGTCGAATGGATAATAGCCCTGCATTTAAATAGGTTGAAATCTGACTGGTACCATCTATTGCGGGATAGTCACGATTGCTTTGATATTGATTGATTCGCTCATCAATAAATTGATCGAGTCTCAACCATGCTTGTTCTTCCCCCACTTGCCATTGTTGTTGAATTTGGGGTGAGACTGTTCCAAAGCCTACGATTGAATTCGGAGTAACATCACTTTTTATATTTATGTATGTTTGTTTTTGTGGATATGGATAAGTCTGAAAATAATGTTCTTGATGATATAATCGTTCATAACAAACCTGTTTAAACGCACTAAAGACTTTATAATATTCTGTACTTTTATTTTTGATTGACCCTACTGGAAAGATTAATCGATCATGATGGTTTAAAAATTCAATTTGATGTTGTTGTAAAAGTTGTTGGGTGTCTTGGTCACGTTTTAATTCATTAATCGCATATTCCTGATTGCAATATACGCGATCAATAGCGTAATTTTTACAGCATTCCAAAATCAAATGAGGAATTTCTTCCCACACATCACAATAACGAATGAGTAGAGGGATATTTAGTGCATCTAATTGCTGTCTAAGCTGTTGTAATTGTCTTAGCCAAAAATCAATTTTACATGCTGCATCATCATGTCGTAACCATTGTTTTGCTGTAATGATAAATAGGGCAACAGTTTGCCCATTCTGAGTCGCATAATGCAAAGCAGTATTGTCAGTGATGCGTAAATCTGTCCTAAACCAATATAAATTCATAACATCATTCTAATGATCAATTTTAAACATGCCCAATATGATATTGGGCATTTTTTTTGAAAGTTTATTTTGAATTAAACTTTTTAAAGCCTTTATTAGCATAATCAATTTTAGGTGCAGGTTTAGCTAAAGATTCGCCATTTTCTTCTTCATTGCGTTTTTGCTGACGTAGATAACCGCCACGGCGTGCAGGCAATGGATTTTCAACCATTTTTTCAGCACGGCGTTTTGCCATGCCATAGAGCCCTGTACCCTGACGTGGTCTAAGTTCAACTTGTTTGCTCAAATTGTCAATATCATGTTTATCCAGTTCAATCCAGCGACCTGTACGCAGTTCACGAGGGAGAATCACCGAACCATAACGAGTACGGAGCAGGCGACTCACTTTTAGACCTTGCGATTCAAACAGACGACGTACTTCACGGTTACGCCCTTCTTTTACCACTACTTGATACCAGCGATTGATGCCTTCACCGCCTAAATCAGAGAATGATTCAAACTTGGCAGGACCATCATCAAGTTCAACACCTTTTAACAGGGTATTACGGATTTGTGGTGTGACTTCGCCCATGACACGTACAGCATATTCACGTTCAATTTCATTGGAAGGGTGCATTAAACGATTGGCAAGTTCACCGTCATTGGTAAATAAAAGTAAGCCTGTACTGTTAATATCCAGACGACCGACCATGACCCAGCGATCATTGGCAATCTGTGGTAAATGCTCAAATACGGTTGGGCGATTGTCTGGGTCATTTTTGGAGCAAATTTCACCTTCTGGCTTATAATAGACCAGCACACGGCGGCGAATTTCCTCTTCAATCTGATAGCTGACTTTGCGACCATCGATACGCAGTTCATCACCTGTCTCGATGCGGTCACCGACTTTGGCTATTTTGCCATTGACGCTGACACGCCCAGCCGCAATGACTTCTTCCATATAACGACGAGAGCCTAACCCCACTCTTGCCAATACTTTCTGTAATTTTTCGCTCATAGTTTCACAACCTGATCATAAATAAATGTGTTCAACGCACTTGCTTAGGAGCGTAAAGCCGAAGCTTCAAGCTGTACCAAAGCATCCTTGTGATGTTGAATCACGGGGAGATTTTCCAATGATGCCAAACCAAAGGCATTTAAAAAATGTGGCGTTGTGACTAATAAACTCGGTCGTCCAGGAACATCCCGAAAACCTGATTCCTTAATCCAATTCCACTCAAACAACGTTCTAAGGACTAGACTATTATTACTTACACCACGGATTTGCTCAATATCCGCACGAGTCACAGGTTGATGATAGGCAATCACCGACAACACTTCCAATAAACTTGGCGAAAGTTTAATCGGTTTATCAGGATAAGCCTGATAAATCATATGGCGATATTTTGCTCGCACCTGAAAGCGAAAACCTTGTGCAGTTTCAATCAGTTCTACCGAACGCCCATGCTGTAAAATAGACAATTGCTGCAACAACTGGCGAATTTGCTGGCTAGAAAAATGACCGCCTAATGCCTGTTTTAAGCGAGCAACTGACACAGGAGCATCACTGGCAAAAATAATCGCTTCGACTTGCATCAAAGCATCATGATGTAACTCATCCAGCGACGCAGTTTGTTCAGGAAAAGTGTGCATAATGTTTGCCTTGAATGGTCAGTTGTCGTTCACTACCATCATGTACAATATGAATATGTTGCTGCTTAACCAATTCCAGAATCGCCATAAACGTCACCACCATACCCATCCGCCCTTGAGTCGGCTTAAGGAGTTGATGAAAGCTAAGTACGCCACCTTGAGCGACTTGTTCACAAATATAACGAATACGTTCTTCCAGTAACACAGGCTCTTGCTCGATATTATGAATGTGTGGTTCTGGACGTTGAAAAATACACAGCATCGCATCATGCAAAGCCTGTACATCAAAACTATCAAGAATCATGCCACGTTCGCCCAGTGAAACCTGTGCAGCAAACACATCACGCTCTAATACCTGCAATTGCCCAAGTCGCTCCGCAGCCTGTTTGATACGCAGATATTGTTCCAAACGGTCAATCAGTTGTTTTTTCGGATCATCTTCCAGTGCCGAAGGTGATTCGGGTTTGGGTAGTAATAAGCGTGATTTTAAATCTGCGAGTAGGGCTGCCATCACCATATAATCGGCCGTCAGCTCAATGTCTAACGATTTCATCTGCTCCATATAGCTGATGTATTGCTGGGCAATCGGTGCAATATCCAGATGCTTTAAATCAAAACCATTTTTTTGTACCAAATACAGCAAAAAATCCAAAGGGCCTTCAAACTGCTCAAGTAGAATCGCAAAGGCTTCTGGCGGGATGTACAAATCCTCAGGAATATCCTGATAATATTCATCCAACACACGGATAGAATGGATTTCTTCTACATTATTCATTGCAATTATTAAGCCACGCGAATTTTCAAAAGCATGAGGTTTGGGTATCGTATCGAAATACAATACTTATGGGAGATGGCGGATTATAGCGGAATATGTGCAAAAAATACATCACTTTAAATACGAGATATTGAATGCAGTCATTTAATCATTCAAACGCACTGACATCGCCTAACCCTTGACGCACGACAATAGGGCTATCCTGTGATAAATCGACAATACTGGTCGTAGCCAACATGCCAATACCGCCATCAATAAACACATCAATACGTTTGCCTAGCTGCATCTCGATATCAAACGGATCATCCAGTGGGTCATCTTGTTTGGGTAAAATCAGCGTACTGGTAATCAGTGGCTCACCCAGTTCTTTAAGCAATGCCTGACAAATTGGATTGCTTGGAATCCGAATCCCAATAGTTTTCTTTTTTGGATGTGCTAGACGACGAGGCACTTCACTACTGGCAGGTAAAATAAACGTGGTAATCGCTGGTGTATTGGCTTTCAGTAAGCGATACATGGCATTATCGACTTTGGCATAAGTGGCAATATCAGATAAATCCTGACAAAGAATCGCATACTGATGTTTATCAGAAAGCTGACGAATCTGTGCGATACGTTCCATGGCTGCCTTGTTGCCAATCTGACAGCCAAACGCATAAGCGGCATCGGTTGGATAGACAATCACATCACCTGCACGAATCCGCTCCACTGCCTGACTAATCAAACGTGGTTGAGGGTTATCGGGATGGATACGCAGATGTAACATGATGGTTTGTCCTATAGATGATGACCGATTATAGCACTTTATATAAATTAATTCGATTTAATCTAAATCCTGTCTTAAAAATTCCTTTATGCCCAACATGTTACCATCTCGCATGTCTCTACATAAATGCTGAATAAAGAGCAAGCCATCTCTAGGAATGCTATCGGGTTGAGTTAAATAATGTTGTACCTGTGCAAAAACATGGTCTTTAAATATCTGTCCATCACCGCCATCGCCAGTAAGATTATCCAAAGAGACTCGAAAAGGACGCAAACAGGCACGAGCAAACAACCATTCCAAAGCCTGTGGTTTGACTTCAACCTGTTCAAATAAGGCTTGCTGCTCTTGCGTGCGACCATCAGGTGCATACCAATAGCCCAAATCGGGTAGCGTGCGGCGATGCTGTCCAGCAATACACCAGTGGCTAATTTCATGTAAGGCACTATTAAAAAAACCATGGGCAAACTGGATTTTGGCAGGTTCAAAGGTAGTGGCAGGAAAATATTCAGGTTCATGCTCACCACGGACTAAAATGACATTGTGATGCGAAAACCAATGGTTAAAATGTCGAATGAGCCAATCGACTTGCACATATTCAGAACGGTGGTCTGACCCTACAGTGTGTAATGATATTTTGGGCGTGGATAACGGTGTCGATACAAGCTCTTGTGTCTGTAGCACATTCATAAAAACCAATTTCTCTCAAATAATGCAAAAAAAATAGCGACGAATCTTTGACATTAGTTTAATGAATTTGTAGAATTGTCGCCTTAAATATTTTAGCAAAATTATGTCAGCAAATATCTTTTCAACACAGATTGAGCCGTTTAAGTGTGCTGAGCAAGGCTTTTCATGGTCGGGACAACTGCCATTGTCACGCTTTGCTCGGGTTGCACATGATGCGATTGGCACGATTGATAACCAATGGGTTCAAATCGACTGTAAGCTATCGAAAGATGCTTATCATCGGATAGTGTGGTTGGATGCACGTTTGAGTACAGAAGTTGCCCTGCAATGCCAGCGTTGTCTGGATACCGTGGCGATTCCTTTAATATCAGATGTTCATATTGCCATTGTGGATGATGAGTCTATCGTGGATTGTCTGGATGAAGATGCTGATTTCATTGTTCTGGGTGAAGATTTGGGTACACAAAAGGGCGATTTTAAAACGCCTGCTACTGTGGATTTGATTTACATCTTGGAAGATGAATTGCTATTGTCGATGCCAAATTCACCCAAGCATGATGCTTGTGAACATAAACATCGACCTGCGATTCAGACTGATGCAGAAGAAAAACGTGAGAATCCGTTTGATATTTTGGCAGGTTTGAAAGATAAATTTCGCTCATAGTATGTTATACTAGGCAAGTTTATCGGGTTATTCATCCATTTTTAGATTTTTGTAATTTGTAAGGAGCCACTCATGGCTGTTCAGCAAAACCGTAAAAGCCGCTCTCGCCGTGACATGCGCCGTTCTCATGACGCTTTAACTGCAAGCACAATCACTGTAGATTCTAACACGGGTGAAACACATCTTCGTCACCACGTGACTAAAGACGGTTTCTATCGTGGTCGTCAATTATTCGCTGTTGCCGCAGAATAATTGTTACGCTTAAGCGTAAAGACAAGAAGGGAGCATTTGCTCCCTTTTTTATTGGTTTTGAATGATATTGATATC
>SSHE01000100.1 GCA_008017315.1 Acinetobacter sp.
GTTCGAATCCAGCCGCCCCTGCCATTGTTCTGAAGTTTTTTACAAAAGCTAAATTAGGGGCGTCGCCAAGTGGTAAGGCACCGGGTTTTGATCTCGGCATCCGTTGGTTCGAATCCAGCCGCCCCTGCCATCTAACTTGTTAAATTATCTCATTTTTACAAGTTTATAAAGAACTTTTTTCTAAAGTCAATATTGACAAAATAGAGATTAGATATTAAAGTTCACACCCAATAGGGGCGTCGCCAAGTGGTAAGGCACCGGGTTTTGATCTCGGCATCCGTTGGTTCGAATCCAGCCGCCCCTGCCATTTATCTTATTCCCATCATTCAGCCAAACACTAAAGGGTTATTACATGCCCAATCTTGTCGTTTTTAGTGGAAATGCTCATCCACAATTCGCCCACAAAGTTGTTAGCCATTTACATATTCCTTTAGGTTCTGCATCAGTCAATCGCTTTTCCGATGGTGAAATTGCTGTTGAAATTACCGAGAATGTCCGTGGTAAAGATGTTTTTATCGTACAATCTACCTGTGTACCCACCAACGATAATTTAATGGAAATTCTGGTCATGGCGGATGCATTACGCCGTTCCAGTGCTGGTCGTATTACTGCGGTCATTCCATATTTTGGTTATGCACGTCAGGATCGTCGTCCACGTTCTGCTCGTGTGCCGATTACCGCCAAAGTGGTTGCAGATATGCTCACTACAGTGGGTATCGACCGTGTGGTCATGATTGACCTACATGCCGATCAGATTCAGGGTTTCTTCGATATTCCAGTCGATAACATCTATGGTACGCCTGTACTTTTGGCGGATTTACGTCAGCAACAACATGACAATCTGATTGTGGTATCGCCAGACATCGGCGGTGTGGTTCGTGCGAGAGCTGTTGCCAAACAAATGGGCGACCTTGATCTTGCCATCATCGACAAACGCCGCCAAAAAGCCAACGAATCACAAGTCATGCACTTGATTGGTGACGTGAAAGGTCGTGATTGTGTCATTGTTGATGATATGGTCGATACCGCAGGTACGCTATGCAAAGCTGCCGATGCACTCAAACAGTTTGGTGCACGTCGTGTACTCGCCTATGCAACTCACCCTGTTTTATCAGGCAAAGCGATTGAGAATCTTAAAAATTCTGTGATTGATGAATTGGTGGTGACCGATACCATTCCACTTTCTCAAGAAGCTATTGACTTGGGTAAAATTCGTCAAGTTTCTGTGACTTCAATGGTGGCTGAAACCATTCGTCGTATAAATAATGAAGAATCTATTAGCGCAATGTTCGATAGTTATCTATAATATTGTGCTTTTGTGACCCTATGAATTCAGGTTCATCGGGTTTTATTTGGTTAGATTGGTCGCAAATCTAACATTATCCTAAACTTTTGAGGTTATTCTCATGGCAAATTTTGTATTAAATGCGCAAGCACGTGCTGAAAACGAACAAGGGAAAGGTGCGAGCCGCCGCCTTCGTCATGCAGCACTTATTCCAGCAATCATCTATGGTGGCAGTGCAGAGCCAGTTACTATCACTTTAGAACTTCGTGAAATCGTAAAAGCACTTGAAAACAATGCGTTCTTCGAAGAAGTGATTGAAATCAAAATCGGTGACAAGACTGAAAGCGTAAAAATTCAGGCATTACAACGTCACCCTGCAAAAAATACACCTATGCACGCTGACTTCGTTCGTGCATAAGTAATCTGACGCATTTTTATGAATAAGATTGCGTTGATTGTGGGTTTGGGTAATCCAGGTTCGGAGTACGCCCAGACCCGACATAATGCAGGTTTTTGGTATGTCGAACGCTTGGCAGAGCGTTACAATATTCCGCTTAAAAATGACAGCAAATATAATGCGATCTCTGGTCGTGGACAAATCGAAGGGCAAGATGTACGCTTACTGCTTCCTCTTACCTATATGAACCGTTCAGGTCAAAGCGTTGTTCCTTTTGCCAAATTCTACCAAATCCCCACCCCAAGTATTTTAATTGCTCACGATGAACTAGACATGAATCCAGGTATCATTCGCTTGAAAAATGGCGGTGGTCACGGCGGTCATAATGGCTTAAAAGATATTGTTCCACATATTGGTGCAGATTTTTTACGCTTACGTATTGGGATTGGTCACCCTGGTAGTAAAGAGCGTGTCTCAGGTCATGTCCTTAGCAAAGCTCCGAGTAGCGAACAACATCTCATGGATCAAGCCATTGACCATGCACTCGCCCAGAGCAAAGCACTGATTCAGGGTGAAACTGCTCACGCCATGAATGCGATTAACGCATTTAAAATATAATCAACTTGTATTTCATCGGCAAAAATTGCAAAATGCACACCCAAGAACATACATCACCCCAAAAGCTCCTCGCCCTAGGCAACAATGCTTTCAAGCGATGTATCACCCACTCTACCGCTTGCGAAGCGATGCTTCTCAAGTTGTGCATTCATAATTTCGCCATCATGAAATTTTATTGAGGAGAATTCCCATGCAGTCTCGCTTATTAAAATGCAAAATCCATCGTGCGATCGTGACTCAGGCAGAGTTACATTATGAAGGATCATGTGCAATAGATGGCACACTCATGGATCTCGCAGGCATCCGTGAATATGAAGAAATTCATGTTTGGAATGTCACCAATGGCAAACGCTTTGCCACCTATGCCATTCGTGGTGAAGACAATACTGGTATTATCTCGGTCAATGGTGGTGCAGCACATCAGGCAGATGTTGGCGATATTATTATTATCGCAACATTTGGTAACTTTGATGAACAAGAAGCCGAGTTGCACAAACCTCGCCTTGTGTATGCCAACCCTGATAATACCGTGAGCCATACGGCCAACTGTATTCCTGTACAAGTTGCCTAAAATTGGATGCTCTAACGTTCTCAAGCCTATGAATCATCATAGGCTTTTTAATGTGTAATGTCTTTGCAGCTATGTTCCATCCTGAATATTCTGCTGAATAAAATTGGCACGCAACCATGCTACCTCATAACTTGCTTCTGCAAGTGCCAATACACGTTGTTCAAAGGCTTTCCACGTCGGTTTAATCTGTTCCTGTTGTACCCCCAAACCACTTTCGTCAGCACAGGACGGCATTTTTTCACATAGTTTTAACGCATGATATAACTTTCGCCCCAGACTGGCATTTGGCATCAAACGAATCCGCTTATGCTGCAAAAAGTGCATGACTTGATTTAAATCATGCTGTACCAGCATCGGTATGAGTATCTGGTCTAGTTGGGTATCCAAACGTCGCCAGATTGCCGCTTTTTCTGCATCTGTATAGCGATTCCAGTGAATCACTTCATGATTAAAACGACGACAACCTCGACAAACACTATCGCCAAAAACCGTTGAACAACGCCCTGCACATGGTGTCAATGCAGCAGTCTGTGCGGGTTTATTGCTCGTATCTGACATACTACTCTCTTTCAAATAACCCATAATTTATTTATGGATTTATCGCTTTATGTTTTATAATCCGCTAGAATACCGCACTGGTTTTTTTAATCAACCACGAATCTATCAATCCACTTGGAGTTAATCCTTATGAACGCTACTGTAGAACAGCTTGCACCTGTCGCAGCACCAGCGAACAACCCACAATGGGTCGTTGCCGCACTATATCAATTTCGTGAAGTTGCCAATCCTGCCGATTTACAACAACGTCTATTGGATTTGGTGAAAACGATAAATTTGTGCGGTACGCTGATTGTAGCGGGCGAAGGTATTAATGGGACAGTGGCAGGCGATCGTCAGGCGATTGATAGCATACGCCAATTTTTGCTGGAAGATGGTTTTACCGCAATGGAATACAAGGAATCAGATAGCTTTGATAAACCATTCCGAAAAATGAAAATTAAACTGAAAAAAGAAATTGTGACCCTAGGGGTGGAAGTCAAGCCTCGTGATTTGGTCGGTCATTACTGCAATCCAGAAGAATGGAACGATTTGATTAGCCGTGATGATGTGATTTTAATTGATACGCGTAATGACTATGAATATAGCATTGGTACATTTAAAGGGGCCATTGACCCAGACACAGAAAGTTTCCGTGAATTTCCAGAGTATGTCCGCAAACAGCTAGAGCAGCATAAGGACAAAAAAATCGCCATGTTTTGTACGGGTGGGATTCGCTGTGAAAAGTCCACTTCCCTGCTGCTACAAGAAGGCTTTAATGAAGTCTATCACCTCAAAGGTGGTATTCTAAAATATCTTGAAGAAATGCCTGCGGAAAAAAGTTTATGGCAAGGTGAATGTTTTGTTTTTGATGGACGCACGGCAATCACGCATGGCTTGCAAGAAGGGGTTTATGAAAAATGCCATGCTTGCGGCTGGGCAGTCACCCCAGAGGAACAGGCTTTAAGCAGTTATGAACATGGCGTTTCCTGCCTACACTGTATTGATAAAACCACAGCACAACAAAAAGACGGCTTCCGTATGCGTCAATCACAAATTGTGGCAGCCAAGCGTAAACGGTTGTAATATTCTATTAAAAACCCCTTGCCCATCTCAACACAGGCAAGGGATACATCACCCAAACATCAAGCATTATTCCGCTGGTGCATGATACAACAAATAAATTTCGGTTAAATTTTCTGGAATTTCTTGTGCCAAATCATCCATCAACTGCCCATTACGGCGGAATGATTCCATTTGTGGATCTTCTTCATCAATGCCGCTAAATACCATAATCGGTAAGGTCAGCTCGACCAATGTTTCTTCCACTTCATCCAAAAACCATGCGTCTTCGTTTAAGAACATCGCATCGACAAAACCGACACTCCAATCACCTAGACTAGAATCAATATCCGCTTCTTCGATTTCAAACGGGAATTCAATAATTTCCTCATTCAAAAGTGTCGATTGAATAGCTGCCAACCAAAGTTTAACTTGCTCAACAATCGCTTGGGGGACTTGTTTTTCCTGCTCATCAAACAGCAAAGACAACCAATTTTCCAGCTTGGGGCCAACTGCAACAGCACATAAAAAACCATGTGTGGCAGCAAAATCCAAACCAAATTCATTGTTTTCACCATCAAGATAATCACTCAAGATGTCTAAATCTAATGCTACCATATCGTTTTCCATACAAAAATTTGGGAATTTTGACTCAATACGACATTATTCTTCATCGTCAAAATCATCATCAAAATCATAATCCAGTTCTTTTAACTCACGTTCCAAACGACGCTGTGCCAATAGATCATCAATTAATCGGCGTTTTTCCAGTGATTCTTTCGCACTGATTTTGCCACCAGTATCATCAAACTGGTTGTCATCATCAGAAAAGCTGTCGTCTAGTTCAAAATCTTGGCTTGCCACGCACATTACCTCAATGCAAAAAATGAGAGCACTAGCCGCTATTTATCTTTGCCATAAAAAATTGTCAAGCACTAAATATCATTTATCTGATTTTTAATGATTTTATTCTTAAATAGAAAACTTTATTGGGCAATCATTCATAGATTTACCATACATCATCTCTATTTGCTTGAAATCCATTTTATCTCCCCCATATTGTAAGGCAGCGTGTGCAAAATTTATGCTTAAAAACTCAAGAGACGAAATTTTTAGCTTGAGTTTTTATGCTATGATGCACGGTTTGATAAATCACAGATTAATGATAAGAGTGGAGCTAAGATGAGCGATATGAATTCCCCTACCTCTCAAGTTGCAGCACTGATTAGCCGAGGCAAAGAGCAGGGTTATTTAACTTACGCCGAAGTAAACGATCATCTTCCAGACTCAATTACCGAAAGCGAGCAGATTGAAGATATTATTCAGATGCTCAATGATGTCGGTATTCCTGTGCATGAAACCGCTCCAGAATCTGATGATATGATGATGGAAGACTCCCCCAATGCTGGGGATGAAGTCGCCGCAGAAGAAGCCGCCGCCGTTTTGGCATCCGTAGAAAGCGAACCCGGTCGTACCACAGATCCTGTACGCATGTACATGCGTGAAATGGGTACGGTTGAGCTTTTGACTCGTGAAGGTGAAATTAACATCGCCAAACGTATCGAAGATGGGATTCGTGATGTATTACATGCCATTGCCTACTGGCCCAATACCGTTGAAGTCGTCCTCAACGAATATAAAGAAACCTTAAGTGAAGAACCACAGCGTCGCCTAGCCGATGTCCTATCTGGCTACCTCGATCCTGAATCTGAAGAAGATATTCCAGAAGTGATAGAAGATGCGGAGCTGCTTGATAGCGAAGAAGCTGGTGGAACATCTACTAAAGAGGTCAAGCTCGATGAAGACGAGGATGAAGAAGAAGCTGAAACCGAAGACAGCGAAGCAGATGGTGACTCTGGGCCAGATCCAGAAATTGCACGTCAGCGTTTTACCGAACTAGAAGATTTGTGGCATAAAACCAAAGAGATTGTGGCCAAGCATGGGCGTAATAGTGCCGAAGGTAAAGCACAGCTTGAGGAAATGGCATCGGTCTTTATGATGTTCAAGCTCACGCCTCGCCTGTTTGATTTGGTATCTGAAATGATTCGTGATACGCACGATAAAATCAAACTCTGCGAAAAAGAAATCATGCGTTATAGTATCCGTCGTGGTCGTATGAGCCGTGATGTGTTCCGCAATACATTCCCAGGGAATGAATCCAATCTCGCTTGGTTTGAAAGTTGTATTCAGGATGCAGATACCACGATCAAAACTCATCTTGAAAAAGTACGTCCAGACGTGATTGCACATCAACAACAAATCGCTGAAATTGAGCAGGCATTAAACTTAAATGTGCAGGAAATTAAAGACATTTCCAAACGTATGGCGATTGGCGAAGCAAAAGCTCGCCGTGCCAAAAAGGAAATGGTTGAAGCCAACTTACGTTTGGTCATTTCGATTGCCAAGAAATACACCAACCGTGGTTTACAATTCCTTGACCTCATCCAAGAAGGTAATATCGGCTTGATGAAAGCGGTAGATAAGTTTGAATATCGCCGTGGTTATAAATTTTCAACCTATGCCACATGGTGGATTCGTCAGGCCATTACCCGTTCCATTGCAGATCAAGCACGTACCATTCGTATTCCAGTACACATGATTGAAACCATCAATAAAATCAATCGTGTACAACGTCAATTGTTGCAAGAAATGGGGCGTGAACCCACACCTGAAGAATTAGGTGAACGTCTGGATATGGATGAGGTCAAAATCCGTAAAGTCTTAAAAATTGCCAAAGAACCGATTTCGATGGAAACACCAATCGGCGATGATGATGATTCACATCTTGGCGATTTTATTGAAGACCAAAATATCACTTCGCCCATTGATGCTGCAACTTCGGAGGGCTTACGTGAAGCCACTCGTGAAGTGTTAGAAAATCTAACCGAACGTGAAGCCAAAGTGTTAAAAATGCGTTTTGGTATCGATATGCCAACCGACCATACTTTAGAGGAAGTCGGCAAGCAGTTTGATGTCACTCGTGAACGTATTCGTCAGATTGAAGCCAAAGCCTTACGCAAATTACGCCACCCTTCTCGTTCGGAACATTTGCGTTCGTTCCTAGAGAATGATTAATAAAATCCCTCCTGAACGGCACTGCCGTGTAAGTCCCTTTTTCAAAGGGAGGATGAGGAGTGTACTCCGCAAGGAATCATACACTTACATAGATTCCCTTGCGGAACAATGTTCCTCATCCCCTCTTTTGCAAAGAGGGGTTAGGGGAGATTTCTAACAAACGCCTGCTTTTTTGCGGGCGTTTCAACAAGAGAAATGACATGACAGACCGCACCCCATCTCGTGAATTACAGGAACATTTATGGGTCTTTCCGATGGATTACCCGATTAAACTCATTGGCTTGGCAGGCGATGAATTACGCACAGCCGTGCTGGATATTCTCAATAAACATTTTGCGGATTTTGATGCAGATTCTTTAAAAACCCAACCTTCAAGTTCTGGAAAATATCATTCGATTACTGCACAATTACGCTTTGATGAACTCGAGCAAGTCCATGCTTTATATGCAGATTTAGCTGCATGTCCATTAATTAAAACAGCACTATAAGTGATTGTATTGGATAAGGATATATCATGCAAAACACCCCAACAGTGGCTGAACAGCTCAAAAGATACCAACAATTACGCCGTGGCACACAAATTAATTTTTTTGTATTGCCTGCAATATTGGCAGCATTTCATTATTTTTTAGGTTGGGAAACCCTATATAGCAAGATGCAAACCTTACTCATTGCACTGGCAATCATGTATATCATCAATATTGGACAGTTTATTTACTACACACGTAAATACCAAAAACTACAACAAGAAAGTCAGGGCAAATCTCAAGGTATAGAACGACTGTAATGGATATATGGAATGAACGATATGATGCAAGCAGAACAACCTAGCTCCTCTCTCTGTATCAAAACCTTTGCGACTCCACAAGATTACGCTGCCACCTTTGCAGCGATGAAAAGTTTGACCGAACAACGTGATGACAACACGCCTGATGAACTTTGGCTCTTGCAACATCCATCCGTCCTCACGCAGGGACAGGCAGGTAAACCCGAACATATCTTGATAAATACCGATATTCCCATTGTACAAACCGACCGTGGCGGACAAGTCACATGGCATGGTGAGGGGCAACTGGTCGGTTATTTTTTGTTTGATTTAAACCGTCTAAAATGGCATGTACGGGATTTGGTCAATTTTACCGAAAATATGATGTTATGGATTTTAAAGCACTATCACATCGAAGCCTATACAAAAGCAGATGCCCCCGGAGTCTATGTTGAGGGGCGGAAAATCGGTTCACTCGGCTTTAAAATCCGTCGTGGACGCAGTTATCATGGACTTTCACTGAATATTGATTGCAGCCTAGATGGTTTTCAAACGATTAACCCCTGTGGTTATGCTGGTCTGGAAATGGTACGCTTATGTGACCTTATCACACCCTGCCCGACATTTAGCGAAATTGCAGCTTTATGTCAGCAATTTATTATGGAACAACAGATATTTAGCCAAATCGACGCACAAGCACATTAAAAGTGCTTGCGTTATCAGAAAAATCATTTAGAGTAATTACTCTAAAACATGCGATTATGATTGAAATAAGGATAGACAGGTGATTTCTACAAAAAATGTAAAACCCACGCTGCAACAAGCCTACGTCGCTTTAATGATGGATGTCATTGGGCGTGGTTTGGTCATGGCAAGTCAGGTAGATGATGAAATTAAACAGGAAGTTGCAGGATTCCCAGCAGGCTTGGTTTTCTCAATGAAAGTATTTCCCAATGGTTCACGTTTCGTTGCCAAAGTTCAGGATGACCATAGTCTTAAGCTACTTAAAGACTTTAACGGCAAACCTGATTTAACCGTGACTTTTAAGCATTTAAGCCATGCGTTTTTGGTCTTTTCCTTTCAGGAAGGGACAGCTCGTGCATTTGCCAATGACCGTATGGTGGTCAATGGTGATGTGTCATATGCGATTCGGCTGGTGCGTTGCTTAAACAAAATGGAAGCCCTGATTTTACCAAAACTGGTGGCAAATCTGGCAGTCAAAGCCTATCCACAAGACCTGAGCTTTAAAGACAAATTGACCACAGCGACCAATATTTACCTCAAGGTTGCACAATCATATTTAAAACGGAGTGCATAACATGGCAAAGCCATATTACGAATTTTTTTGTCCTGTCAAAGTGATTGCAGGGAATGCCGCTTTAGAACATATTCCTTTTGAATTGGCAACACTGGGGGCAAAACGTGCCTTAATCATTACCGATAAAGGTGTCCATGCCAATGGTTTGCTTACACCGATTGAAACTGCTTTTGCCGAAGCAGATGCGGAAATTGTGGCAACGTTTACCGATGTACCACCAGACAGTAGTTTAACCACTGTACGTA
>SSHE01000072.1 GCA_008017315.1 Acinetobacter sp.
GCACGGTTATGGTGTGGTAACCATGAGTAAGAACAATCCAAACAACCCATTTGGTAAAGATATTTTGGTCAATTACACCATGCCTGCCAATAGCTTCGGTGCATGGGGCAAGGATACCTATGAGACAACACAAAAGAAAGTCAGTACAGGATTTACCTTTGATTTAACACCACAATGGTTATTGTCTGCTGATTATTCTTGGAGTCATTCGGATATTCGTCAAAATTATATTCGCAAAGGTTCAAGCAATCCTAGAGCAGCGGCATGGGATGCAGACACCAAAGCAAATAAAATTAATTTCTTACAGCCACCTGCCGATTTGATTCAAAAATATTGGCATTACACCCACAATAATACACAACAAACTTTAAATGATATGTCTGTACGTGCTACAGGGCCAATTGCAACATGGTATGCAGGTGACATTAAACTGGCTACAGGCATTGAACATCGCCGCTACGAAAGCGAAGGCTTTGCCGACCATCAATATGTTGATAATCCTTGGGTAAAAGGTACAGAGCGTAAATCGCAAGCCAGCAGCATGTATGCCGAATTAAATGTGCCTGTCATTTCACCTGACATGAATATTCCTTTTGCTCAGTTGTTCGATATACAGTTAGCGACACGTTATGAGGATTTCAAAGTATCGTCTAAAACGCCTGTTTATAGCGTAGATAGCACGACAGGCTACAAATCAAAGCTCACTGAATGGAAAAATAACGGCTCGGCGACATACGATGCAATTACCCCAACGATTGGTTTTAAGTTTGCACCAAACGATCAAATGATGTTACGTGCCTCATATAGTGAAGGCTTTGTTACGCCAACAGTAAGTCAAGTTTCAATGACAACCTCATCAGATACCACAAGTACCTCATTGAAAGACCCCAAAACTGGCAATATTGTGAGTCAATACATTGCGATTGCTGGTGGTTCACCTGACTTAACCCCAGAATCATCAAAAAGCATCAATGCTGGGATTGTTTTAACACCTGAATTTATTCCTGATTTACGTTTAAGCATTGATTATTATCAGATTAAAAAGGATGATAATATTTCAACCATTACGGCTCAATATGTTTTGGATAACGAAAATATGTATGCCGATCGAGTCAAACGTGATGCCAATGGTCATGTTGTGTCGATTGATACCACACCGTTTAATGCGATGAGTTTAAAAACCAGTGGGATTGATACCAATTTATCCTACTTATTTGATACAGCCATCGGGGAAACACAATTTAATCTAGGTTATACATACGTTGATACGTATAAAACACAACAAACGATTGCTACACCTGTGATTGATGTCGTGGGTACAACAGGTTTAGGTGGTGTGTCTGATGCACCACTAAAACATCGTGCCAATGCGTCATTACATTTAAAACCTAATGATGTATGGGGTTTTGGTTGGTCAAGTCAGTACTATGGTTCGTATGAAGTCAATACCACAGGTGATGCCATCCTGAATCAAACTGGTGTAAAAGCAACCACATTAAAAATTGCCGATCAGATTTATCATGATGTGTTTGCCACTGCCAAACTCCCATTTGCTACCAAATCAGGATTGGTGGATTCTGCCGAATTGGGCTTTGGCATCCAAAACTTATTCGATGATTATCGTGTAGATATGAGTGGAACACTCGACTATTTGAGCAAATATAGCGATGTTCGTGGTCGTCAGTACTATTTAAATCTCAAGTTCACATTCTAAACACATTTATATTTTAAAATGAATATCGTTATATAAATGATATTCATTTTCTTTATTTCTTTTATTATGGAATTTTTTATGCGTGATAATGTAGCTATTCCAATACCACTGCCTAATCAAACCAAGACCATACCTGCCAAAAAGACACAAATAGATCAAAAATCATTGTTGCCGTATCGGATCATGATTTTTTTTCGTTTTATCTTGGCAATTTTGGGAGGGTATGCTCTTTCGGCAGTTACTGCGATGTGTATCGCACTGATGTTCACTGAAACCATTAAAGGCAGTACGGTGCTGAGTGCCACGATGCTGGCATTTGTGATTCATTGTGCAGTCTTTATTTGGGTGTTTATGGTGCAATCTACGCTAAAAGCATGGCTGGGTGTGGTTGTGCCAATCGTTATTTTATCTCTTGTGTATTGGTTATTAAGGTAGTTTTATCATGCGTATTGATGGTAAAAGTGAGGGTGCTAGACAGTCGATGTCGTGGCTGCATACATGGATAAGCTTATTATTAGGTTGGTTACTGTATGCGATTTTTTTAACAGGTACATTAAGTTTTTTCCAGAATGAAATTACAGTTTGGATGAAACCAGAATTACATCAATCTCTAAGCAATGTATCACAGCAGCAACAGTTAAACCATACGTTAAAATATCTTCATGCAACAGGTGAATCTGCTGAAAGCTGGAATATCCGTTTTGCCAATGCTCGTCAGCCTGCACTTTCGGTACAGGCTCGTAAACCTGGAGAAGGGCGAAGACGTGGTGGAGAAACTTATTTAAATACCCAAACAGGGGAAAAACTCGAAGCGAGAGAAACTCGTGGTGGTGGTTTCTTGTACCGTTTCCATTTTGAACTGTATGGTATGGATCGGATTTGGGCAAGATGGATTGTTAGTTTTGCAACCATGTTTATGTTCGTCGCCATTATCAGCGGTATTATTACCCATAAAAAAATCTTTAAAGATTTCTTTACATTCCGCCCTGCTAAAGGACAACGTTCTTGGCTTGATGCACATAATGCAACCGCAGTATTCGCATTACCTTTTCATATTATGATTACGTTTAGTGGTTTATTACTACTGATGTATATGTTGATGCCATGGGCGATGAATACGGCTTATAAGGATCGGCAAGATTTTTTTGCAGCATTAAATCCAGAACGTGCTGCTGCACAAGCGACACCAACGCAAACCTCCCAACAAAATCCACAAGCTCAAGGCGAACGTGGACAACGTAGCGAAAGGCAATCTCGTGAACGTGGGCAACGTAGCAATGTGACAGAAATACAACAACTTAAAGCTGCAACCATGGTGGATATCCTCCCATTATTAAGTCATGTCCAACAACAATGGAAAGACAATCCTATTGCATCGATTACCATCAATAAGCCCAATACTATTGAAGCCCAAATTGAGTTTAGGGCAACCCATGCAGAAAGTTTAATCCGTTCTAATAGCACCCCAAGCTTAAAATTTAATGCAGTCACAGGTGAACTGATTGCCAGTGATGCACAACACCCGATTATTGTACCTAGTGCGATTTATACTGTGGTGACATGGCTGCACATGGCTCGTGGGGTAGATTCTGTTTTGCGTTGGTTATTATTCTTGTCTGGGGTACTTGGCACAATGATGATCGCAACTGGTGTGGTTTTATGGGTGGTGAAACGAACGCCTGATGTACAAAAACTGGGCTACAAACCGTTTGGTCATCGTGTGGTTGAAGTGTTAAATGTGGCTGCGATTGTGGGTTTACCGATTGCATGTGCAGCTTACTTTACTGCCAATCGTTTTATTCCTGCACACATTGCGGAACGCTCACCGATAGAGATTAAAGTATTTTTTATGGTGTGGTTGCTATCGTTCATCCATTCTGCAATTCGCCCACATCGTCATGCTTGGTTAGAACAATTAGCACTCGCTGCTGCAATGTTCTTTATTTTGCCAATTCTAAACTTTGCAACGGGTGGACGTGCGTTATGGAGTAGTATTTATCATGGTCAATGGATGGTGGCAAGTTTTGATCTGATTTGCTTAATCTTGGGTGCAATTTTCTTGTATGGCTATTACAAGCTCAAACGTCATCAAGGTTTACCTGTTAAAGCGAAAAAAGTCAATCAGACCACTTCAACACAGGAGCAAAATTAATGTCTGTATGGATTTTATGGTGTGTTTCTGTGGTTGCTTTTAGTAGCCTTGCCGCAAGTATGAGTAAGCATCAGCGAGATATTTTTACCGCAAAAGTCACGCCACAAAAGACCCGATTATTTCAGATGGTAGGCTGGGTTATTTTGGCGCTTTCTGCGGTGCTGATGATAGTCTGGAAAGGGGCATCTATCGGATTATCGCAATGGTTGGGCACGATAAGCTTTGCGGCTCTGCCTGTAGGTTTAACCCTCACCTATTTTCCGAAAAAACTGGCTCAACTGAATATCGTTGTGGCGATACTATCTGTAATTTTCCTTATGATTTCTTTGACTTAAATCAGGACAGTCATGTAAAAAGCCATATTTGTTATACAAACATGGCTTTTTTATGCTTCAATGCTTACCTGATACTATCTACTATGGTAAGGCTCTTCTTTAAGGTATAAAAACCCTTTTGCAACAACATCCATTAATGATCTGATGCACCCGAGATACCAATACCTGTTTGCGAACGAACATATTGTGCGTCGAATGCTTTACGTTCCGCTTGTGCACGTGCAGATTTATCTGTCACAGAGAATAACCAGCAGCAGAAGAATGATAATGGCATGGCAAAAATTGCAGGGCCATTAAATGGGTTAATTGGATTATCCGAAATCTTGAATGTATCCACCCATACCGCTTTAGACAATACAATTAATACAACCGCCGTCACCAGACCTACGACACCACCCATCACTGCACCACGAGTAGTTAAACCTCTCCAGAACATAGATAACACCAGTACTGGGAAGTTGGCACATGCTGCAACAGAGAATGCCAAACCAACCATAAATGCCACGTTTTGCTTTTCAAACAAAATCCCGAGAATCATGGCAAAAATCGCTAAACCCAAAGTCGCAATTTTAGACATTTTCAATTCTGATTCAGGTGTGGTTTGACCTTTTTTGATGACATTGGCATACAAATCATGCGAAATCGCGGATGCACCTGACAAAGTCAAGCCTGCAACCACTGCAAGAATCGTTGCAAATGCCACCGCCGAAATAAAGCCCATAAACAAATCGCCGCCCACAGCATCAGCAAGATGCACCGCAGCCATATTGTTACCACCAACCAATTCAAGTTTACCCGTGACTGCCATTTTGGCAACATCAAGGAATTGTGGATTATTTGATACAAATAGAATTGCACCAAAACCAATGATAAAGGTTAAAAGATAGAAGTAACCGATGAAACCTGTTGCAACCACTACCGATTTACGTGCTTCTTTGGCATCTTTTACCGTAAAGAAACGCATTAAAATATGTGGCAGACCAGCTGTACCAAACATCAATGCCAAACCTAAAGAAATCGCATCAATCGGATTTGCCGCCAACTTACCAGGCCCCATGATATTGCCTGCTTCTGCTAACGTAACATCATGTACTTTAGAGAATACCTGTATCGACTGAGAGAACATTTCAGTAAAACTAAAACCTACGCCTTTCATCACCATGAAAGCCATAAAGGTTGCACCAGAAAGCAACATCACTGCTTTAATGATTTGTACCCACGTGGTTGCCAACATGCCACCGAAGATGACATACGCCATCATCAATAAACCCACAATCACCACGGCAACATTATAATTCAAGCCGAACAATAGTTTAATCAACTGCCCTGCCCCAACCATCTGTGCAATCAGATAAAATGCCACCACTACCAGCGAACTTACTGCTGCCAGTGTACGTACTGGTTTTTCTTCCAGACGGAATGACACCACATCGGATAAATTAAATTTACCCAAGTTACGCAAGCGTTCTGCAATTAAAAACAAAACAATCGGCCAACCTACCATAAAACCAAGTGAATACAGCAAACCATCAAAGCCTGACATAAACACCATAGCGGAAATACCGAGGAACGATGCAGCAGACATATAATCCCCTGCAATCGCCAAACCATTTTGGAAACCTGAAATCCCACCACCTGCGGTATAAAAATCAGCCGCATTGGTGGTTTTTTTCGATGCCCATTTGGTAATAAATAAAGTAAAACCAACGAAAATCGCAAACATGATAATGGCGTGCCAGTTGGTTGCTTGCTGTTCTGCTGCACCAAGGTCTGGGCCTGCCATTGCAACACCTGAATACAGTGCCGTTGCTGCCAGTACAAACTTGCGAATCAATGCATGAGCTGTCATCTTATTTCGCTCCCTTATCCTGTGCAATCGCAGCCACTTCTTTTAACGCATCTTCGGTGAGCTGATCTAAAGTATGATTGGCAATATAGGAATACACACCACATAACACAAAGGACAATACAATAATCCCCAAACCTAATGGGATACCAATCGTTGTCACGCCACCACTGACCGATGTCATCAAAAATTCTTTGTTATAGCCAACCAACAACATAAAACCAACGTAAATAAAAAGCATAATGGCGGTTAATATCCAGCTCAATGTGGCTTTTTTACTGACCATTTGTTTAAATTTGGGGTTCGCTAAAATTCGTTTTACTTGAGCATCATCCATTCTCAAATCTCCTCATTTTTTATGACCAACCATGGTCATTTTGCTAAACATGTATAATCTTTTCTGACCTTGTCAAATTACCAATTTGTTGTCTAAAGGTAACTTAGACTTTGGTCTTGAAATGGGTATAGCCATTCGTCGTATTCCCACTATCTTGCGGTATGATATAGGCATTACATCAAGGTCATGAATGGATGAATGCCAGTCTCATTATCGGCGTACTTGCCACTTATATTTTAATTCTATTTGCCTGTGCTTTTTGGGGAGAGCGTCATGCCAGCCGTTTAAGCCCACGTGGACGAATGATTTTATTTAGCCTCACGCTGGGAGTGTATTGTTCATCATGGACATTTTACGGTGCAACAGGTGCGGCAGTACGTGATGGTGTGATTTTTTTACCGATTTATTTAGGGCCTTTGCTGTTTATTTGGTTTGGTTATGATATTTGGAAAAGGCTAGGACGTGTACGCCAATATCATGCAGTGGCTTCGATTGCCGATTTTATTTCCGCACGCTATGGCAAATCAGGGGCATTAGCTGCCTTAGTCACCATTTTGGCAGTGATTGCCATTTTACCCTATCTTGCCTTACAACTCCGCTCTATCGCATTAAGTAGCAGCATTATCCTTGAGCAAACCAATGATCAATATGCCGTGACCAGTGGTGTGTTAATGCTGACAGGTTTATTGGCATTACTTGCCATTTTATTTGGCACACGACAAATCGCCAATAGTGAACAACATGGTGGCTTAATGCTTGCTGTAGCTTTTGAATCTTTTGTCAAATTATTTGCCTTACTGGCTGTGGCAGGATTCTTTGCCTTTGCCTCCACTGATAATATACAACAAATTAAAACCGATATTCTCAGCACACTACACCAAGTACAACAAGTCGGCACTCCCCCTTCCTTTTGGACACAAACCCTATTAGCCGCCTTAGCGATTATCTGTTTACCTCGTCAATTCCATGTTGCCGTGGTCGAACTCAAGGATGAGCGTTATATTAAAGGTGCACGACGCTGGTTCGGTGCTTATCTGATCTTGACCATTATTGCCATTATTCCCATTGCCAGTTGGGCATTACATACTTCTGCCAATATCTTACCTGTGCCTGATATTGCCGTGCTTATCCTACCCATGAGCTATAATAATGAATGGCTGACCTTACTGGCTTTTGTTGGTGGATTTTCGGCTTCGACTGGGATGTTACTGGTCTCCTCGGTTGCCTTATCCATCATGCTCAGTAATGACTTAATTCTGCCTGCACTCTGGAAAATGAATATCGTGTCACGCCACGATGCACGTTTGCCACAACTACTCAAACTCATTCGCCGTATTGCCATTTTAGTGGTCATGCTACTGGGTTTTCTGTTTTATCATGCCTTTGCCGACATTGACCAGCTTTCCATCTTTGGTTTACTGGCATTTAGTGCTGTAGCACAGTTTGCCCCCGCCCTAATTGGTGGTTTATATTGGCGTGGCGGCAGCAAACAAGGGGTCTATATTGGGCTATTGGCGGGCTTTTTGCTGTGGGCATATACATTGTTATTCCCAACGATTTTACGCAGCTTGCCCGAACAATATTTGACATGGGCATATCATATACTCAACGAGGGCTTATTCAATCTCAACTGGTTACGCCCTGAGGCTCTATTTAATTTTAGCTCACTTGCCGCTTTAACCCATGGTGTACTATGGTCATTGGGTATCAATACACTCTGCTTTATCCTTTTCTCACGTCGCTACCGCCCCAGTGTAGCCGAACAAATTCAGGCAGAAAGTTTTTTCTTCTATGATACCAAACCCTTACCAACGCAAAGCTCATTACACGATGAACAGATTCCCAATGCACAAATTGCTAGACTACACATTACCGACTTGATTGCTGTCTGTGCCAAAATCACAGGAGAAAAAAATACTCGAATTGCCTTTGAACAGTTTGCCCAACAGCATCAATTATTACTAGATGAACGACAAGTTGCCAATGGGATATGGTGGCGATTTACCGAACAATATCTAGCAGGAGCAATTGGTACAGCATCAGCACGCACACTTTTAACCACTGCACTACTACATAATGGTCTGGCACTTGGACAGGTCGCCAATATCCTTGACCAAGCCTCACAATGGCAACGTTTTAACCAAAACCTCATTATGACCATGATTGACCACATGACACAAGGCGTAAGCGTGGTGGATGCCAATATGTGCTTAGTCGCATGGAATAATCAATACCTTAAACTCTTTGATTACCCAAAAGATTTAGTTTATGTTGGCTGCCCCATTGCCGACCTCATCCGCTACAATGCAGAACGTGGCGAATGTGGCGAAGGTGAAATTGAAAAACACGTACAAAAACGTGTGAACTGGATGCGTAAAGGCAATGCTCACGAATTTGAACGTTACCGTGCCGATGGTAAAGTCATTCAAATGCGAGGGACACCGATTGAAGGCGGTGGTTTTGTCACCACATTTGCCGACATTACTGCCTTTAGACAAAATGAAGCTTTTCTTGAAGCTCGGGTCAGTGAGCGTACACAACAACTGAAAACTGCCCTCGTCGAACAACAAGCTGCACGACTACAAGCCGACCAAGCCAATCAATCGAAAAGCCGTTTTATCGCTGCGGCAAGCCACGATTTATTACAACCTATGCACGCTGCACGATTATTTAGTGCAGCATTAGAACAAAGCACATTAAATCAAGAAGATAAACGCACACTAGAACAGCTTGACCGTGCCTTATTTGGAGCGGAAAGTATGCTCTCTGCCCTGCTTGATATTGCACGCCTTGAAGGTGGTTCAATCAAACCCAATCGCAAACCCTATCATTTGCAGGATTTACTCAGTGATTTACGCCTACAATTTAGCTCAATTGCCGAACAACGACAAATTATCTTTCGGGTACATGATACCAAATACTGGATAGATACCGACCCACAATGGATACGCCGTATCATACAAAATTTTGTCAGTAATGCCCTACGCTATACGGCTGCTGGTCGGGTGATTGTTGGGGTACTCGCTGCGGCATCCAAACCCCATCATATTCGCATTGCAGTATTCGATACAGGATTTGGCATTAGCGAAGCACAACAGAAAAAATTATTCCATGAATTCGAACGTGGTGGACATACATCCCCATGGGGAGAACAAGGCTTAGGCTTGGGATTAGCCATTGTGGAACGCATGACCCATCAGCTTGGTTATACGGTACAGGTCAAGTCTGAAGTGGGTAAAGGCTCATGCTTTATACTAGAAGTACCCACTGTAGCAGCACCTATTGAACCCAATCATCATGTCGTGCAACACGCCAAACTACAACATAAACCACTGAATATTCTATGTTTAGATAATGACGTGACCATTCTCAGTGCCATGCAGCTTTTACTGAATAAATGGGGCTATCATGCCTTTTTAGCTACCGAACCTGAACAGGCATTAGACATTCTGGCACAGCATGAAATTCATGTCTGGCTGATTGACCAGCATCTAAACCATGACCAATATGGTCTGGATTTTATTCGCAACCATCGAATACAACAAACGCCTACCGCATTGGTCACAGCTGATACCGACCCAGAATTACCAGAATTGCTTAAAGCAATGGGGATTATTTTATTAAAAAAACCGCTTAAACCTGCGGCACTACGTGCATTTTTATCCAGTATCAAAACCACATAACCCAGATGACGGATAAGCCATACCTTTGATCCATAAAAACAAAACACCACGTCTCTGTGAGATGTGGTGTTTTATTACAACAAATGTAAAAATCAACCAAACAATTTAAACTTCTTTACAGATTTCACTGTTTTACCTGAACCTTTGCTAAATTTTAAAATACCATCTTTAAATGAAGCATTTTTCAGTGCATCACGGTCTTCATAATAACTGGCACGCCCAATCCACGGTGCTTTTAAGCCTTGGCGTGGCATAATCTGATTGGCACGCTGAATATAACCAGAAGTTAAATTACTGCCCATCAAGCTATCTTCAGATTTCGCTGATTCATCACCTTGAGGAACAACGGCTACCAAACCATTCTTATCCATATAGTTAAATAAACGACATAAATAATCTGCCACAATATCCACTTTTAATGTCCATGATGCATTGGTATAGCCAATCATCAGTGCAAAATTCGGCACATCACTCACCATCGTACTTTGATACAATAAGTGATCCTGTGTTTTAACTGGCTTACCATCCACAGAAGCCGTTAAACCACCCAATAATTGAATTTCCAGACCCGTTGCCGATACTACAATATCTGCTTCTAATACCTTACCAGACTTAAGCTGAATACCATTTTCAACAAACTTTTCGATATGATCCGTCTCAATAAAGGCCTTACCTTCACGCAAAACCTTAAATAAATCACCATCTGGTACCACGCATAGGCGTTGATCCCAAGGATTATAATCTGGGGTAAAGTGTTTCATATCCACTTTACCTTTAAGCTGCAATCTCACCGCAGCCAATAAGAATTTTTTCACTTTTTCAGGATGAGATTTAGACAACTTATAAATCGCACGCTGCATACCAATATTACGATTACGAGTCAAACGATAAGCCACACTTTCAGGTAATACCTTACGCATTGCATTATAGGCAAAATCAATCGACGGAATCGCAGCAATATACGTTGGTGAACGCTGTAACATGGTCACAATCGCACCCTGCTTCGCCAGTGCAGGCACAAGCGTGATTGCTGTTGCACCACTCCCCACAATCACCACTTTTTTCCCTGCAATCTCTAAATCTTCCGGCCAATGCTGAGGATGAACCAATTGCCCATTAAATTCCTCTTGATTTGGAAACTTCGGTGCATAGCCCTGATCATAATTATAATAACCTGTACAACCAATCACAAAATTAGCTGTCCATTGCTCTACATTACCATGATTTTCAATACTTAATTCCCAAACATTCTTTGCTGAATTCCAATTCGCATTCTGCACTGAATGATGAAAATGAATTTTGTCTGCCAATTTAAATTCATCAATGGTTTCTTGTAAATAATGACAAATTTCACTTGCCTGTGCCAAAATTTTGTCCTCACGCCACGGTTTAAAATTAAAACCAAACGTGGACATATCAGAATCCGAACGAATACCTGGATATTTAAATAAACTCCACGTACCACCAATCTGATGACGACGTTCCAAAATCATAAAATCACGTTGTGGACAATTCTTTTGCATGTGTACAGCAACACCGATACCTGAAATCCCTGCACCGATAATAAGCGTATTAATATGTTGTGCCATGGTTATTTACACCTGTTGTATGATTTTTTAGCAATGTAACGCAAATTTGACAATCTGTCATGTCAATTTAGGAAAATTTTAATGCTTTTTATGCCAATCCTGACAAATGTCTAAGAAAACCCATACATTTTCACATAAAAAAAGGGTAGCATCTGCTACCCTTTTTGGCTACTGAATCATTATTCAGCAGTTTTGATCTCACGATCTACAAGCTCAACATAAGCCATCGGTGCAGCATCACCTGCACGGAAGCCCGCTTTAAGCACACGTAGATAACCGCCGTTACGCTCTTTGTAACGAGGGCCAAGAACGGTAAATAATTTACCAACAGTTGCAGCTGAACGAGTACGAGCAAATGCCAAACGGCGGTTTGCTACAGTATCGTTTTTCGCTAACGTGATTAAAGGCTCAGCAACACGGCGAAGTTCTTTCGCTTTAGGCAAAGTTGTTTTAATTAACTCATGCTCAACTAGAGCATTGGCTAAATTTTGAAACAACGCCTTACGATGGCTGCTAGTACGGCCTAATTTCACACCACTATTACGATGACGCATGGTGAATAGTCCTACTCAATTAACGGCTACGATAGGCAAAACGATCGTCCATGCGTAAACTAGCTGGTGGCCAGTTATCTAAACGCATGCCGAGTTGTAAGCCTTTTGAAGCCAGAACATCTTTGATCTCTGTAAGCGATTTTTTACCAAGGTTAGGCGTTTTGAGTAGCTCAACCTCTGTACGCTGTACAAGATCTCCAATGTAGTAAATATTTTCTGCTTTTAAACAGTTCGCCGAACGAACAGTAAGCTCCAAATCATCCACTGGACGAAGCAAGATAGGATCTACTTCTTCACGTGGCTCTTGTGCTACAGGCACTTGATCTTTCTGCAAATCAACAAAAATCGCGATCTGTTGTTGCAAAATGGTTGCTGCCTTACGAATTGCTTCTTCAGGATCAACTGTACCATTAGTCTCAAGATCAATCACAAGTTTATCCAAATCGGTACGTTGTTCTACACGAGCAGATTCTACTGTGTAAGACACACGTTTAATTGGACTATAACTTGCATCAAGCTGCAAACGACCTACTGGGCGAGTTTCACCTTCAGGGAAACGTGCATCAGAAGGTTCATAACCACGACCCTGAGCAACTTTCAGACGCATTTTTAAATGCCCGTTTGCACTCAAAGTTCCAATTAAATGTTCTGGATTGGTAATTTCAACATTATGCGGTAAACGAAGATCTGCTGCGGTAACTGCACCAGCACCCTGTTTATCCAATGTCAAATATGCTTCGTTCTGATCGAACAATTTAATCGACAATCCTTTTAGGTTCAGCAAGAGCTCGACGATGTCCTGCTGCAAGCCTTCTAAAGTACTGTACTCATGCTCAACACCCTCTATTTCCACTTCAACCACGGCAGCACCAGGTAGAGATGATAATAGAATGCGACGCAAAGCATTGCCCAGAGTATGACCAAAGCCACGCTCTAAAGGCTCAAGAATTACTTTTGCCAAGGTTCCACTTGCCGCTTCGACTTTAATCGCTTGCGGAGTGAGAAACTCGTTTGCAGTACGCGTCATATTGCTACCTCAAGGATTATTTAGAATACAATTCTACAATCAAGCTTTCATTGATTTCAGCTGGTAGATCCGAACGATCAGGTGCAGACTTAAACGTACCTTCCATTTTGCCATGATCTACTTCAAACCATGCTGGAATACCACGTTGAGTTGCTAGTTCAATTGCATTTTTGATACGCAATTGTTGTTTAGCACTCTCATGTACTGCAATCACATCACCTGCTTTTACCTGAATAGACGCAATGTTTACACGACGACCATTCAAAGTAATAGAACGATGCGATACAAGCTGACGAGCTTCTGCACGAGTAGAACCAAAGCCCATACGATAAACCACGTTATCTAAACGGCTTTCGAGTAGTTTCAACAAGTTCTCACCTGTTGCACCTTTCACACGAGCAGCTTCTTTATAGTAATTACTAAATTGACGCTCTAACACACCGTACATACGACGTACTTTTTGTTTTTCACGTAATTGTAGTGAGTACTCAGATTGCTTACCACCACGCGCCCCGCCATGTTGGCCAGGTGCTTTGGCATGTTTTTTCGTTTTGACGTCAAAAGGTTTAACGCCAGATTTAAGTTGCAGGTCTGTCCCTTCGCGGCGAGAGAGTTTGCATTTTGGACCAATATAACGAGCCATGAATGTTTCTCCTTACACGCGACGTTTTTTAGGTGGACGGCAACCGTTGTGAGGAATTGGCGTCACATCGGTAATGCTGTTAATCTTATAACCCACTGCGCCTAATGCACGAACCGCAGACTCACGACCTGGACCAGGACCTTTCACAAGGACATCCAGATTTTTCAAACCGTAATCCAAAGCTGCCTTACCAGCAACTTCAGCAGCAACCTGAGC
>SSHE01000075.1 GCA_008017315.1 Acinetobacter sp.
ATTTGCATAGTACCTTTTGCAGCAAATTGCTTCATACGCTCAGACCAAAAATATGATTGACTTAACAAAAAGTATGGCTCATTTCCTACATATGGCGTTAAAGAATTAATTTGTTGATTAAAACTAGCCTCTTCCTGTAGCAGTCCATTTTTACCAATACTAGCAATACATGTCACAAGAATTGTGTTAGCTGGAACAATTCTCGCTTTTTCTCTACCAATTATAGAAAGTTTTTTTCCAGAATTTAGAATTAGCTGGCTATTAATATCTGTTGGAGTTACCCAAAGTAATCCTAGCTTACTGTAATTAGAATCTTCCGTTGTAGAAGGTGTAGAACCTGTCTGAATCTCACCCAATTCACTTAGATTTTTTGCACCCCAACCCCGATCAAACCCCTTAAACCTCACCTCAGGGCATTTTTGCTTTTCCACATTACGCCCCTTTTAACAAAGTTTGAAACTGTGCCAAACCTTGCATATCAAAATCATCACCTGTTAGATCATCAATCAAGTTAGCCAAACTATTTACTATAACGAGTAATTTATTGATGCTCATCATTTTTCACCGCCTTTTTTAATTCGGCTCACTGCCATGTCAAAGTCAGAGATAATTTTTTGTTGTTTATTAAACTCTTTGTATTCACCAATCGATTTTTGTTTGGCTTGCTGGTGTGAAACTCGCCCATGCCCTTCTAAAATCTGATAACGATTAAATGACAAAAATGCATCCACACTTGAGGCAAAATCCTGCATAGATAGCAGTGTTTCATCTTCCAATAACCGCTCCACATAATCAAAATAAGCTGACACCTCACGCTCTAAACGCTTAATTTGTTTATCAGATAAATAGTTTTTAGCAATGGATACATCAGACTGCAAAATCCGCCCATCAGGGGCATTTTTCCATGTGGTCAGCCCCATGTTGTCTTTAGTTTGATCCGCATGGCTATAAACAATTTCCGCTGCTGTTTGCCCTGTAATTGCAAAATGAAATTTATTTTGAACTGTCGCATAAAAATTTTTCGTGACCTCTGAATTTTTATCATAGTCAAAAGAAATTTCTGCAAAAACATCTGTCACCTGTTGCCAAACACGACGCTCACTGGCACGAATCGAACGTACTGTCTCTAGCAACTCACGGAAATAATCCTTGCCAAAAACTGTTTCGCCTTGCTTCATTCGCTCAACGTCGATCTTAAAACCTTTTTGAATATATTCTTTTAAAATGCTTGTTGCCCAAATACGGAATTTGGTAGCTTTTTGCGAATTGACACGGTAGCCAACAGAAATAATGGCATCCAGATTGTAAAACTTGACCTCTTTGGTCTGTGTCTTTCCTGCAATTGCACCATGCTGAGTGGTATTTTCCAAAATGGAAATAACCACTGCTTCATCCAACTCACCCGATTCAAAAATATTTTTTAGATGCTTACTAATCGCAGGAACACCAACACCGAACAAGTCAGCAATTACTTTTTGGGTTGCCCAAATAGTTTCATCTTTTACGATGACTTCTATTTTTTCGTCCGCTTCATAGAGCAAAAATTGTATTTCATTCATGATGCTTTACCCTGCAACAAGCTTTGAAACTGTGCCAAACCTTGCATATCAAAATCATCACCAGTGAGATCATCAATCAAGTCAGCAAGACTATTTTCTGCTTCAGTCAGCTTTTGCGTGGTTTCGGTATAGGTCACTGCGTACTTATCAGCCAAAGCCTGTACCACATCAGTCAAATACTCAATCACTTCATTGGGTAACGCCAAAATTGCAGATACAATCGGTTGCACCCACTTCGCTTCCAACAGCTCTAAAACTTGCGAATCTTCTAGTGCTTCAATCGTGGTTTTAGTCAAAAGATGCAAAGCATTGGCATCAGCTTTAATCTCAGCTTTTAACTCTTTCTCTAAAGTAAGTAATTCATCAACTCTTACTAATGTTGCCTCTAAGGTATTTTCCTCAAAAGTAATTGATGATTGTAAAGACTTTAAGTAAGCATTGACCTTACCAACTCCATACGTCCCATCTTTATTGGCTTCTATGCTTGACCAGTTTACTTCCAGATGATCTTCAACAAATCTAACTTTAGCTACTTTATTTGGAGCAGGCTTAGCCCCAATAAATTCCAAATAATCACCTAATATAATAGTCTCAGGCGTTTCTACATCGGCATAAGCCTGTTTGATAGCTTTCGTTACTTGTGCAATCACAAACGCTTCATTGGCATCGTTCAATAAAGTGTCTTTTTCTTCCTCAGACAACGAGTCTATAATCGCTTCGATTTCAGCACTTGCTTCGGTTAAAGCTCGTTCTTTACTTTGTAAAGCAGTAAGTTCATCAATGAGTAAATGCTGTTGTACCAAATCAAATGGCAATACATAACCCACCCAACCGTCTTGAACTTCCTGCTCCGTACCATCTCTCTTTTTAATGACGATATTCGGATTGACAATCTTGGCAGCAGTCAAACCTTCAGACTGAATGATCTCCAAATCGCCAGCAATACCTTGCCATTGATCATCCAAGGCTTGATAGGCTTGATACTTGTCAACTAAAGCAATATTTTCCAGACGCTTGAAAATATCCCGACTTAAAACATTTTCCTGCTGCGCAATATGCAAAGTCTGCATCTTGCCAATGAGTTCAGCCTTTAAATAATCACGGAAATTCGCAAAAGCCGTATTAAATTGCGTTTTAAATGTTTGAACATTAGCATGTTGATGAATAGCGTGACTGATTTCTGACGTGGCTAAATCGACATAAGGTGTGTCGCTGTCCGTAAATAAGTCTTTACGAAGCTGAGGGAATGCACTCCAATAGTCGGCATGTGCATCAATTTCTTTTTTTGGAATACCGCCAAACATGGTGGCATAAATATCCCAAGTTTCTGCTGTTGCAGACGAGTCTACATAACGAGGAATATTTAAGTTATAGCCTTGCTCACGGATTTCTTTCAAACTGACCAATTTAGAAAATTGCTCAACATCTTTACGCTGTACAACTACATCAACAACTTTCTTAATATTTGATGCTTGAAGATGATTATTCTTCCCAACTTTAATAAAGCCTTTAGATGCATCAACAATAAGCACATCACTACTTTGGCGACGTTGTTTTAAAATAATGATGACAGTTGGAATGCCTGTACCAAAGAAAATATTGGCAGGTAGCCCAATGATTGCATCAATATGTTTATTTTCAAGCAAGTTTTTACGTATACGCTCTTCTTCACCTCCACGGAACAATACGCCATGAGGCAAAACAATCGCCATGATTCCATCTGGTTTTAAGTGATAAAGATCATGCAGTAAAAACGCATAGTCTGCTTTGGTTTTTGGCGCTAGTCCAAAACGAGCATAACGTGGATCAGATTCTTTATTTGATGAATCCCATGCCTGTGAATATGGTGGATTCGATACCACAGCATCGACATACAACGGCTCATAGGTATTGATCGGATCATTGTCATCAAAATACGGCCAGTCATCCTCAAGCGTATCGGCATTTCGAGCCACAATATTGGCAGGTAGAATGCCACGCATCACCAAATTCATACGGGTTAAGTTATAGGTATTTTCCTTTAACTCTTGTGCGTAATATTTGATTTTATTTTCATCTTTGACATGTTTTGCAACAGAACTACCAATGTTAATCAGCAATGACCCCGACCCACTTGTTGGATCGTAAATTTTGATTTCTTCTTGGTCTTTTAAATGATGTGCAATGATTTCAGACATTAACACCGACACTTCATGCGGTGTATAAAACTCACCTGCTTTTTTACCTGCATTGGCAGCAAATGAACCAATTAAATATTCATAAATAAAACCAAGTACATCATAGTCTTGCTTGCTATTCATCGGAATAACTTTGATCAGTTGCAATAAATCACTGATGGCTTTGGTCTGGCTATTTGAGTTGTCACCCAGTTTACTTAGGCCTGTTTCCAATGTTTTAAAAATGCCATCGAATACTTTTTTATGTGATGGGCTGATTAAACGTGAAAAAGCAGAAAGTGCATCACGGACATTGGCGACGTTAAAGTCATTGCCTTTTTTCAACCATGTCGAAAACAAATTATCATAGGCAATAAAATAACCAATCCCGTCTTTAATAAATGCAACGGTTTCTGTGTCTTCTTCAGTGAGTGCTTCGATATCTGCCTGACTAAAATCATTGGCTGCTAAAAAGGCGTGTTCTTTGTCTGATAAAAATTTGTAGAACATAAAGCCTAAAATATAATCTTTATATTCATTTGCCTCAATTTTTGAGCGCATTTTGTTGGCAGATTCCCAAATCTTGGAAGCGAGTTGTTGCTTGTTCATAGGCTGTTTACAGTTCTTAAATAGGTTACAGACGCAAAAGTGGATATATCAACTTGCCGCCATTGTATCTGAAGAACAGCGATACAGCCATGGTCTCTAAGCCCGACAATTTTTTTGCATTGTCATCAAAAAGTCATTATTAATCGGGTATCTTGAAGCATCACCAATGATGGTGTTGGTTTGACAATACGGACAAATGGCGGTTTTGCCATTATCCGTCCATTCGCAGATTTGTTCGGGACTAAAAATTTGTAAACACTGGAAGCAACCGCAAGCACGACTTGCCAATATCTCAATGCGGTGAAAAGCAGAATGTTTAACGGCTTTTTTCGGGTTAAGTGACATGGGCTATTTCCCTCTTTTTTCCTAAAGTCCTAGATTTTATCTCACACGTGTTTCGATGTGTGTTCTTTAGCCTACCGCAATCCAATCACCTGTAAATAGTGCCAAACTGACACAATGTATCAAGATATTTCCCTTATATTTTCTTTGATAAAAATCATCAGATTAACATTGTTATGCTTTGTAGTTGCTTTACTTCCATTGGTAAATCGCCTTACTATCAGCTGTCTTTTTATCTTTTGGTTTAGCGTATGACATATTCCGCCCTCTGGTCAGGTTCAGAACTGGTTTTAGCCAGCAATAACAAAGGCAAATTGGCAGAATTTGAATTGCTATTTTCAGAATTAAATCTAGCAACCAAAATCATTCCTCAAGGTCAATTGGGCATTGATGATGCTGTAGAGGATGGTTTAAGTTTTATCGAAAATGCCATTATCAAAGCCCGACATGCCGCTCGCCAATCAGGTAAAGCTGCAATTGCAGATGATTCTGGTTTGGTTGTACCGATTTTAAATAACGCCCCTGGAATTTATTCGGCACGTTATGCTGGTGAACATGGCAACGATGCTGCCAATAATCAGAAATTATTACAGGATTTATTAGCTTATCGCCAAAATGAACAAACCATACAAGGCATGTTTGTTTGTGTTTTGGCTCTTGTTCGTCATGCCGATGACCCGTTACCGATTGTGGTTGAAGGTATTTGGCAGGGGGAAATTTTGCCCGAATTACGTGGTGAGCAGGGTTTTGGTTATGACCCTTTATTTTGGTTGCCTGAACTGAACTGTTCCAGTGCTGAAATGGCGAAAATCGAAAAAAATAAAATCAGTCACCGTGGACAAGCGATGCAAAAGTTACGGGCATACTTATCTTCCTAGTCATTAGTCTTCAGATTGTAATATTTCTGCCATATTACTGTCATCATGATTTGTTGAGATAGAGTCCTATTTTTTAAATGTTCTTTGGAGTCTTTCTATGGCAGGTCTATCGATTTGGCATGTCCTGATTTTTGCAATCGTCGTGTTATTACTCTTTGGCACATCTAAACTGAAGAATTTAGGTAAAGATGTCGGTGGTGCGATTAAAGATTTTAAAAAGACAGTTCGTGAAGATGAAGCACCTCAACTCATCGAGCATCAAGCGGTATCCCAAGAATTAGCCAATGAATCCAAAAATCAGGTCAAAAGCTAATTGTATGATGATGTTTGAGGATACACCATGCTAAATCTTGGCATAAGTGAGTTGTTGGTCTTTGCTATTATTGCTGTGATTGTCTTGGGCCCGGATAAATTACCAAATGCGATTCGTGCCGCCGTCAAGTGGTATCGACAGATTAAAATGCTAATCAGCAATGTGCAGCGAGATATTGAGCGTGAACTTGAAATCACCGAGATTCGAGAAAAAATGCAGCTTGAAATCGCTAGATTCAAAGAAATTGAGCAAAATATGCAAACACAGTTGAACCAAATTCAACAGGAAGTACAGCAACAGCAAAAAATGCTACAACACACCGTTTTACCGAATACAGTAGATACCGATACCAAGATTTCAATAACGCCCCTCAATGTACCCTTCAAGAGGTCTTTGACCAAACCTCAAATGATGCCTACTTTGGCAGAAGCAACACCAAGCGGTTATTTTTATTTTTGCAAGAATGCTCATGATAGCAATTCTGTTCAGCCTGAGGCATCGAACCCATCTCGTGTACCGCTCACGGTGATGCAAAATCATCACCCGATACCCAACCAACCGATTTCACACACACACGAACAGGAGATTGTATCAGCATGACCAGTACAACATCTCAAGCTGCCACTATCACCGAAAAAAATGAATCTGTTGAAGAGCTTGAACAACTGCCTTTTACGACACATTTAATCGCATTGCGTAAATGTCTTATTAAATGTGTCGGTTTAATTCTTGCTTTATTTTTTGTCATGCTACCGTATGCCAACCAAACGTATGAAATGCTGTCTTCGCCCTTGCGTGGACGTTTGCCAGAACATGCCACCATGATTGCCACCGATGTTACCGCAACCTTTATGGCACCGTTTAAGCTTAATTTTTATATGGCATTGATTCTCGCCATGCCGTTTATTTTATATCAAATCTGGCAGTTCCTTGCCCCAGCTTTGTATAAAACTGAAAAGAGAATTGCCCTACCGATTTTACTATCGAGTATTATTTTATTTTATGCAGGCATTGCTTTTGCCTATTTCATCACATTACCAGCAATATTGACTTTTTTTATCCAAGCTTCTCCTGACTCTGTCGCACCGATGACCGACATTAATAGCTATCTGGGGTTTTGCTTAAAATTATTTTTGGTTTTTGGCATTACTTTTGAAATTCCCGTGGCGACCGTGATGCTGATTTTAGGGCGTTTTGTCACGATTGAATCCTTAGTGGCAAAACGCCGCTATATCATTGTCGGCTGTTTTTTTGTCGCCATGTTTGTTACCCCACCCGATGCCTTAAGTATGCTGATACTTGCCATTCCGATGTGGTTATTATTTGAACTTGGCGTGGTATTGGGACGAGTTTTACTCACGCAACAGACACCATCACCTTAACGCATAAAAGTTTGAACCATTACAATGCTTTTTGCAAATATTACTTAATTATCAATCTATTACAATATAAACACATCATCATACCGTCATGATTACTTCATACAATCGTCATATTACCACTCTAGCATGAGCATTACTTTAATTTTCACCCCGCAACATTGCTAGGAAAAAATATGAACTCAGAACATCAGTTAGTTGAACATATTGAAGATTCAAACTCATCCAACAATCCACATTTTAATGAAATTTTAAGTGCACGTATGAGCCGCCGTAGCGTCGTGCGTGGTGGTATTGGCATGACCGCAGCCATGATGTTAGGCAGTGCTGGTTTGGTTGGTTGTTCTGATGATGACGATAATCATGACAATAGCACACCGAATCCAACTCCAGCAAAACCAAACTTAGCTGCACCAAAGGCGATTAACTTTAAAGCTGTGCCGCATAGCAAAGCTGACAAAGTCATTGTCCCAGATGAATACCAAGTGCAAACCTTCCTGCCTGTGGGTACACCTTTTAACAGTGGTTTAGAAGATTGGAGCGATACGGTTGAGCGTGCAGGTGAGTCTTATGAATACCGTATTGGTGACAATCATGATGGCTTATGGTTTTATGGTCTAAAAGATGGCAAATTAGATCAAAATAGCTCTGAACGTGGTTTATTGGCGATTAACCACGAATATGTCGAGCCAGCACGTTTACATCAATTGGGCATGTATAGCACCGAAATCGCTGCACAAAAAGGCACGATTTATGCGCAACAACGTCTTGCTCAAGATGTCCGCCGTGAAATTAACTGTCACGGCGTGTCCATTTCTGAAGTGAAACGTGCCGCCAATGGTCAATTCGAATTGGTCAAAGATTCGAAATTTAACCGCCGTATTACCAGTGCCACTGTGGTTGATATTACAGGCCCTGCCGCAGGTTCGGACTTACTCAAAACCAAATACGATGCTAAAGGTTTAACCACTCGTGGTATTAACAACCAATGTGGTAGCGGTACCTCACCGTGGGGCACGTATCTCACCGTAGAAGAAAACTTCCTCAATGTCTTTGCTCGTGCCCATGGCGATGACAAAAAAGTCAGTGCAGCCATTGATGCTGGCTTTAAACGCTATGGTCTAGCAGCAGGTGGAACAGGTGGTGGCTTCTTATGGCACAGCCCAAACAAAGCCGATGAAAGCTATGCGGATGAATTTAGCCGTTGGGATAGTGCAGTTACGGGCAATAGCGCTGTAGAAGACTATCGTAATGCCTACCATACCTTTGGTTATATTGTCGAAATTGATCCATTAGCGCCAAGCAGCCGCCCAGCCAAACGCACGGCATTGGGTCGTTTTGCCCATGAAAACTGTGGCTATGCACCCGTGAAAGCAGGTCAGCCTGTGGTGATGTATATGGGAGATGATGCACGTGGCGAATATGTGTATAAATTTGTCTCTAAAGCCGTGTGGAGCGATGCCGATGCCAATGCAGGTCTAAAAGCAGGCGATAAATATCTCAATGACGGTACTTTATATGTTGCCAAGTTCAATGCTGACGGTCGTGGTGAATGGATTGAATTGACACATGGCAAAAACGGCTTAGATGCTTCAAATAAAGTCTATCCTTTTGCCAGCCAAGCGGATGTCTTGGTCTTTACCCGCCTTGCTGCCGATAGCGTTGGTGCAACCAAAATGGATCGCCCAGAATGGGTCAATACCAGCCCAATTACAGGTGAAGTGTATTTAACCCTCACCAACAGCAATGCTGCGAACCGTGGTACGAAACAGCCTGTTGATGCCGCCAACCCACGTAACTACGACAACAATGCCGATGGTAAGCTTGATGGCAACCCGAACGGTCATGTGATTCGCTGGAGAGAAGATAAAGATCACCATTCTGCACTGAGCTTCCAATGGGATATCTTTGCGTTTGGTGCACCTTACGATCTCACCGAAGCGAACTTATCTGGTTTAACCGCAGACAATGACTTCTCTAGTCCAGATGGTCTGATGTTTGACCCACGTGGGGTGCTATGGATTCAAACCGATGATGGTGCATATCTGAAACGTACCAACTGTATGATGTTGGTGGCCTTACCAGGTAAAGTTGGTGATGGTGCTGCGAAAAAAGTCGGCAATGTCACCACATATATGGGGGCACAACCAACCAGTAGCAATTTGGCACGTTTCCTTACAGGACCACTCGAAGCCGAAATTACTGGTGTCGCTTATACTCCAGACTTAAAAACCATGTTTGTCAGCATTCAGCACCCAGGTGAAAATGGCAACCGTAAAGATGGCTTTATTAGCCACTGGCCAGCCAGCCAAACCGATGCCAATTCCAAAGCCTTGCCACGTTCAGCTTTGGCCGTGATTACGCGTAAAGATGGTGGCGTGTTGTTAGCAGACAAAACTGCTTAAATCTGCATTTAAGCCTTGATCGACCAGAGGTACTTCGCTAACGAAGTACCTTTTTTATTTGGCAGCTTCAAACACTGCGGGCAAGCATAAACGTTGTACCTGTCCTTGCATTGCGCCCTGCTGCATTTTTTCTAACCAAAATATTTTATCGTTGGTCATACGTAGGAAGTTAGAACAACGTGTCCCATAAATCGGACTTTGAATAAAAGTCGAAGACAATAACGCTTCCATCTCCTGACTAATCCCCGTTTGCGGCAACAAATCGGGAATCATCTTGCGTTCATCTTGTAAAATATCCCACACTGCACATTCCAAATCTGCTTCTGCTGTCGTGGCTTGTTGCAGCATCGGTAATAACTCTTGGGTAAAGCGTTTGCGTAAATGCTTGGTTTTTTCCCAATGTTCGCCCATTAAACCATTGGAGACCACATAGACTCCATTCGCCAAAACCTGCGGCGCTTCACCGCGATTGCTCATATACACCGCCTGCTCGGCTGTCCCCACAATCAGATTAAAACCTGCATAATCACATTGTTTTTTCTCTAAGTCTTGGGCAAAACGAATTGGCGTTAAATCGGACAATAAAAAATCCTTGATTAAATCGCCTCTGGAAGTGGGATATTGGGTTTTATCCGTACCATCACGAAAATTGGTCACCACCGCCCAGCGTCCTGCTTGCGTCACGCCAAGCCACGTCCCCCCTTGTTCCAAATCCTGCCCTGCATAAATCGGACTATCCTGCCATTTTGCCAATGCTGTTGCAGGACGATGATAAAATTCATCCCGATTGGAAATCAGCAACAATGGACAATCATCCAATACTTGCCACGCCAAAGCCACGATACACATCTTTTTATTCCTAAAACATTACACATGGAATGTACAACATTTTGCCAAAATTCCGCTACAATCACCGCAAAATAAACATTTTCAAGGAAAATCAATGCTGACTTATCCTCATATTAACCCGATTGCACTGGATTTAGGTGCAATCAAAGTACATTGGTACGGTTTAATGTACCTCTTGGCATTTTTATTTGCTTGGGGATTTGCCAGCTATCGAGCCAAGCAACGTGACAACTGGAATGCCGATATGGTATCCGACCTTGTCTTTTATGGTGCATTAGGTGTCATTCTCGGTGGACGTATCGGCTATGTATTTTTCTATGGCTTTGAGCAGTTCCTCGCCAATCCCTTATGGCTATTTCAGGTCTGGACGGGTGGTATGAGTTTTCATGGTGGTTTTATCGGTGTCATGCTTGCCATGATTTTCTGGTGTCGTAAATATCAAAAAAGCTGGTTTGAAACGCTGGATTTTATTGCCCCTTGCGTCCCGACGGGCTTAATGTTTGGTCGCATGGGTAACTTTATCGGCGGTGAGCTGTATGGTCGCCAAGTGACTGACCCCAATTTTGCTTTGGGCATGATTTTCCCAACTGACCCACTGGGGCTGGTGCGCCATCCGTCACAACTGTATCAAGCCCTATGCGAAGGCTTAATTCTGTTTATCATCCTCTGGTGGTTTAGCTCAAAACCTCGTCCTCGCTATGCCATCTCGGCAGTGTTTCTGATCGGTTATGGTATCGCACGCTTTAGCATTGAGTTCTTCCGTGAACCTGATAATGGTTTATTATTCATCGGCTGGATGAGTAAAGGACAATTCCTCACTTTACCAATGATTATTATCGGCTTATGGATGTTTTGGTATGCCTATCAAAAGAAAATTTATGATTGGCAAGTGAAATAACACTTGGGGGCAGTTTGATGCCCCAAACCCATCTTGCACGATATTGATGCAACTCCACACATGAGACCACTGCAGATATTGATAATGTACCACATTGTGACTACAATAATACAAAAATGATATGAGGGCTTATCTATGGATACTTACGTTAGAGCAAGAATTGATAGCGATTTAAAACACCGTGCTACACTGGCATTGAATGCGATGGGGTTATCATTATCGGATGCTATTCGTTTGATGCTCATCAGTGTAGCGAATGAGCAGCAGCTACCTTTTACCCCGAAAGTACCCAATACTGTAACACAAGCGGCTATTGCCGAATTAGAAGCAGGACACGGCACACGAGCAACAGATTTTGATGAACTCATGCGACAAATGGACGAGCCTAAATGCTGATTTTGGATTATAGCAATCAATTCAAAAAAGACTTTAAAAAGCTACTCAAGGCAAGCCCACAGGATATTGTAGACTTTGGTTATGTTGTCGGCTTGCTACAACGCATGCAATTTTTGGATGGAAAGTATTGCGACCATGACCTTATCGGAAACTGGAAAGGTTACAGGGAATGCCATATTAAACCTGACCTATTGCTAATCTATAAGCAAGAACAAGGATTATCTAAAAGCAGCAACAATACCCCCTTGTCCAAAATTCTTAATTACCACTTCACGAGTATTAAAACGAAATGCTTTCGGCAAGCGAACAGCCTGACTACGTCCCGTTTGGAAAATTTTTGCGATTTCCATATTATTCTCTCAAGATATATAGCATTGGTATCTATCATAGTACAAGATTTATACTGATAAACAATTATTCTATGTTTAGGGTCGCATTTTCAGTTACTATATTGTGTCCTTTTGCCTGGCTTTGGAACATCACCATGCACACCTACCTCAACCTACTTGAGCATATTTTACAACACGGTGGTGATAAATCTGACCGTACAGGCACAGGCACACGCTCAGTATTTGGCTATCAAATGCGATTTGACTTAAACCAAGGCTTCCCCTTACTCACCACCAAAAAAGTACACTTTCGTTCTATTGCGATTGAACTGTTATGGTTTCTCAAAGGGGATACCCATGTCAAATACTTACAGGACAACAAAGTCACGATTTGGGATGAATGGGCAACCGCAGAACAAACCGCACGCTTTAACCGCCCTGAAGGTGAACTCGGTGCAGTCTATGGACACCAATGGCGAAACTTTGGAGCAACGCAAAAAGCAGATGGTACATACCATCAAGATGGTTTTGACCAAATTGCATGGCTCATCAACGAAATCAAAACCAACCCAAACTCTCGACGACTCATCGTATCAGGTTGGAATCCGAACGAAGCTGGACAAGTGGCATTACCGCCTTGTCATACCCTGTTCCAATTCTTTGTACAAGATGGCAAACTCTCCTGCCAACTCTATCAACGCAGTGCCGATGTATTTCTAGGTGTACCCTTTAATATCGCCAGCTATGCCCTACTTACCCACATGGTCGCTCAAGTCTGTGGTTTAGGTGTGGGTGACTTTGTCTGGACAGGTGGCGATACCCATTTATACAGCAATCATTTTGAACAAGCCAAACAGCAACTTAGCCGTGAACCTTTGTCATTATGTCAATTAAAACTCAATCCAGACATTGACAATATTTTTGAATTTAAATTTGAAGATATTGAAATTGTAGATTACCAGTCACACCCTGCGATTAAAGCGGCAGTTGCGGTTTAAGGATAACATCATGGCATATCAAAATATCGAAGTCGTGCATGTCGTGGCTTTTGACCAAAAGCATTGCATTGGCAAAGACAACCAAATGGCGTGGCATATTGCCGAAGATTTCCAGCATTTTAAACAAATCACCCAAAATGGCATTATTATCATGGGGCGAAAAACCTTTGAATCCATTGGTCGCCCCTTGCCTAACCGCATAAACTGGGTGATTACTCGTGATACCCATTGGTCTGCTGATGGCATCAAAGTTGCTCATTCGATTGAGGATGCTTTGCAACAAGCCATTTTTGATTTAGAACTGGTCGAAAAACAATCACTGTTTATTATCGGTGGCGGGGAAATTTTTAAGCAAACCTTGGCGATTACCGATAGATTGGAAATCACCCACATTGAATTAGACGTGCAGGGTGATGCTTTCTATCCAGCCATTCCAGATGAATTTGTGCTGACTGAATATAGCGACCATCTCAGTGAAAAAGGGGCAATCGCCTTTCGTTTTGCCCAATATTTAAAGCAAGATAACCTGTGCTAAATAGGGGAACAATATGCAACAGGCAATTTTTGGTGGTGGCTGCTTTTGGTGTACCGAATCGGTATTTCTGCACGTTCGAGGGGTAAAAAAAGTCGAAAGTGGTTATGCAGGCGGACAGCAAAGCAACCCAAATTATGAGCAAATTTGCTCAGGTACGACAGGTCATGCCGAAGTCATTCGTATTGATTTTGATGAAACACAAATCCATTTTTCACAATTACTGGATGTATTTTTTACCACGCATGATGCAACCACATTAAACCGCCAAGGCAATGATATTGGTACACAATATCGCTCGGTCATTTTCTATCTCAATGAACAACAGCGAGAACAGGCAACACAAAAAATCAGCCAGCTGCAAACCGATGGTTTAAATATCGTCACAGCACTTTCCCCTGCACCGATGTTTTACGCTGCCGAAGATTACCATCAAAATTTTTATGCTCGCAATCCCACACAAGGTTATTGTCATTTTTCGATCCCACCCAAATTGAAAAAACTGCAATTCAACTATCCTGAACTTTTTCGAGCACAATAAAAAACAGCCTTATTGGGCTGTCTTATTTCTGATAATACACCTTAATTATCACTCACAAAAGCGATGTCAGCCAAACCTGCTTCACTAGCACGAGACATGACTTGTGCAGTTGCATCATACTTCGATGCTTTGTCCGCTTTTAAATGAATCGCTGGTTTTTGAGGTAATTGACCTTTTTCCTCAAAACGCTGTGCCAAAACCTGCAAGCTCACAATCTCACCATTCCACGCTATCTGATCATCCTTATTAATACTAATCACAATCGGTTCGAGTGGTGGTGCTGGTTGTACTTGAGCTGTGGTTTTAGGTAAGGTCAATGGAATCGACGGATTCGCCACCGTTGCGGTAACAAGGAAGATAATCATCAATACCAGCATGATATCAATGAGCGGAATCAAGTTCATTTCCGTCATGCCTTGTTCATTATCTTCTCCAAGAGAAAAACCCATTAGGCTTGACCTCCAGCATATTGTACATTTGTCGCAGCCTTGTGCTCAGCGGCAATAGCCTGTATTTTTTGCTCAGGTAAGATAGTATCAATCAACAAACCATGAGCATGGTCTTGCAACAAATTAAATAAAGTACGGTTTTGACGGACGCAAATGTTATAAGCCAATACCGCAGGAATCGCTACCGCCAGCCCCAAACCTGTCATAATCAGAGCTTCACCGACAGGAGTAGCCACTTGTGATAGACCTGCTTGACCACTTGTTCCCACAGCAACCAAAGCATGAAAAATCCCCCAAACTGTACCAAACAAACCAACAAATGGTGCAATTGAAGCAATTGTCCCCAATACCGCTACACCTTTGTCTGCATTGGCTTTTTCACGAGAAATTTGTTGCAACAATGCCTGCTCTGCCGCAGCTTTACGCTGATCATACGCCAATGGACTGATTCGACTTTTTAAACGCTCAACCGCAGTTTTAAGTTGCTGCTCCGCCTGCTGTTTAATCTGCTTTGTACCCAATAGACGAATCATAAAGACTGTCCATGTTGCAATCGACATTGCCAATAGGATGAAATACAGAGTTTTACTCACTGCATCAGCATGTTGCCAATAGACTGAAAAGTTCATACGTCGGATTCCTTCAATAATTCAATTCTAATTTCGGATTACTTTAATGCAAAAGACTGGTCAGCGTAAAAAGGCACTGCTATGCCATTTTCCAGATATGGATAAAGCTGTGCACTCTGTACCGCACGTACAAATTCTTTATCCACTTTGTCACAACCGCTTTTCTGTAGGGCTCTCGCCTTGATATTACCTTTGACATCAACATCCATACGAATAACAATCATATTGCTACTCACACATTTCAAATCACTTTCCACCAACTTTGGTTTAGGCTTACGCTTCCACGCAACCGTATTGGCATCCACTTGACGAGGTGTTGTGGTATCCACTTTGGGCACAACAGGTTCTTTTACATCCTCTTTCACCACCACAACAGGTGTTGTGACCACTTTCACTTCTGGTTGCGGTACGTCTGTGACCAATTTTTCCTGAGGAATATCTGCCTTGACTTGCTGAACTTTTTCCACTTTTTTGGGTGGCAAAGGTTTTTCAACAATTTTTACCTCTTTAGGCTTCGGTGGTTCTTTGGGCTTCGGCGGCTCAGGTTTTGGTGGTTTCGGTTTTGGTGGTTCAACAATCTTGACAAACTTGACCTGTATCGGTTTAGTCGTTTCAATTTTTTTAAGCTGTATGGGTTTCATCTGTGCCAATACGTATAAAGCACTAACATGCCCTATCGCAACCACAGTGAGTACAGCCACCACTTTTTGCAGCTTTGATAATGGTTTGGGAGATTTCAGCACAGCAATTTGACCCATTCAAAAAGTCCTAATTGACAATTATCATATTCTCCAATGCACAGCATCGGATATATCAATTTAATATCACAGATTATAAATGAGAATTGCTTTCATTTTCAACTTTTTTATTTCAGTCAGACCTAAAAAAAAGCACAGTGCAAAATTCACTGTGCTTTTCATTCACTGCACCAGTAGAGATTACTTGTCAAATACCACCGTCTTATTACCATCAACAATAATACGATCCTCAAGATGCCATTTCACTGCACGAGCCAATACATTTCGCTCTACATCTTCACCCAGCTCTCGAAGCTGTTCAATATTATAATTATGGCTAACACGCTCCACGCCTTGTTCAATAATCGGCCCTTGGTCCAAATCAGCGGTAACATAATGGGCTGTTGCACCAATCAGCTTCACCCCTTTTTCATACGCCTGTTTGTACGGATTTGCACCAACAAAAGCAGGTAGGAATGAATGATGGATATTGATAATCTTCATTTCCCATTTGGCAACAAATTCTTCACTCAAAATTTGCATATAACGTGCCAGCACCAATAGATCATTTCCCTGCATGATGTCATCAATTTTGGCATAGGCTTCTGCTTTATTATCTTTGTTCACAGGAATCACGGTAAATGGAATACCAAAATTTTCTACTGATTCACGCAAATCTTCATGATTGGAAATCACGTGCGTAATCTCGCAAGCCAATGAGCCTCTTGCATGCCGCCATAATAATTCCAGCAAAGCATGATCGACTTTCGACACCAGAATTCCGACTTTTTTGACATCACGAACGCAATTTAAACGCCATTGCATCGCATATTTATCTGCGACATTTTTTTGAAAAGTTTCAACCCACGCATCCTGACGACTGGCCAAATGATCTAACTCAAACTCAACACGCATAAAGTATCGTCCACCTTGTGCTTCGGTAGCGTATTGATCTAGCGCAGTAATATTGGCGCCCTGATGATATAAAAAACTTGATACTGCCTGTACGATACCAGAGCGATCTTCACAGGTAATTAGCAACCTTGCTGTATTTACAGTCGTCATATTCATGTTCAGTTGTCACAGTTAATCTTTTAAAAAAACATGCTAGTTTAGCTGATTTTCGGCATCGGTATGGGACAATTTGGCAAATAAATTTGATGCCCCCATACTTTCGAGCAATTTTTCATAGGTTTCTCGACTTTCACCAACCAGATACGGACCTTCCAAGAATACCATCTGACGTAAGCCCTGCCACACCCATTGCTCCGATTGCTGATCATTCTGTAAATGCCCAGACATATACAGAAAATTACCCCAGTTGGTTAGCACAATCCATAAGTTAATAATTAATGCTTCGATCTCAGATGTCGTCATCTTCATCAGACCAGCATCGACAAAACCTTGATAAATTTTTTGTCCCTGCTGCATCACTTGCCCCGCCAATTGCGGATATAAATACTTAAAATCAGGATTTGAATCAATCAGATGATGCACATCACGATGCAAAAACCGATAAGACCATAATTGCTGACTTAGCACTTGGAAATAATGAATTTTATCATTGGCATTTAATGCCCTGCCTTGCGGTAACTGCAATAAATTTAATGTTTCTTGCTGATACTGACCGAATAATTCCTTAATAATGTCCTGCTTATTCCGAAAATGATAATACAAATTACCCGGACTCATACCCAGTGCGGTTGCAATATGATTGGTCGTCACTGCACGCTCACCTTGTTCATTAAACAACGTCAAACTTGCCTGTAAAATTCTTTCCTTGGTTTTTGATATTTTCAAAAGCCTTTCCTCAAGTTAATCCCATTCCATTTTTATGAATTTTTCACCAAAAAATGATTTATATCAATCATAAATTCACAACTATTTTCACTATACGCATGACTGATAGCATATTGATCGTACGCACGACTTGACTATTTAGAGTTTTTACTCTAAAAATAACCTATCTTTAATTTCACCCATTGGCAAGCCAGCATGAGCACCACAAATCACAGCATCAGCATCCCACCTGATATTCAAGCAATGCAAGATATTTTAACACAACAAAAAATTGCTTATAACCGCCACCAAATGCCTACTGCACAAGAACGCATTGAAAACCTCACACGTTTGCGTCATGCCCTCGTCAAATATCAGGATGACTTCGCAACAGCCATTAACAAAGACTATGGTAATCGTGCTTTTGCCGAAACCAAAATTGGTGAAGTTTTGACTTGCATTGAGCAAACGCACTATTATTCCAAAAATCTCACCCAGTGGATGAAACCTTCCAAACGCCACATTGGTTCCTTACACCTGCCTGCCAAAGGTTGGGTTGAATATCAACCACTGGGCGTGATTGGCATCATTGCACCGTGGAATTATCCATTATTACTTGCGGTTGGGCCGTTAATCTGTGCCTTGGCAGCAGGCAATCATGCCATGATTAAGATTTCGAGTGCCTCGGCAAATCTTGGAAAACTACTCGAAAGAGTATTGGCAGAAATTTTCCCACAAGAAATGGTAGCGGTCATTAATGGTGGCGGTGCAATCTCGGATGCGTTCTCTCATTTGCCTTTTGATAAAATCATCTTTACTGGCTCTACCGAAGTCGGTAAAACGGTCATGCGTGCAGCGGCTGACAATCTCGTTCCAGTACTTTTGGAGCTGGGTGGCAAATCCCCTGCGATTGTCCATAGCGACATTCCAATGAAAGATGCAGCAACACGCCTTGCAGCAGGTAAATTATGGAATTGCGGTCAAACCTGTGTTGCTCCCGATTACCTCTTCCTGCCACGTGGCAAAACCCATGAATTTGTACAAAATTTTGAGAAATGTGTCAAAACCATGTATCCATCACTCAAAAATAATAATGACTACACCTCGATTATTAATGACAAACAGTATCGCCGCTTACAAGGCTATTTGGAAGATGCGACCGCCCAAGGTGCACAAGTCATTCACATTAACCCGAAAAATGAAGATTTAACGGATGTGCGTAAAATCGCACCAACACTGCTCACCAATGTTTCACCCAACATGCAGATCATGAAAAATGAAATTTTTGGCCCAATCATTCCTATTTTTGAATACGATGATATTGATGATGTATTAGATTTCGTCAATGCACGCCCACGTCCTCTAGCATTGTACTATTTCGACTATGACAAAGAACGTACCAGCTATGTCGCAAAACACACTCATTCAGGGCATTTTGGCAACAATCAGGTACTCACCCATGTTGCACAAGATGACTTGCCATTTGGTGGTATTGGTGCATCTGGTATGGGCAAATATCATGGCCCCGAAGGCTTCTTTAGCTTCTCACATGAACGCTCTGTGATGTCAAAACCCAAATTCTATGCGTTTAAGATGATTTTACCGCCGTTTAACAAACCGATTCATAAAATCATCTACAAAACGTTCTTGCGAAAATAATTTTGTATCCAAACACAATCGGGTGAATTGATTGCTTTCCATAGCACACAAGCCGCCCGATTGATTAAGACATAAACTATCAAGCAGCAATATGTTTATTTTTTCCACCGTGAACTTGTATTTTAGCTTATTTTTTGGTATAAAACGCCCCTTATAAATGCTTTCACTGTTTTACATACTGACAAGCCTTACAATCAGATTTATTGTTGGGCTTAATTAATGGAGTTCACCATGTCTAAGGTTTGCCAAGTTACCGGCAAGCGTCCTATCGTTGGTAACAACGTATCGCACGCAAACAACAAAACCAAGCGCCGGTTCGAGCCGAACCTGCATCACCACCGTTTTTGGTTAGAAAGCGAAAAGCGTTTTGTACGTCTTCGTTTAACCACTAAAGGTATGCGTATTATCGACAAATTGGGCATTGAAAAGGTTGTTGCAGACCTACGTGCTCAAGGTCAGAAAATCTAAGGAGTTACGACCATGCGTGATAAAATTCGCCTAGTGTCTAGTGCAGGTACAGGTTATTTCTATACCACAACTAAAAACAAACGTACGATGCCTGAAAAAATGGAAATCAAAAAGTTTGACCCGAAAATTCGTCAGCACGTAATTTTCAAAGAAGCTAAAATCAAATAATTTTAGTTTCCATAAAAAAACGGCTCATCTTGAGTCGTTTTTTTATGCCAAAGAAAAAGCACATCAACATGTGCTTATCTCTCGCCTATCAGCAATTAACTATAAAATTGTGGTTTATCATCCACCACGTGGGCATGCCAGCGATTCATCTGCTGCTCCATCACGCCATAAATCGCAGCCTGAATCATGTGCTGTGCAACCACACCTGTATGCTCACCCAAAATCTTACGCACTTCGTCATTAAACTCAATTCGAACCAATGGCTCTTGCTCTGAACCTGCCGCACGTAAAGCCATCACGCCTTCTTCGAGTTGAACCAGCTCCAATACCATTTCATGTGCATCGAGTAAATCTTTTATTCCTTCAGCTGCTGACATGTCCAACCTCCTGAAATATCATCATTGCAATTCTAACGCTCTATTTTACGCACTATATCGCTATAATGTGCACTGAACCGAAAAATTTCAAGGTTTAAACCTGTTTCATTGTTAAAATTCCACCATTTCATTACGAAAACCGTCAATCAACTGTACCAGTTCGCCGTGCCATTCTCGTAAAATTTGGGTATCAGGTAACCAAGCTTGTGGGCTCTGCGTCACTTTAATAATCAGATTGGATGACGTTTCATCTTCAGGTGCTGGACTACTCGGCTCAGGTGCATATTGGCACATACGGTACGCACGATTGAGCTCTGCCAAAAAGCTATCCTGAGCCAAACTTTTGAGTACCTGAATTTCTGGAGAAACCTGCCCACGCTCTGCCATGTGTTGTTCAACATTTTGTAAAGTTGGACGCAATTCATTGAGTTTATAATAACGTACCAATTCCTGCAAAAATGCCAACACTGCACCCTGCAAATGAAATACTGCTGATTCTCGTAATGCCTGAACTTGCTGCACATGTTCAGTCTGTTCGGCTTGCTGGCAAGCCAAACGAGCAAAATAAAGTTTTTGGTTGGTACGGTCGGCATGGTAACGAGCAACACGAGACATCATAAATTCCTTCAATCACACAATAAATAGTGGGTTATTCTACTGTCGTAGAGCTGGTCGGTAGTTGTCCAATCACATAAGCAAGATTCAAATAGCTGATACCTTGAAAAAGCACATCCACTGCTAAAAACAACCCCAAAACCCACACAGGAGCATCTGGGCTAAACATGATCAATATACCTGTCACAAAAGTCAGCAATCCCGACACAAAAGACCATTTCCAACCTGGCATCATGGTCAGCATCGAGGCATTAGCCATCCTTACCCCACCAGCAAACAGCAAGAATACCGAAAGTAATGTGGTCAGCACAAAGGCGGCTTTGTCTGGTGAGCTAAAGGTAAAATAACCTGCCAAGAAATAGAACATGCTAAATAAAGCAAAGAACCAGCGTGAGTTAGATTTAAATAAGGTCAATGATGCCAGCAAATGTAGCATTCCACCCACCATCATCAAAAGACCAAAGAGGTACACTACAGATAGCGTTGCCCACGATAAAACACCGAATAAAGCCACGCCTAGCGAGATCAATAAAACACCCAACAATACAAACCATTTTCGTTCGGCATGTAGCTGATGACGAATAACATCATGACCCACTGTAATCATTACACTTTACCTTTTCTATTCTATGCTGCTTATTCTAAACCCTTTTGTAAACATTAACATCCTCTGTAGTGGTCAAGAAAAATTAGACAGGTTTTAAGATGTTTTGATTTAAAAAACGTCTTTCCTTTTACTAGGGGATTCTCATGATTTTTTTCATACGTCGCCCAAATATTTTTATCATATTCATTGGCGATAGCTATCTCAAAACCTGCTTGTTTAAATCCTAAATCTAAACCGCCTGCACCTGCAAAGAGGCTAATTAGTTTGGGTTTCATGGCATCAATTTTGCCACTTTGACCATTTCGCCATTCTCAGAAAATTCAAGCCAGCCGTTATGAATAGTTCGTATAGCTTCTTCTGCATCACGAATTTCAAAATCTGACTTATCCAAATTTTCTTTTATTTTTTTGATACTTAACCAACCATCTTTATCTGCATACTGATTGATAGTTTTTTGTACAAATTTAATAAGTGTACTAAAACTCCGTTTCCTCAGAAACATTTGGCTACCTTTCATTTTGGTTTCAAATAATCCTAATGCTTGCACCAAACCTGACAATTTTTCATGTCCATAATTTCGTGTATCAAAATCAGGTTTGACTTGTGTAAGGTATGTGCCGATTGATCCAAGATATGCCCAACCGCTGTCATCAGCATTATCTTTGACTGCTTTATAGATTAGATTCAACGTATATTTGTCAATCTCTGATATCTTCCGAATATCGCTATTATCATTTGTATTTGTTTTTTTGCTTTGAGCATTTTGTTTAATATCCTCTTTCTCATCAGATAAAAGATTTTCAACAAAAATAAATTTATCACAGGCTTGTCTAAATGCTTCAGGTGTTCTCTTTCGTCCAAAACCATACACCGTTAAACCACTTTCACGAATACGAGAAGCTAAAGGGGTAAAATCACTGTCACTTGAAATAATACAAAATCCATCTAATGCACCGCCATACAACAAATCCATCGCATCGATAATTAAAATCATATCGGTGGCATCTTTGCCTTTGGTATAGGCAAACTGCTGCACCGGTGTAATCGCATGCGGCAATAGTACTTCACGCCAATTTTTTAGCGTTTCGCTACTCCAATCCCCATATACTCTTTTGACGCTGGCAATGCCATATTTGGCAATTTCTTGTAAAACTGCATCAATCGAGTTTACAGATGAATTATCCGCATCGATTAAAACAGCAAATTTTTTTGGCTTTAACTCCACCTATTTCCCCTCAACCCACTTCCCATTCTGATAAATCAACGACCATTTCGTCGCCTTACCATCGGCAGTTTCAGAAGCAATATATTGGGCTTGGTTTTTACGGCTGAATTTTAAAATCGCCGCATTTCCTTCGGGGTCAGTATCAGGTGCTTGCAGTAAATATTTAAATTTATCATCAAGTTGCTCTGCAACACTGCGTAATTCTGCCACTTTCGGAGCTCGTGTTTCACGGACTTTGGGGAATTTGCTGGCAGCAAGGAACAAACCAGCCGCTCCATCACGCAATACAAAAAAGTCATCATGCTTGGTTGAGCGTAAATGTTCCATTTTGATTGCATCAGCACGTGGCGGTGCAGGTTGCCCACTTTTTAGGACTTTACGGGTATTGTCACAGCTCATGCAGGCAAAATAAGGCCCAAAACGCCCTGTTTTAAGCTGCATTTCGCCATCACATTTATCACATGGAATGGTTGGGCCATCGTAACCCTTGATTTTAAATTCGCCTGCTTCGACCACATAGCCTGCACAATCAGGATTATTACCGCAAATATGTAGCTTACGCCCACCGTCCAAGATGTAGCTATCCATCGCTGTTTCACAAATCGGACAGCGTTTTTTTGACATCAAGTCATCAGTTTCAGCATTATCATCATCGGATAGCACGGCTAGAGATTCGACAGGTGCAAGGTTCATTGTCCCTTTACAGCGTTCTTTGGGTGGTAAATTGTAGCCCGAACAGCCCAAAAATACCCCCGTTGTGCCTGTACGAATCTGCATGGCACGTTCGCATTGTGGACAATGTACATCCGCAACTTCCACAGGTTCATTACGACGCATCCCTTCTGCACTGGCGGCAGTGGTGAGACGCTGTTTAAAATCACCATAGAACGTATCTAGCAGTTCTTTCCAATTCCGTTCCCCCATTGCAACCTTATCCAGTTGCCCTTCAAGGTCGGCTGTGAAGGCGTAATTCATCAAATTATTAAAACTTTCATCCAAACGGTCGGTGACGATTTCACCCATTTTTTCCGCAAACAGGCGGCGATTTTCCAGTTTGACATAGCCACGGTCTTGAATGGTCGAAATAATCGCTGCATACGTCGATGGGCGACCGATGCCTTTCTTCTCTAGCTCTTTCACCAATGAGGCTTCGGTAAAGCGTGCAGGAGGTTTGGTAAAGTGTTGTGATGGGTCAAGTTGAATCAGTTGAACAGTTTCCCCGACTTTTACCGCTGGCAGCAGCACATCATCATCGGATTTATTTGCCCCACGTACTCGCGTAAAACCATCAAATACCAGTGTACGCCCTTTGGCTTTTAACTCTACGCCATTGGCTTCAACCAAAATCGTCGAAGATAAATACTGTGCTGGTGTCATTTGACATGCGACAAATTGTCGCCAGATTAAATCATATAAACGCTGTGCATCTCGTTCTGTACCTGCCAAGTCCGTACCTGTCAAAGCGACATTGGATGGACGAATCGCTTCGTGGGCTTCTTGTGCACCTGCTTTATTACCATAACGATTGGGTTTGGCAGGTAAATATTTTTGACCAAAATTGGCTTCGATATGCCCACGTACCATATTGACCGCATCATCACTCAAAAATGTTGAGTCGGTACGCATATAAGTGATAAAACCACCTTCATACAGACGCTGTGCCAACATCATGGTTTTTTTCACCGAAAAGCCCAGACGGGTACTGGCTGCCTGTTGTAAAGTTGAAGTAATATAGGGTGCGGAAGGATTCACCTTGGTCGGTTTATCCTCTCGTGCGGTGATGGTATAAATCGCATCTTTGAGTAAAGCCAAAATCGCATCGGCTTCGGCTTTATTGCTCAATTTTAAGGTTTTGCCCTGATGTTTAACCGCTTCTAAACGAATCGCATCTTGATCTTTTTGCGTATCGGCAAAGATTTCCCAATATTCTTCGGGGATAAATGCACGAATCTCACGCTCACGCTCCACCACCAATTTGACCGCAACCGATTGCACACGTCCTGCTGATAAACCACGGGCAACTTTTTCCCATAGCAATGGCGACACCATAAAGCCCACTACACGATCAAGGAAACGGCGAGCTTGCTGTGCATCAACACGATTCTGGTCAAGTATGGAAGGCTGTTTAAAGGCTTCTTGAATGGCATTTTTGGTAATCTCGTTAAAAACAACACGACGATAGCGACTATCATCACCGCCAATGACTTCCTTTAAATGCCACGCAATCGCCTCTCCCTCTCTATCCAAGTCCGTTGCCAAATAGATCGTATCCGCATCTTTGGCAAGTTTTTTCAGTTCGGCAACCACATGTTCTTTACCTGGCAGGATTTCATAATGTGCTTCCCAGCCATGTTCTGGATCAACCCCCATACGATGAATCAGTGCACTTTGAGCTTTCTGTGCTTTTTCTTCTGGTGTTTGTTTGCTGCGAGAAACGGTTTTTTTCTCAGTTGATTTTGCACCACCACCTGTTGGCAAATCACGCACATGCCCCACAGATGATTTGACAATAAATTGACTGCCCAAATATTTATTAATGGTTTTGGCTTTGGCTGGCGACTCAACAATCACCAACGCACGCCCTTTTGCGTTTGGTGTAGAAGTTTTGCCACGTGATGAAGTGCTTGCGGTTGCCATAAATCTTTCCAAAATGTGTTAATTTGCCTGTTGTGCCAGTGAATGTAAGGTCGTTTTCATCTGCTCTAATTGCTCACCTGCAAAGTCTGCCGATTCATCCCAATATAGCCCAACGCAATTTGCCTGCATATCAATAGCATAAATTCCCTTGAATGCAATAGGTAGAGCATTAAACTTTTGGTTACCTGTCACCAATTGCAACTGACCATCGACCACTCTAGCACGCATCAAGGGCAATCTCCCATCGGGAACTAAAATACTATAATAGGCTACCATACTGGCACGTTGCTCTGATGCTCGTGGGATATGTGTCCAATCTGGTGCGGGGAGCAATCTTGGATGCAACCCTATTTTGCGTGCTTTATCACGCATCATCCCCAAAGCCTTTTCTCTTGGGCTGACTTTTAAACCAAAAATAGAACCCAAGACAAATAAAATAATGAATCCAATGACCCAAAAAGCTGTTTGATCCATACCTTACTCTCGTGTTTGCTTATGATTAGATTTGCACAAGAGAATAGAAAAAGGCAAGTTTTTAATTTTTAATACAGCCCAACTTTATCAACCATTTTCAACGATGTCGCACTTCAAAATTCAAATCGCCTAATACCCAATCAATTTACCCATACGCAAACCCTAGAAAAATACACACTATCGGTGAAAGAATGCAAAAATATTGTTGCTTTTTGTAGCAAGCGTTATTAGTATCATAAAATCATGTATTCAGTATCGCACCCATTTTCAGGTTGCACTTAACAAAAATACATGAAAAATAATTTGACTTACTTAAAGGGCTTCGGTATGAAAAAACTTTCAACTTTCAACTTTCAACTTTCAACACTAGCACTGGCACTTGCTGCGTCTAGTGGTGCATTTGCAGTCGTTGATCTTGGTAATGGTGCAATATTTGGTATTCCCAATGCAGTGGGAGGTGGCGGTGCAACTGTTGTCGGTCATAATAATAGCGGCGGTGGGCTTAACCCAACCGTGATTGGTAACTACAACACCAATGTGGGCGATACCACAGTAGTTGGTTTTGGCAATAGTACACCTGGGGCTGAAGGCTTTGTTGGTGGTTCATTCAACACCGTAAATGGTTTTGGTTCGGCTGTCATTGGACGTAACAATACAACAAATGATAATTACAACGTTGCTGTGGGTGCATCAAATAGTGTTAGCGGCGCTGGAAGTACTGCTGTCGGGAATAGCATTACAATTAATGGATCGAATGGCACGTCGGTCGGTGGACACAATATTGTCAATGGTGTTCAATCAAGCTCTTTCGGTGACTGGGCATGGACAGGTGGTGACCGTGCTACAGCAATCGGTAGTCAGTCTTGGGCAAATGCTGATGATTCTACTGCACTCGGTTACAA
>SSHE01000013.1 GCA_008017315.1 Acinetobacter sp.
CTGCTGATTTGAAAGTCTCGGCAGGTTTGGCTTTTGGATTTGCCATTAATATGTGCATTAACTGCACGTTGGCGTAGATCAATTGAATAGCAGCTCATCTTTAAGTCCTTTTAATGGACAGGAAATGTGTATTGTAAATGTTTTAAATGAAAATACTATAGATAAATAACAACGATAGAAAGGGTAAATTTTTGCAAAGCATGTTAATTTATGGATTCATTTTAAAGCAGTGCATGACGATTGAATTACCCGATTATCCAACAACGCCCACTTCTGCAACCCTTGGCACAATATGCATATTTGGGTTCGGATACACTGGCTCGAATTTTATCAGCTCGTAATGTCGCACTTGAACAATTGGATTTACAACTTAAACATTTATTACAACCCGATTTATTGGGACTCAATCAGGCCGTTGAGCTGATTGACCAAGCGATTGACAGCCAAAAACAAATTCTGATTGTCGGTGATTATGATGCCGATGGGGCAACCAGCACAGCACTGATGGTACTTGCTTTGCGAGATATGGGGGCAACAGTAAACTATATCGTGCCAGACCGTTTTAAGTATGGTTATGGATTAACGCCTGCTATTGCTGATTTGGCATATGAGAGCTATAAACCTGACTTAGTCATTACCGTAGATAATGGGATTTCTAGCCATGCAGGGGTAACACGTTGCCATGAATTGGGAATGCAGGTCATTATTACCGACCATCACCTCACCACTAAAGCAACACCTCAAGCAGAAGCCGTGGTGAATCCGAATCAACTGGGTTGTACATTTGCCAGTAAATCTCTGGCTGGGGTTGGGGTTGCATTTTATGTACTGGCACGATTGGCAACGTATCGACAAAAACAAGGTAAATCCACCAGCAAACTCACACAATATTTGGATTTAGTCGCACTGGGTACAGTGGCAGATGTCGCAAAACTGGATTTTAATAATCGCATTTTGGTACAGGTAGGTTTGGCAAAAATCCGTCAAGCACAATGTCGGGCAGGGATTTTGGCATTATTGGACATTGCAGGGAAAAATCCAGCACAGTTACAGGCACAGGATTTTGGTTTTGTACTTGGACCACGTATTAATGCGGCTGGACGTATGGACAGTATGCGTATCGGCATTGAATGCTTACTTGCTCCCGATATACAAACGGCTTACCCACTCGCATACCAACTAGATAGGTTGAATATTGAGCGTCGCCAAGTCGAGCAGGGAATGCGAGAGCAGGCATTTGAATATTTGAGCCAGTTACATCTTGAACAGGAACGTGTCGCCGAAGCGATTGTGTTATTTGAGCCAGACTGGCATCAAGGCGTGATTGGTATTGTGGCAGGACGATTAAAAGAGCATTTTCATCGTCCAAGTATAGTCTTTGCTTTGGATGCGGATGGTATCCATTTAAAAGGTTCAGCACGTTCGATAGAGGGGGTACATATTCGGGATAGCATTGAAGCTGTGGCACAGCAATATCCACATTTGGTTAAATTTTTTGGTGGACATGCGGCGGCGGCAGGACTTACCATCGAACAGCAATATTTTGCAGAATTTCAACAATGCTTTATTGAGATGGTGGCACAAAATCATCCTGATGTATTTGCTGCAAAAATTTTCACCGATGGTATATTGCAACCACAGGACTTTTCGCTGGAATTTTTACAGCAAATCGAACAATTTGCACCCTATGGGCAGGGTTTCGAATCTCCTGTCTTTGAGGGAATTTTTCAACTTGTAGAATTTCAGTGGTTAAAAGAACAACATTTAAAACTCAAACTCAAATTAGCCGATGGACAGGTTATCGATGCGATAGGGTTTAATTTTCGGGAAAAAGTTAAAGCCGCATTTTCTTGCCATGTGCGAGTGGTCTATACACTGGAAAAAAATGAATTTCGTGGGCAAAGTCGTTTACAGCTGAGAATGTTGCATATCGAGAATATTACAATACAGGCATAAAAAATCGCTCTATAAAAGAGCGATTTTTTATATCTAATCGAAGAGATTAGAAACGGTATGCACCACGTACACCAAAAGCATTTGCATCATCAACAAAGTCAATATTAGCTTCTAAGCTGACTTGTTGTGTGAAGAATTTTTTCGCACGGATAGAGAATACACCATCTGTACCACTAACGCCGTCATCAGCATAACCAGCACCTACGCTGAAAGTTTTGTCTAGGTAAACATCACCACCCAAACCAAATGCAGTGTCGTCACCAAATACTAAATCACCTTCAAGATTTACATCGAAGCCACCTAGGTTAGTCACATATTTTGCACGTAAAGTAGGGTCAGATTCGTTACTGCCACCATCAACGTCTGCACCAGCAATACCAACTGCTACAAGGAAGTTAGATACTGGTAAATAGCCAACTTCAGCGGCGTATGTAGTAACGTCTTCACCATCTGTACCTAGGTCAGCATGTAAATAAAAATCAGAATTTGGTACAAAATATTCTACACCAGCAGCAACAGCAGTATTCTCAGATAAATCATCATAACTAAGGGCACCGTGGATATTGCTGGCACGATTTAAAAAAGCCGCTTCGTTTAATGGACCATTTTTAGTTTGTACTGGTGCGAAGTAGTAAGTACCATCAACACCAACAACAGTTACACCATCACCTGCATCAATATAACCTAGAGTACCACCAATTTCTGCTTGGTACGCATTTGCACCCATTGCGAATACAGAAGTAAGCACCGCAGTTGCAAGACTTAATTTTTTCATGAGAAACTCCTTAAAAATAAAACAACTTATTAAATGTTTTGTTACATATTTCAATTTAATGAAAAAAAAATGCTCGTCAAGAGTATTTCATTAGTTAATTGTTAATAAACTAGGTTTTTTGAAATTTATATATAAATATTAATGATTTAAATTATATTGTCAAAATTTAAATCATTTTTATACCATGGGTGGATATTTGGAATATATATTAATTTCAATTGTTTATAAAAATATAGATAAATGAAATATTTTGTTTAAAAAATTCTTCTATAGAAGGTTTTGTTTTTTGTAAGGCATAAATTTTTGCTGTTGGCTAAGCTATGTTAAACTGTGCATTATTTTGTAAATGATGTATGTGTTATGGAAATTAATCCTTTTGTATTGCGTTTAAAAGATCTGGCAACACGTGGCGATACCCTTCGGAGGTATCTTTGACTACGATAATAAAAAAGAGCGTCTGGAAGAAGTTTTAAGGGAATTAGAAGATCCGACGATTTGGAATGATCAAGCTCGTGCACAGGCGATTGCCAAAGAAAAAGGTGCATTAGAATATAGTATTGGTGTGTTAGAGCAGCTTGCTGAACAGGTGGTGGATGCCCAAGCCATGCTGGATTTGGCTGTAGAAGCTGATGATGAAGGCTTGCTGGAAGATGTGACGGCGGAGTTGGATGCTGCTGAAGAAAAATTGGCAAAATTGGAATTTCAGCGGATGTTTAGCAATCCGATGGATCCAAACCCATGTTTCCTTGAGATTCAGTCGGGTTCTGGAGGAACGGAAGCCCAAGATTGGGCATCTATGTTGCTACGCATGTACCTGCGTTGGATTGAACGTCATGGTTTTAAAGCTGAGTTGATGGAAGTGTCAGACGGTGATGTGGCAGGGATTAAGTCGGCAACCATTCGAGTGGATGGTGAGTTTGCTTATGGTTGGTTGCGTACCGAAACGGGTGTGCATCGTCTGGTACGTAAATCTCCATTTGACAGTAACAATAACCGCCATACCTCATTTTCTGCGGTATTTATTTCGCCAGAGATTGACGACAATATCGAAATTGATATCAATCCGTCAGATGTGCGTACCGATACCTATCGTGCTTCGGGTGCAGGTGGTCAGCATATTAACAAAACCGATTCTGCGGTACGTTTAACCCATGCACCGACAGGAATTGTGGTCGCGTGTCAAAATCAGCGTTCACAACATGCCAACCGTGACCATGCGTGGAAACAGTTACGTGCCAAGCTATATGAACTGGAAATGAGTAAACGTAATCAGGCTGCACAAGCATTGGAAGACTCAAAGTCTGATATTGGTTGGGGTAGTCAGATTCGTTCATACGTTTTGGATGATTCTCGTATTAAAGATTTACGCACCAATGTAGAAACTTCCAATACCAAGGCGGTACTCGATGGTGACTTGGATAAGTTTATTGAAGCGAGCTTAAAGCAAGGTTTGTAAAGTTTTTGCAGCATTGTTTAACCTGAGTTTTGACTCAGGTTGGGTGTAATAAAAAAGCCCCATCTTAGGATAGGGCTAAAACTTTATAGAAGAGAAACGATTAAATATCAGATAAATCAATACCAATACGTGCTGCAACTTCTTCATAAGCTTCAACTACACCACCTAAACCTTGACGGAAACGGTCTTTGTCTAGTTTTTTCTTGGTATCTTTATCCCATAGACGGCATCCATCTGGAGAGAATTCATCCCCCAAGACAATACGGTCGTGGAATACACCAAACTCAAGCTTAAAGTCCACCAAAATCATATTGCCTGCGTCAAATAAGGCTTTGAGTACATCATTGACTTTATATGTCAGGGCTTTCATTTGTTCAAGCTGTGCAGCCGTTGCCCAGCCCAATGCAATGGCTTGTGCTTCATTGACCATCGGATCGCCAAGAGCGTCATCTTTAAAAAACAGCTCGAATGTTGGCGGTGTCAGCTCACGACCTTCTTCTACCCCTAGACGACGACATAATGAGCCTGCGGCATAGTTACGAATGACACATTCCACAGGAATCATGGTGAGTTTTTTGACTAAAACTTCAGTTGGGGTAAGTAACTTTTCAAAATGGGTTTCAACACCAGCATCAGCAAGTTTTTGCATGATAAAGGCATTAAAGCGGTTATTCACTTTACCTTTACGATCAAGCTGCTCAATTTTTTCGCCATTAAATGCCGAAGCATCATCACGGAAAACGAGAATGAGACGATCTGGATCATCTGTTTCATAAACAGATTTTGCTTTTCCAGTATAGAGTAAGGTTTGTTTTAACATGAGATAACCTTTTGATAAAGAATATGCCTAAGAACTAGGCTGGCCAATTCTGATAAATAAGTGTCAAAATATCGGTTGCAATTTTAGCATCAATATAGTTATTGCTGTCATCATAAACGCCTAAAGTATTACTTGTTCCTGTTGGGGTGAGGCGTAGGGAATACTGTTTGTCCTGATAGCGAATATCCAATTGATTTACAGTCTTTTTGTTGGCATTTGTATCCAAATTGGAAACACTTGCAGCTGCCAGTAGGTATTGCCAGACCGCTGTGCTTGCACCATCAATTTTAATCAGTGGAATACCATTGCCATCTGTCACCAGTTGTGGTTTGGATGGTGCAGAGCCTGTTGGTACAAGGACAACAGTATTCGCTTGAGGACGTGGCATTTCAAAACGGTTGCCATATTTATTGCTAAAGTCAGTTGCCTGTTGCAAAGCTTTTGCATCAATCTTTGGGGCAGGATAAAGTGCCTGTTGTGGACGCATCTGTAAATCTGCAGGGACTTGAAGAGGCTCTAAAGTTTGTGCATGTTTGTAATCCAAAGAACCGTTGCTGACACCGAAACGAGCACAGCCGATCAGGCTAAGAGTGATGATCGTAAGACTTAGACCAAGACGTAATTGCATACTTTATTGCTCTTGTTAAATTAATTGCATTGCGGCTTTTAATGCCTCACGCAATGGGGTGCGGAACTGTTCTGCCAATGGAGTGAGCGGTAGGCGGATTCCTGTACCGATTTTACCCATTTCATGTAGTGCCCATTTTACAGGGATTGGATTGGATTCACAGAACAAAATGTCATGTAATTGTGCAACTTGTGTATTCAAACGATGTGCTTCTGCTTTGTTGTCGGCAAGTGCTGCTTCACACATCAGGCTCATGACTCGTGGTGCAACATTGGCAGTGACTGAAATATTACCGCGTGCACCTGCAAGGATGAGTTCCCACGCCGTCGCATCATCACCAGAAAAGACCACCATCTGTGCTGGGTTCAAGCCGTGCATGAGTTGCATTCCACGAGGAACATCTCCTGTGGCATCTTTGATACCGACGATGTTATCCAGATGTGATAGGCGAATCACGGTTGAATTTTGCATGTCCACACCCGTACGCCCAGGAACATTGTAAAGGATTTGCGGAATATCGACCGATTCAGCGATTTTTTTGTAATGCTGATATAGCCCTTCCTGTGTTGGTTTGTTGTAATAAGGCGTGACTAAAAGGGCTGCATCTGCACCGATTTTTTGAGCTTCCTGTGTGAGCTCAACCGCTTCTACAGTTGAGTTTGCCCCTGTTCCTGCAATCACAGGAATACGTTTATTGGCAATCTGTACCACTTCGGCAATGACACGGATATGTTCTTCCATACTTAATGTGGATGCTTCGCCTGTGGTGCCCATGGCAACGATACCATGCGTGCCTTGTTCAATATGCCATTCTACAAGCTGCTTTAGGCCATTCCAATCTACGCTACCGTCTTCAAACATTGGGGTGACAAGGGCAGGGATTGAACCATGAATGGTGGTTGCGAGCTGAGTCATTTTTAAACCGAATCCTATTTTACCATCTGATCAATATCTAAAATTAACGAATACTGGAATAAGATGGGATATATTTTAAACTTTTAAAACTGTATTGAACACCTGTTCAACACGTGTAAGCACTCTGAATTATGAACTATGCGGCGTATAAGAACAATAGGATTTTTTTAAACAAAAAAACCGAATAGATGGAACTATTCGGTTTTGGGTGATACAGGAAGCTGCAGATTAATTTAACATGAATAGAATCTGTAATTCCCCGACCAATGCACCAAGTGCTGCACCTACGATGATTAATGACCACTCATCCTCTTTAAAGGCAGGGCGGAGCATACCTTCAAATTCTTCTGGTGATAGGCGTTGCATACGACTAATCAGGGTATTGCGAATATCCATGGCATCTTCGGCGTAGGATTCCATGGATTTCATGGTGTCGGGTAAGCGTTCCATGATGCGTTCGGCCACTTTGGATTTGAGGGTCTGGTATTTTGCCCCACCAATGGCATAAACGACCAGTGGGCGAACGATCCCTGCTTCGATATCGATTTCTTGTCTGACGTGGCGATTGACGAGATCAATCACACGTTCAGAATGTGTACCTGTGAATAATTCTTCCAATAAATGGCGTGAAGTGAGCAGTTGTTTGGAAATCAAGGCGGCATAGTCGGCAGCAACTTCATTTTGACGTTTGATGAACAGTCCTTGCCACGTGTAACCCATAACTTTTTTGGGATACAGTGGGCGAAACATCATTTGTAAGGCGATCCAGTCACTCAAAAATCCAACCAATCCACCAAATAATGGCAGCATCCATGGATATTGTCCTTGGGTAAGTACCCAACACGCCATTTGTACCAAGCCTATAGCAAAACCAAATACGAAGCCGATATTACTAAAAAATTTAAATTCCTGTTTGCCAACTTTTTTAAAGATGTTATTGAGTAAGCGTTTATCTTTAAGTAAATTGCTGACCACCATGTGCTTGATATCAAAATACTTGGTGACATTCAGCTGAATCTCTGCCATGACTTGTTCAACAATTTCAGGCGATTTGGTTTTGACCCGATTGATGAGTTTGCGTCGTGCAAATTCAGGCATACCTTCCCATAATCCAGGGTGCTGTTCTTGTGCTACTTCTCTGGTAATGTCTTCGGCGGCAGCCATCAAAGGTATTTCAATTTCTTTAGCAATACGTTCTGGGTCAAGACGAGCAAAGATTTCCTCGGGTTTGATCAATTTGGATGTCATGAGATCAACCGCTATGGTTGCCATCTTTTCGGCTTTGCGAGGTACAATGCCTTGCCAACCAATCGGTAACTTAAAGAGACGAACGCCTTTAAATTCTAGCGGTGCAAACATCATTTGAATTGCGACGACTTTGGTAATATAGCCAATTAAACCGCTCATAAATGGAATGGAAATGTATAACCAGAAATGTTCCTGAAAATCTGCGATAATCTGCTCAAGCATTATTATTCCCTTACTCGACGTTATTTATTTGAATGAGAACAACATGATGTGACTGCGTTGTATGCTTAATATACGATTTTGCCTACGTTTTTGTCTATCCATGTTGTAATGATACTGACTTAATTGAAAGGATTTTAGCACCATATTTTTAACTTCGCTAAACTTATATGTGATATATCACATTTTTTGTGAAAAATGACATAAATAGCTTTAATTCATGGCATTAAGCTATTTTTGATGTTGAATTTGGGGACAACGATGCAGGTCTGTATGAATAATGCTAGAATATGCTTCTTATTTTTACTCATTTTGCTTAAGTTTAGCCATGACCACTCAACATTCCCAAATTACCGAAGACCGCATCCTGATTTTGGATTTTGGTTCACAATATAGCCAGCTGATTGCACGTCGTGTCCGTGAGGCAGGTGTCTATTCCGAAATGTATGCTTATGATATCTCTGATGCGGATATTCGTGCATTTAATCCTAAGGGCATTATTTTGTCTGGCGGCCCAGAAAGCGTACATGTCGAGGGTAGTCCACGTGCACCACAATTGGTTTTTGAGTTGGGCGTACCTGTACTGGGCATTTGTTATGGTTTTCAGACCATGTCGGAACAGCTAGGCGGTAAGGTTGAAGCAGGTACAGTACATGAGTTTGGTTATGCTGAAGTTGATATTCAACATCGTGATGGTTTAATTAGCGATTTGCAAGACCGTGAGAACCAGTTACAGGTTTGGATGAGTCATGGCGATAAAGTGAGTCGTTTACCCGAAGGTTTTCGCATGACCGCCAGTACCGCAAGTTGTCCATTTGCTGCGGCAGCGGATGAAGCACGCCGTTTTTATGGTGTGCAATTCCACCCAGAAGTCACGCATACCGCCAAAGGAGCGGAGTTACTTGCTAACTTTGTGCATGGGATTTGTGGCTGTGGCAATCTTTGGAATTCTGAAAATATCATCGACGTACGTGTTGAACAATTACGTCAGCAAATTGGTGACCAAAAAGTCCTATTGGGGCTGTCAGGTGGCGTAGATTCATCTGTCGTGGCGGCACTTTTACACCGTGCTATCGGTGATCAATTGACCTGTGTATTCGTGGACAATGGTTTGCTTCGTCTCAATGAGGGCGAGCAGGTGATGGATATGTTTGCCAAAAACATGGGGATTCGGGTGATTCGTGCCGATGCAGAAAGCCGTTTTTTAACCGCTCTGGCAGGTGAAGTTGATCCTGAGAAAAAACGTAAAATCATTGGGCGTGAATTTATCGAAGTCTTTGCCGAAGAAGCACGTAAGTTAGATGGGGTAAATTTCCTCGCTCAAGGGACAATTTACCCTGATGTGATTGAATCTGCCGCCACTAAAAATGGTAAAGCCCACGTGATTAAATCGCATCACAATGTCGGTGGTTTACCTGACGATTTAGCTTTCGAATTGGTTGAGCCGATTCGTGACTTGTTTAAAGATGAAGTGCGTAAATTGGGCACAACTTTAGGTTTGCCGCATGAAATGCTATATCGCCATCCATTCCCAGGGCCTGGTTTGGGCGTGCGTATTTTGGGTGAAGTGAAAAAGGAATATGCTGATATTCTACGCCTCGCTGATGATATTTTTATGCAGGAATTACGCTCAAGTGGCTGGTATGACAAAACTGCACAAGCTTTTGCAGTATTCCAACCTGTAAAATCTGTGGGTGTCGTGGGTGATGGTCGTCGTTATGCGTGGGTGATTGCGTTACGTGCGGTTGAAACAGTAGATTTTATGACCGCACGTTTTGCTCATCTGCCGTATGAACTGGTAGATAAAATCTCAACACGCATCATGAATGAAATTAAAGATGTGTCTCGTGTCGTGTATGACGTATCATCTAAACCACCAGCTACGATTGAATGGGAGTAAAATCGGGCTTTCAAGAAGCAACGCTTCTTGCCGATTCTACGCCATGAACGAGTTTCAAAGTACTACCTTGAAACGAAGTGCAAGATGCTTGCGGCAGAAAAGGACGTTTTAAGTCCTTTTTTAGCAATAACACAATAGGAAAAATATATGCTGACCTTACATCATTTGGAACATTCACGTTCATTTCGGATTCTTTGGGCATTAGAAGAACTTGGCATACCTTATGAGTTGAAATATTACACACGCCGCCCGAATATGGCTGCACCGAAAGAGCTCAAGCAGATTCATCCTTTAGGTAAAGCCCCGATTCTGACCGATGGTGATCTGGTGATTGCTGAATCGGCGGTGATATTGGAATATTTGCAGACAAACTACGACCCAAACCATCAATTTAAACCACAATCCGCACAAGATTTAAATCAGTATCACTACTGGATGCACTATGCCGAAGGTTCACTCATGCCATATCTGGTGTTTAGTTTGGTGATGCAACAACTGGGCAAAAAACCTGTGCCGATGGTGGCCCGTCCTCTCACTGGGTTTGTCGGACAGCAAGTATTTAAACAATTTATGCAACCTCGCTTGAATGAGCATGTGGATTTTTTGGAACAGTATTTAAGCCAGCATGACTATTTTTCAGGCGAGTTTAGCTTTGCCGATATTCAGATGATGTTTCCGCTCATGGGTTTGCTGGAAATGCCAAACATTCATGATTTACCGCATGTCCGTGCGTTTGTGGAGAAAATGTCGGTACGTCCTGCATTTAGAGCGGCACAGCAAAAAAGTCCCGATGGTGGTAAAGTCATTTGATTTTATGCTAATGAAGCTGTTTGGGGATATGTTAAGATATTGCCAAAGTGATTTGAGTAGATAGGCTGATGAGTGTCGTCCCATTAGGTTTGTTGATTGAACCAGAGCAATTTGCCCCATTTTTGGCACATGAACAGATACGGATTATTGACCTCAGTCGGGAATCGGTCTTTGAACAGCTTCATTTGCCACAAGCGATTTTGGTGCGTCCCAAGGAGTTGTTGATACAAGATGGATTGACCAATGGTCTATTACCTGATGCTGA
>SSHE01000015.1 GCA_008017315.1 Acinetobacter sp.
ATCGTACGGAGCTTATTTTCTACTCATATTAGACGTGGACAAATTTTTGTGCCGATTCACTGGAATGACCAAGTTGCGTCCGATGCCCGAATTGGGGCGGTGGTGAATCCTGTGGTTGATGCGGTATCGGGCGAACCTGAATTTAAGCATACCCCTGTGATGATTCAACCTTTTTATGGACGCTGGCAAGGGGTGCTGTATTTACGTCATGAATTGCAACAGGCAGTGGATTTGAATGATGCGTTTACATGGTGGGTCAAAATCCAAACCCCGCAAGCGGTACGAGTGGAAATTGTCGATAGATTACATAGCGATGATGTGCTAAATAAATTACAAAATATCTTGCCATTTGACCCAATACAAGATGAATGGCTGATTTATCAAGACCAGCATTTACAGACTTTACATTTGGTTTTGATACGGCATGACCGATTAATGGCAGCGTTTTACCTTGCCCCACGAGATTTTTTACCTGATCGGGAATGGGTGGCAGGTTTATTTAACCGTCAGCGTTTAAGTGCCTTACAAAGACGAGCGTTATTGGCAGGTATGCCGATTGGTCAGGGAGCAAGTCAGGGAGCATTGGTATGTAGTTGTTTTAAAGTCGGTAAAAATACCATTGTTAATTTAATCCAAAGCAAAAATATTACTGATGAAAAACAGGTCACGGCTTGTCTAAAAGCAGGCGGTAATTGTGGTTCGTGTCTGCCTGAAATTCGAGGTTTGATTAAACAATGCCAAGCGGAACGGGCAGTTTAAATTCGAATGGTTATAGAAAAGGGCGAACAAAGTTCGCCCCTACACACGAATCATATTAATTTGTAGGGGCGAACTTTGTTCGCCTTAAAATAAGGACAAAAACCATGTTAAAACATTGTGATGCGGTAATTCTGGCAGGTGGTCGAGCCAGTCGTATGGGCGGCTGTAATAAGCTATTACAATGCTTTGATGGTGAACAACGCCAACTGGAAAAACTTTGCCATTCTCTAAAACCGCAAGTTCAACGTCTATGGATTAATAGCCATCGGGACAATGAAATCTATCAAGCCTTTGACCGTAGTATTGGGATTTTTAGTGATGTGGAAAAGGGCTTTCTTGGGGCGATGATGGGCATGATGAGTGCATGGCTATATAGTCGGCAAGACTGGATTTTATTTGTGCCATGCGATTTGTATCAAGTTCCTGATAAATTATTGTTTCATTTTGCACAGCAAATGACCGATGAAAAAACGCAAGTGTGTTATGCAGAAATTAATGATGTGGCACTGTATCCTTTGTGCTTAATGCACCGTTCGGCAAGCACTATTTTGGCACAAGAGATTTCGGCACAGCAGCGGAGCTTGTATCGTTGTTTTAAAAAATTAAATAGCTGTGCGGCAAAATTTCAACTTAACCCACAATGTCCACATAGTATTAATTCGTGGTCGGAACTAGCTGCGATTTAAATTTGATTTTGGAACAAATTTTGCATTGTTTAGATTCAATATGCAGTTTTATGATCGTGGGTAATTTTTATGGCAAGTCAGTTGATATTATATCCTGACCAATTGCAAGACCAGTTCGGGAGGATAAAGCGTAAGTTACGCATATCCATAACTGACCGTTGTAACTTTAAGTGCTTGTATTGTATGCCACAGCACCCAGAATGGTTAGCCAAAAAAGAACTTTTGAGCTTTGAATCGCTATTGGCTTTTTGTGAATTGATGGTTGAGCAGGGCATTGAAAGTATCCGTATTACTGGCGGAGAACCCTTAATGCGTCAGGGTGTGGTGCATTTTATCCAGTCGTTGCACCATTTGCGTGACTATGGTTTAAACGGCAATGGTCTAAAACGTATTTCGATGACTTCAAACGGACATTATCTTGCCAAGTATGCACAAGACTTAAAGCAGGCAGGACTAGACGACATTAATATTAGTCTGGATAGTCTGGACGAACAGCAGTTTTATGATTTAACCCAAAAACAACTTGCCCCAGTTTTAGAGGGTATCAAAGCTGCACAAGATGTAGGTTTAAGTATAAAAATCAATACAGTATTGATTAAAGGGATTAATGATAATCAAATTTTACCTTTGGTGGCTTGGGGTAAACGTGAAAATTTACCGATACGATTTATTGAATATATGCCGCTTGATGGTGATGCACAGTGGCAACAACATCTTGTGGTGACAGAAGCAGAAATTTTAGCCCAATTATCAACCCATTATCAGGTGACAAGCCATATACAACAGCATGAACCTGCTCGTATGTATCGATTAGATGATGAATATCCAATGGGGATTATTTCAACGATTTCCAATTCATTTTGTGGGCAATGTGACCGTTTACGTTTAACCGCAAAAGGTGAATTTTTTAGTTGTTTATTTAGTCAAAACGGAATTGCATTAAAACCGTTACTTGATGATTGGCTACGCTCTACATCACCGAATGATAAAAACAGTTTATTACAGCGTATTCAACATGCTGTCTGGCATAAACAGGCAGGTTATCCATATCTTAAACCGACCACTGTACGAAAAATCAGTATGTATGCCCTAGGGGGGTAAATCATGTCTTTGCATATCAATATTACAGGTTTTGGTGAGATTCAACGGCATTTACCGCAAGATATTTGCCTGACTGTGGCAGAAGATAGCGTCACCGTATTGACGCTTTTTAGCGAACTTTCCCGATGCTACCCAAAGGCTATCCATGCGTTGGAACGTTGTGCCTGTGCGGTAGATGATGTGATGCTCAATCGACAAAGCATATTATCTACATGTTGTACATTGGTTTTACTTTCACCTGTGGCAGGGGGTTAAACGATGAATATTCAGAATAAAAACCATCAGGATAATTTTAGCCGTATCCAAACACAACCTTTACAGCAACAAGATTATGATGCTTTGGAATATTATCCACAATGTGGTGGTGTCACGGTGTTTTTGGGGACAGTACGCAATCATCATCAGGGCAAAGCGGTTTTGGCTTTGAAATATACTGCATATACGCCTTTAGCAGAAAAAATGATTCGGCAGATTGAACAGGACATCGAAGCTAAATTTCAAGTGGAACGAGTACGAGTGATTCATCGGATTGGTGATTTAACTGTGGGGGAAACAGCGATTATTGCGATGGCGTATGCGGCACATCGGCATGAAGCCTTTTTGGCTTGTGAAGAAGCAGTCGAACGGGTGAAGCATGAAGTCCCGATTTATAAAGAAGAATTTTATTTAGATGGTACAAGTGCCTTTGTTGAGGGTTGTTGTATTCGCTATGATCGAGAAGTTGTACATGTTCACCATCACCATTCCCATGACAAGCGTTGTTCGTCATGATGATGTGAATGAGAGATAGAGATTTGAGTTTGTAAAAATCTATTTAAAATTATGTGTTTATATTTATTTTTTGGATAGTTTTTAAAATCTTGTTGTTATTATATATGGATATGCGTATAATTGAATAATTAGATATTTGGGACTATCCAATGACCGAAACAGATTTTTTTAAATGCCTATCCGATAGCACACGGCTAGATATTTTGCGCATCATTTTAGCCAAGCAAAATGTCTGTGTCTGTGAACTGACCGAACTGTTAAACCTTAGCCAACCCAAGATTTCTCGACATTTGGCATTACTTCGGAATTTTTCGATTCTGCTTGACCAAAGACAAGGGCAGTGGGTGTATTACCGTATCAATCCTGAACTTCCTGAATGGACAAAAGTGGTTTTAGAGACCATTGCTAAGCAAAGTGACACTTTAAATACACGAATCAACTTATCTTCATCTATCGTTTGTGAGTCAATCGTATGAAATTTCTATTTTTATGTACAGGTAACAGCTGTCGCAGCATTCTTTCTGAAGTTTTGTTTAATCATTCTGCCCCAACAGGTTGGCAGGCATATAGTGCAGGTAGTAAACCGACTGGTCAGGTTCACCCTGTAACGCTGAAAACCCTAGAAAATTTGGGTTTATCCACGGCCAATTTATCCAGTAAAAGCATTGCTGATTGTGAACACTATCAACCTGATGTGGTGATTACTGTATGTGACCAAGCTGCACAGGAAGCCTGTCCATTATATTTGGGTGAGGCAATTAAAGCACATTGGGGATTGAGTGACCCTTCACATTTAGACTTACCTGAAGCAGAAAAACTGGACGCATTTTTGCTGACGGTTGGTCATATTCGTAAACGCTTAGATGCTTTGTTCCGCTTGGATATAAATAGATTAACCCGTTCTGAACTGATCACAGAAATCAATAAAATTTCTCATATTGGGTAAAAATATGGCGACTGCAAAACTTTCATTTTTAGACCGTCATTTAACGCTATGGATTTTTATGGCTATGGCGTTTGGGCTTGGGATAGGGGTATTTTTTCCACAAGTATCAAATACTTTACAGGGGTTGAGTATTGATTCGGTCAATATTCCGATTGCAATCGGGTTAATTCTCATGATGTATCCGCCACTTGCCAAAGTGGATTATGCAACTTTGCCACAGGTTTTGAATGATAAACGCACACTGATATTATCTTTGGTACAAAATTGGTTAATTGCACCCTGTTTAATGTTTGTATTGGCGATTATTTTTTTACATGCTTATCCTGAATATATGACAGGTCTAATTTTGATTGGACTGGCTCGCTGTATTGCGATGGTTTTGGTTTGGAATAATTTGGCGTGCGGTGATAATCAGTATGTAGCGGCATTGGTTGCGTTTAATAGTATTTTTCAGATTGTCTTTTTTAGTAGCTATGCGTGGTTGTTTTTGACTTTTTTACCACCATATTTTGGAGTTGAGGCTCAAGTCATTCAAGTGGGTTTTTGGACAATTACGTATGCGGTTTTAGTTTATTTGGGTATTCCTTTTTTACTGGGTTTTCTTACTCGGTTGATTTTAGTTAAACAAAAGGGTTTGGATTGGTATCAGCATCATTTTATTCCGAAAATTAGCCCATTCAGTCTGATCGCATTATTATTTACCATTATTGCCATGTTTAGTTTAAAGGGTGGTGATGTGATTCGCTTACCTTTAGATGTGATAAGAATTGCAATTCCCTTGACAATTTATTTTGTGGCGATGTTTTTTATCAGTTTTTTGATGAGTAAATGGATCGGCAATGATTATGCAAAAACTACGGCTATTGCATTTACCGCAGCAGGGAATAATTTTGAATTGGCTTTAGCTGTGGCGATTGCGACATTTGGTTTGGCTTCTCCTGTAGCATTTACCACCGTGATTGGACCTTTGGTGGAAGTGCCTGTTTTAATTGGTTTGGTGACGGTGTCGCTTTGGTTGAAGAAAAGGTTTTTTAAGTTTTGAGCTTATCTTTGTTGCAAGTAAAATATTTATTTTCTCGCTATCTGCTTAAATTGCCACAAACCCACATTTGTGCTAATGTGGTTTGATAACTATTTTTATAGAGATTGCGATGAGCCGCTTAACCATAGACATCACTGCACAGCAGCATCAAGCCCTTAAAGCATTGGCAGTTTTGGAAGGTAAAACCATTAAACAATATACTTTAGAGCGTCTATTTCCAATGGAATCTGATGAACAGCAGGCTTTGCAGGAACTAAAAATATTGTTGTCAGAACGTATTGCACAAGGTCAGCGTGGTGAAGTAGAACAATATAGTATGAGTGAAATTGCAGCTCAGGAATTAGCGAAATTAAAATGAATCGTCCCTACATTTTAACTTGTGCTGCTGCAAATGATTTACGTAGTATCGTCCGTTACACAACTGAACAATGGGGCATAGAACAGTGTCAGTATTATGTTGCTCAACTTGAGAAAGCAGCGACAGAGGTCGCATTGGGTCAAGGGATATTTAAGCGACTAGATGAATTACATTTAGGCTTGCGTATGTGTAAGGTCGAACATCATTATTTATTTTGTTTATCACGCCCCAATGAACCTGCATTGATTCTTGCAATTTTGCACGAACGCATGAATCTTATGCAACGATTAAAAGGACGATTGATTTAGTTCATTTAGCTACTGTACCCTAAATTTATAATTACAATCTATCGAAATAGAATAAATGCTTTTTCCATTTTATGGAACAAAAATTGCATAGTGAATCCAACTGTAAAACGGATACCTATGACAAGAGTGACCCATGAAAAACGTTGCCTTAAAACCTGAAAGCTATCGTACTGCCAAAGCACAGGCGATTTTATATGCCCCTGCACATTGCATCGAATTGTTACGCACAGGCAATACTGAAAAAGGCGATGCGTTAAAAACCGCACGGATTGCAGGGATTATGGCGGCAAAACGTACCGATGAGTTAATTCCTTTATGTCATAGCTTGCCGATTTATCGTGCAGATATTGACTATCAACTGGGTAGTGACCATGTGGTGATTGTTGCCGAAGTGGAAACCATTGCGACAACTGGGGTAGAAATGGAAGCCTTAACTGCCGCTAGTCTGGCAGGTTTAACCATTTACGATATGTTAAAACCACATTGTAATCCCGATGAGTTATGCCTAGACCAATGTAAATTAATTCAGAAAAAAGGCGGAAAATCACATTTCCGTAAAGTCTTAAATACGCCTTTATCTGCTGCGGTGATTGTGCTGTCTGATACCGTTGCAGCAGGTAAAAAGCCTGATACTGCAGGGCAAAATGTATTAGAAATTTTACAGGAAGCTAATTTTAAAGACATTCATTATCAGGTGATTGCTGATGACCCTGTACAGCTTAAAGCCTTGATTGAACAATATATTACAGAATTTCTGCTTATTCTTACCGTAGGTGGTACAGGTTTGGGGCAAAAAGATTTAACCGTAGAAACTATTGAACCGATGTTGCAACGTCCGATTGTCGGTTTAATGGAAGCAGCACGAGCGTTTGGACAAAGACGCACGCCTTATGCGGCTTTATCTCGTGGGGTGGCGGGTTATATTGGGCAATCTTTGGTGATGACTTTACCAGGTAGTCGGCAAGGGGCAAAAGAGTCTTTAGTGGCGATTTTACCTGCCATCGTCCATTTATTTGATGTACAAAAAAATGTGCCACATGCAGGGGGCTATCAATAATGGGGTGCGGTACAGAACATGGCTTAATCAGTATTGATGAGGCATTACAACGGATTGAAACACAAGTTAAACCCTTAGCCAGTGAAGCGATTGGGCTACAAGAGGGGTTAAATCGTTATCTTGCCGAAGATATTTATTCACAAATCAATCTACCACTGTTTTCGCAAAGTGCAGTTGATGGCTATGCGATTAACGCAGCATCAGACATTACCGCAGATACGGTATTTCATTTAATTGGCGAAATTCGTGCAGGGCAGTTATCTGACGTGGTGCTAAATGAGGGGCAAGCGGTACGGATTTTTACAGGGGCAAAAGTTCCACAGAGTACAAGCACGGTTGCACGGCAGGAAATTGTCAAAGTCGTAGATAGTCATGCGATTCAAATCCAAACCACTTTGGCATTAGATAGCGATATTCGTCATACAGGCGAAGAAATCAGACAGGGGCAATGCTTGGCACAACAAGGGCAGCAACTCACCGTTGGGGCGATTGCAGCCTTAAGTATGGCAGGCGTGAGCACAGTACAGGTCTATCAATATCCTAAAATTGCGGTGGTGGTCAGTGGTGATGAAGTTGCAACTTCGATAGCGGAATTTCAGGCAGGCAAGATCTTTGATGCCAATGCTCCGATGTTTGCCGCATGGTTTCGCAGTCAATTACAACAGGTTGAGATTTATCATATTGCCGATGATCGGCAGGCAACTGCCGAGCTGTTTCATCGTTTAAAACATCAAGTTGATGTGATTGTTACGACTGGTGGGGTATCGGTAGGAGATTATGATTTTATCCGTCCCGTGGCTTTAGAGCAGGATTTTCAGCAAATCTTTTGGAAAATTCGCCAAAAACCCGGTAAGCCAATGTTTTTTGCCAAATATGCTAAGTCTGATACGCAAGATTGCTATTTATTGGGTTTGGCAGGTAATCCTGCTGCGGTATTTGTTGGTATTTATATTTATCTCGATAGCTTGCTCAAGGCGTTGCAATCTCAAGCTAACACATTGCACTGGTTTGATGCAGTGTTAATGCAAAACTTAAAAGCTGATAGCCGAGAACGCTTTTTGCGTATGTCGGCACAGACATTAAATGGTCAATTACAGGTGCAACCTTTGGCAAAACAGCAATCCCACATGTTAAGCAATCTGATGCAGGCAAATTGTCTGGTGCGGATTCCTGCTTATAGCGAAATACAGGCAGGTACATTGGTACAAGGTATTTTTATTTAAACGTAGGGGCGTATTGCATACGCCCTAAAAGGAAAAAAGTAATGAAAAAAATTGTTTTATTCAGTTTATCGGCTTTAATGAGTGTTTCCGCATTTGCCGATACAGTCAGAATCCATGCGGCTGCAAGTTTAACCAATGCGATTACCGATATTGCCACAGCATACCAAAAACAAAATCCTCAAACTAAAATTGTGCCTGTATTTGGTGCATCTTCCAATTTGGCACGACAAATCGAAAATGGTTTACCAAGTGATCTATTTTTCTCGGCTGATATGGATTGGGCGAATTATTTAGTCGAAAAAAATCAGGTTAATCAAAATCAGGTTAAGCCGATATTATTTAATCAGTTAGTGGCGATTAGCCCAAAAAATTTAAATATTCCATTTCGGGCATCAACGGCATTTAATTTCCCCAAAGCCTTTACAGGGCATTTATGTACAGGGCAAATGGAATCTGTACCTGTGGGTAAATATGCCAAACAAAGTTTAATCAAACTGAATTGGCTAGAGGGTTTAAAAGGTCGGATTGTCGGGACTGATGATGTGCGTTCGGCGTTGGCTTTTGTTGAACGTGGTGAATGTCAGGTCGGGATTGTGTATAAAACTGATGCTCTCATTAGCCAAAAAGTAAAAATCATTGGTACATTCCCAAGCGATTCGCATAGCTCTATTACTTATCCTGTGGCACTGACCAAACAAGGTGAAAGCAATGCAGATGCGGTCAAATTTAGTCAATTTATCCGCAGCAATCCTAAAGCCAAAATGATTTTTCAACAGTATGGTTTTACGGTAAAACCTTAATGCTATTTTCCCCTGAAGAATTATCTGCCTTATATTTATCGGCTAAAGTGGCAATGTTTGCAACGGTATGTAGTTTACCGTTTGCCATTGCGACGGCTTATGTTTTGGCACGTTATGATTTTCG
>SSHE01000004.1 GCA_008017315.1 Acinetobacter sp.
ATAAAATAGCCACCTCTGAATGAACTAAAATTTACTGATATATAATAAAAATACTCGTTAATAAGTTAATCATAAAAATTAAACATGTAATACGCCCTTTAAAGATGATCAATAACATTCCGTCATGCCTGCGTAGGCAGGCTCTAGGGCTGGATTCACCATCATTTGACTTAAAAACATATTGAAATCAAGGTGTATTATGCTGCATCAATCAACAACAACCAGCAATCTATATTTTAGCAACTCAATGGCATGCTTTTATTGGGGTAACTTCTCATTTGATTCAACGAGTTTAACAACATAGACATGACTAATATGATGAAATTATCCAATCATATGGAAACAGGGCTGAACGCTCTGGATGCCTGCCTACGCAGGCATGACGAATCCAATTTAATTGATCTTAAAAATTAAACATGCCATACGTTGGTTTTGACAGGTTCAACCTATTTTATGACATGATTACTTTTATGGGCTAACTTAATGTTAAACAAACTTAAAAAGATATAAAATAAATGGCATAAAGTTGAATGTGAGCGAAACATGCAGGTCAGTCAGCAACTCAAGCATCGCATAATCCATGCGTTATGTTATGAATTTATTTTATTGCTAATCGGCACACCATTATTAAGTTTATTTTTACAACAGAGTTTAGCTGATACAGGCATACTTTGGGTCATGATGAGTGTGACGGCGGTATTTTGGAATATGTGTTTTAACTATTTTTTTGAAAAAATTGAGCATCGACAAGGCTGGACACAGCGGACGATTCCGATTCGTATTGTTCATGCCTTGGGTTTTGAAGGTGGGCTATTGATATTTACTGTGCCAATGATTGCATGGATGATGGGGCTGAGTATGTGGCAAGCCTTATGGCTGGATATCGGTTTGGTGTTTGCAATCGTGGGCTATACTTTTGTATATCAATGGTGTTATGACATCATTTATGCAAAATATGTTAAACCAGTATAGTGGTTTTTGTTTAAAAAATAGACATCTAGTGTTTTGCATTCTAAATGGCATAGACATGATGCAATGTTTTGATTAACTTTGAGCTATGGAAGATTTGACTATAAAGATAGGATAAACTGGGCTATGGATAGTCAGTATAAAGTACATGAAATCATTGCATTATTTCAGTCAAATGAGCATCCATTATCTGCCAAATTGCAGGAAATGCTGAATGAACATTATACGCACCAAACCGAGCGTCGTGGCTGTGGTTATACACAGGCAACACGAGTGATTGCAGAATATGTCAATATTCCACGAGAAGCCTTAGCCTTTGAAGATTTAAAAATTTTTGAACATTATGATGTGAAGAATCTAAAAAATATTACTGCAATGGCTCATCTTCAGGAATTACAATTGACAGGCTGGCGGCATTTGGATCGCAATGCCAATGTAAACGCTTATTTGGCACGCAATAAAACCGATAGTTTAAGCGAAGCCTTACACGAAGAAAGTGATTTTCAGGCACAATTACGCCAGATTGCGGCACAGGCAACACTGGAAGAAAGTAAAATGATTTGTGAATTGATCGAAGATATTATTTTACCCAAAACTGCTGAACATACAGGTTTGACCGAATTAAATACTTTAACTGAAAAGCCCAAAGTAGGTTCTTGTCCGATGGCAGAAAAGTTCTTTTTAAAAGTTGCTCATCACCAATTATTACGTCAGGGCATTATCAATATTTTTGTGGATGAGCAGGGGCAACCTGTGATGATGGAAAAACTTAATATGGGAGATGATCATTCTTGTATTAGTCTAAAACCATTAATTATGAATGGGGTACGATTGCCTGCTGGTTCTTTATTTGCCGTGGCTTATGATGAAGAGGCTGTACATAAAACCGCCAATAAAAAATATAAAGGACATATTATTCCCATTCAGGACGTAGGATTTTGGTTTTTACGTATCACTACACTGGCAATTTCGCCTAAAAATCGTGCCAGAGCATTTACCACACACTTTAAACAGCAAATTCAAAATGGCTTACTCAACCCAGAGATTACCGAGCTCAGCCAGCTTGTGGATGTTGCCAAACAGCAAATTTAATCGTGGATATCTAAAATGTTAAAGACTTGCTATTCGCCACGTTATTATGCAAAAACACATACCAATAGTATGGAAAAATTGGCAGCTGTTGCAGAAGTCTTACAGGTGGAAAATATTGCAGCGTTAATTGATCCTGGTATGATCGACATCGACATTTTAAAGCAACTACATGCACCTGAATATGTCGATGCCTTTGTGAATGGAATTAAACCTTTAGCCTCATTTCAGGGCTTTCGTAACTGGAACGAGCAATTAAGGGATGCAATTCTGTCGATTAATGCAGGACAGATTGTTGCTGCCGAGATTGCATGGCAGGAAGGTATTGCTGGCAACATTGCACAGGGTTTTCATCATGCCGTGTATGAATATGGTGGAGCCTATTGTACCTTTAATGGTTTGGCACTGGTTGCACAGCAATTTCCAGATAAAAAGATTTTTGTTTTAGATTGTGACCAGCATGGTGGTAATGGTACAGCCGAATTTACTAGGCGATTACCGAATTTATTTAACTTTAGCATCTTTGGACATCGTTTTGGTTGTCCGAGTTATGAGCGGAGCGTGACGCATCTGATCGACCAAAGAACAGGGAATTTTCGGCAATATGTCGATGCGGTTGAAGCTGGATTTCAAACGGCTCTGGATTGGCAGGCAGATTTAATCATTTATCAAGCAGGAATGGACTGTCATCAAGCAGACCGTTTTGGCTCACAGTGGTTTACTACAGAATTGTTATACGAACGGGATAAATTGGTTTTTGGATTGAGCAATCGCTATCATCTGCCGATGATGTTTGTCTTGGCAGGTGGTTATCAGCGTTTATATCATTTAGTCCCTTTGCATGTCGCCACTTTTCGGGCAGCAAATGCGGTGTATTTTAAATAAAAATTTTCAAAAAAGAGTATTGGGATATGAATGGTTGAGCTCTGGCAAAATGTTGATTGATTTCATGACCAATATAAATTCTCCAAGCCAACTAAACATACCGAAAAATCAAAAAATATGGCATAATATCTCGCTTTTTTAATTGGCTTGAGGATTGGACTATGCGTTTTGTAGATGAAGCGGTCATTACAGTGGAAGCTGGCGATGGCGGCAATGGCGTAGCTAGTTTTCGCCGAGAAAAATTTGTACCTTTTGGTGGCCCAGATGGTGGTGATGGTGGACGTGGTGGTGGTGTGTATTTGGTTGCCGATGATGATACCAGTACGCTAGTGGATTATCGTTATACGCGTCGTTTTCGTGCCGAACGTGGTAAAAATGGTGCAGGGGCAAACTGTACTGGACGTGGTGGCGATGATGTCGTTTTAAAAGTACCCGTCGGTACGACCATTGTTGATATTGATAGTGGCGATATTATTGGCGACTTAATCGAAGATGGTCAGCGTGTCATGGTGGCGTGTGGTGGTGATGGCGGTTTGGGGAATACCCATTTTAAGTCCTCAACCAATCGCTCACCACGTAAATGCACACACGGTGGCAAAGGTGAAAATCGTCAAGTACGTTTAGAATTAAAAGTCTTGGCGGATGTGGGTTTGCTTGGAATGCCAAACGCAGGAAAATCAACCTTTATCCGTGCAGTGAGTGCGGCTAAACCCAAAGTGGCTGATTATCCATTTACCACGATGGTACCGAATCTAGGCGTAGTCGATGTGGATAGACATCGTTCCTTTGTGATGGCAGATATTCCTGGATTGATTGAAGGTGCAGCAGAAGGTGCAGGTCTAGGGATTCGTTTCTTAAAACATTTGGCACGTACTCGTATTTTATTGCATATCGTCGATGTACAGCCGATTGACGGTTCTGACCCTGTATATAATGCCAAAGCGATTGTTGCCGAACTGGCAAAATTCTCACCAACCTTAGCACAATTACCAATCGTCTTGGTGCTTAATAAACTTGATCAACTCGATGATGATGCCAAAGATGAATGGTGTCAGCATATTATTGATGAATTAGATTGGCAAGGTGCGGTATTTAAAACCTCTGGTTTGCTGGAGGAAGGCACAAAACCAGTGATTTATTATTTGATGGATCAGATTGAACAGCAAAAAGAGCGTGAACAGGAAGACCCTGATTATGCTGCAGAAATTCAGGCATTCCGTCAGCAACTTGAAGAAGAAACGCGTGAGCAGACCTTGTCTGCCAAAGAAGCCTATCGTGCCAAACGTAAAGCACAGCGTGATGGCATGGAACACGATGATGACTTTGACGATTTTGATGACGAAGATGAAAGCGATGTAGAAAGCATTTATGTACGTGATTAATTCATGTCGATAAAAATAAGTGTAGCGTGAAATAACGGTGTAAGGATGTGTGATGGCATCCAATTTGAGCAAATCATCATGATAGAAGTAGTAAACGAAAAGCGTATTTTGTCTGATTGCAAACGAATCGTGGTTAAAATCGGTTCGGCATTATTAACGGCTAATGGACAAGGTCTGGATTTAACAGCGATTGCACACTGGGCTGGGCAAATCGCCGAGCTGCATCAGCAAGACTGTGAAATTATTTTAGTTTCATCAGGTGCAGTGGCGGAGGGCATGGTACGGATGAATCTGGATAAACGTCCTGAAGATTTACCAAGCTTACAAGCCTGTGCTGCGATTGGGCAAATGGGACTGGTACAAGCGTGGTCAAGTGTACTGGAACAACATGGGATTCGTACCGCTCAAGTGCTTTTGACACATGATGATTTGACCGACCGTCGCCGCTATCTTAACTCTTGTGATGCCCTGCAACATTTGATTGACTGGCGTGTGATTCCTGTTATTAATGAAAATGATACAGTTGCCACCGATGAAATCCGTTTCGGGGATAATGATACCTTGGCGGCAATGGTGGCAGCACAGGTACAGGCTGATTTATTGATTATTCTGACCGATCAGCAAGGTATGTTTGACTCCGACCCACGTAGCAACCCAAATGCCAAACTGCTTTCAACTGTCAGAGCACTGGATGATCGCTTATTTGAAATGGCTGGTGGTGGTGGTGTACTGGGGCGTGGCGGTATGGTGACCAAAGTCCGTGCTGCACGTCTGGCAGCAAAAGCAGGTTGTCCAACCTTGATAGCCAGTGGTGAAAGTGAGCATGTTCTCACTCGCTTAATGTCAGGTGAAATGCTTGGCACATTATTTACCTCGGATAATGATAGAATCACCGCACATCAGCAATGGTTAGCAGCACATTTACAAACCGCAGGGCGCTTGGTGTTGGATGATGGTGCAGTCAAAGCCATTAAAACGGAACATCGTAGTCTATTACCTGTCGGGGTAAAAGCAATTGAAGGGCATTTTGAGCGTGGCGATGTGGTGGAATGTGTCGATAGCTTAGGGCAACGTGTTGCTGTAGGGCGAGTGAATTTTAGCTCACGCTCGGCAGATTTAATCAAAGGTTTATCTTCGGACAAAGTGCAACAAGTCTTGGGTGAAATACGTTCTCTGGAAATGATTCATCGTGACCACATGGCGATTTATTAAAGTTTTGTGTCAATTTTTGGTTTAAATTGACACAAATTCCCCTCAAATCCTGCTTTATGCAGGATGTTGAATTTTTTCAAATAGAAAATCATTAATCTTATGCCCCTCATCTAAACCACGTTTCTCAAACTTGGTGAGCGGTCGCCAGTCGGGACGAGGGTAGCTATTACCTTTGCCTGCCAGATTTTTTAGGCAAGGGCGGTTATCCAAAATATCGAGCATCCATTCGGCATAGGGTTCCCAATCGGTTGCCGCATGAAATGTACCCCCAATCGTGAGTTTTTGTTCTACCAAAGCCATACGCTCATGAATGACAAAACGACGTTTAAAATGGCGTTTTTTCTGCCAAGGGTCAGGGAAATACAATTGTATGCAATCAATACTATCATCAGGCATTTCTCTTAATACCTGAATGGCATCGGCATCTAGTACCCGTAGATTTTCCAAATTTTCCAGTCCAGCTTCATAAACACACTGGGCAATCCCTGGAATATGCACTTCAATGCCGACATAATTACGCTCAGGATTGGCTTTTGCCATTTGCACCAGCGAACGTCCCATCCCAAAACCAATTTCAACAGTCAGTGGGCGTTCTGGATGAGGAAAAACCTGTCTTAAATCACCGACAGGATATTGTAAAATGAAATCCTGATGTTGCTCCAAAGCAGTACGCTGTGAAGTATTGAGCGGCGAGGAACGACGCATAAAAGTGACAATTTCCCGATGTTCGGTTAAATTATCAAGCTCTTGAATTTCGGTGGATTCTTTATCGGTGGTGTGTGTGGACATGATACAAAGACAAATATAAGAAACTGGGCTATTCTAAAAGGATATTGTGTATTGGGCAATCGAATGATTTAAAAATTCGATGAATAACTGGAATTAAAATCTAAAAAAACGATTAGATTGATAAAAACATTCTGTTTTACCAATGAAGCAAAACCACATAACATAGCCTTAACGAAACAAATTGACGTATAGATTGGAGAAATGCGATGTTAGATCAAAATACCACAGCACAATTAAAAACTTTATTGGAGCGTTTGGAAGCTCCGATAGAAATTATTGCTTCATTGGATGGTTCAGATAAATCAAATCAAATCAAAGAATTGGTATCTGAAGTTGAAGTGCTATCTGATAACGTGACTGCACGCTATGATGGTACACATACCCGCCGCCCAAGTTTTGCCATTGCCAAAGCAGGTGAAACCCCTCGTGTCCATTTTGCTGGTTTACCCATGGGACATGAGTTCACTTCATTAATTTTGGCCTTGTTGCAAACATCTGGTTATGCACCAAAAATTTCTGATGAATTATTAAATCAGATTAAAGGCTTAAATTTGGCGGCAAATTTTGATGTCTTTGTTTCATTGAGCTGCCATAACTGTCCAGATGTGCTACAAGCACTTAATCTGATTGCAATTTACAACCCAAACAGTACAACTACGATGATTGATGGTGCATTCTTTCAGGATGAGGTGGAAGAACGTAAAATCATGGCCGTACCAATGGTGTTCCAAAATGATGAACACTTTGGTCAGGGGCGTATGACACTGGAAGAAATTGTGGCAAAACTCGATCAACATTCTGCTACCAGAGATGCCGAGAAACTTAATGCCAAAGATGCGTTTGATGTATTGGTGATTGGTGGTGGGCCAGCAGGAGGTACAGCAGCGATTTATGCAGCACGTAAAGGTATTCAAACAGGTATCGTGGCAGAGCGTTTTGGTGGTCAGGTGATGGATACTATGGATATTGAGAACTTTACGACGGTACAAAAAACCGTAGGACCGAAATTTGTGGCGGATATGCAAGCCCATGTACTTGAATATGGCGTAGATATTATGAATCTACAACGTGTTAAAAATCTTGTTGCAGCAGATAAAACCGAGAATGGTTTGGTCAAAGTTGAACTCGAAAATGGGGCAATTTTGCAATCTAAAACCGTGATTTTATCGACAGGTGCAAAATGGCGAGAAATGAATGTCACAGGTGAAGCCGAATACCGTACTCGTGGTGTAGCGTATTGCCCACACTGTGATGGCCCTTTATTTAAAGGTAAACGTGTGGCGGTGATTGGTGGTGGTAACTCTGGTGTCGAAGCTGCGATTGATCTTGCAGGCATTGTGGAGCATGTAACAGTGGTTGAATTTGATACCAAACTACGTGCTGATCAGGTCTTGCAAGACAAATTAAACAGCCTACCCAATACCAAAGTGATTTTAAATGCACTGAGTACCGAAGTGGTCGGAGATGGTAGCCAAGTGACTGCACTGAAATACAAAGACCGTGCAACGGATGTTGAGCATACTGTGGAACTGGCGGGTATTTTTGTACAAATTGGTTTGTTACCTAATACAGATTTCCTTAAGGGCACAGATGTTGAACTTAGTCCACGTGGTGAAATTGTGATTAATGAACGCAATGAAACCAGTGCCAAAGGTATCTTTGCCGCAGGGGATTGTACGACTGTACCATATAAGCAAATCATCATTGCTACAGGCGAAGGTGCAAAAGCCTCACTTAGTGCTTTTGACTATATCATTCGTAGTGGTCAATAAGTCTTAGCCTTTGTTTGATTACTCCAAAGTCATTGCAAAGTGGCTTTGGAGTTTTGGACTATGACAAACATCCATTAAATCAATTTAGCGTTCCAGATACTTGAGTTTATCTGCTACACCATTCCATTCCTCACGGTCTGCTGGTTGGTCGCCAATTTGAGTAATATTATTACCTGCCCATTTTTCGGACAATTCGGCATTAATTTCAATAAAGTTTTCTTGACCTGCTGGCAACTCATCTTCCGAAAAAATCGCATTTGCAGGACATTCAGGCTCACACAAAGCACAGTCGATACATTCGTCTGGATTGATGACCAAAAAGTTCGGGCCTTCATAGAAACAATCGACAGGACAAACTTCTACACAGTCTTGGTATTTGCATTTAATGCAGTTTTCAGTAACAACAAAAGTCATGGCGACAGCTATCCAATATTTGGTTTGACAAATTTTTGCTTATTCTAAGGAAAAAAATACAAAAGTACCAATCTCTTTTATTGATAACCTTTATAAATCGATTCAAAAAGGGTTAAAAAAAGAATACTGATGAAAAAATATGCACAAAATGATTTAAAAACAAACAAACTGAGCGTTGTAGTATTTTGAAACATAAGTTAATGCAAGAACAGACATTTTAATACTTGCAACTTTGCTCAGAACCCTCTACAACTAGAATAATTTCATCGCAGGGAAACAACATGAAGTTGTATTATACGCCAGGTGCTTGCTCATTGGCATCACATATTATTTTAAACGAAATTAATGTGGATTTTGATTTGGAGCGTGTTGATCTCAAAACACATACCACTGAAAAAGGTCAAAATTATTATGAAATTAATCCTAAAGGTTATGTGCCTGCATTAGAAATCAATCCAGGGCTGATTCTCACCGAAAATGTAGCGGTATTGCCATTTTTGGCACAGCACGATCCAAAGCAAGATTTAATTCCACCTTCAGGGCTTGGTCGTGCTAAAGTGCTGGAATGGTTAGGTTTTTTAAATTCTGAAGTGCATGATGCCTATGCAGTGTTTTTTTCACGGCAACTAGATGATGAAGAAAAACAACGTGCTTATGCAGAACTTGACCGTTTATTGCAATTTGTAGAAGACTATTTGGCAGAAGTCGATACAGATTATCTGGTCGATGACAATTTTGGCCCTGCGGATGCGTATTTGTTTGTCATTACCAACTGGTCGAAACGTATTGGACATGATTTAAGTCGTTTTCAGGAAATTAATGATTTACGTGCAGTGGTTGCCAAGCGTCAGTCCGTACAGATTGCCATGCGTGATGAGGGTTTAATCCCATAAAATTTTAAAATAATACGCTGTACTCGCTCAAACCTAATCTGATAGTGATCGACATTAGATTGAGACTATCAGGTTAGATTGGAATTGTGGTCGTACCAGACCGAATGGCATTCTGTATTGTGTGATGCTTCAACCATTAGACCTTGACCTAAAGTTTAACGTCGTCTTAGACCTCGTCCACGTCCTCGAGCCATACCACCAAGTGCATTGAGTACCGCCATTTTATTTAAACTACCAGAAGCATGAGCATGACAAATTGCGGTCGCTAAGGCATCGGCAGCATCTGCCTGTGGTTTAATGCTCAGCTGAAGTAATTTCATCACCATGATTTGTACTTGTTCTTTGTCTGCTGCACCATAACCAACCACAGATTGCTTGATTTGCCGTGCAGTATATTCCGAGACGGGTAAATCCAGATTGACCAGTGCGGCAATGGCGGCACCCCGTGCTTGTCCGAGTTTGAGTGCCGAATCGGGATTTTGTGCCATAAAAACTTGTTCAACGGCGGCTTCATTGGGTTGGTAAAATTTTACAATGCGATCAATACCTGCAAAAATACGCTTTAATCGTTCTGGCATTTCTTGGGATTCGGTACGGATAGTTCCTGCATCGACAAAGCGTAGTTTTGCACCGTCTTTTTCAACAATTCCATATCCTGTCAGTCGTGAACCGGGATCAATACCGATAATTAATGTCATTTTGCCCTTTAAATTTTCTCATTTATCCCTATTGTTACATAAATGTGAGAGAAAAACTCAAGATTCAACATAGACCGAGGTAGCCATCAAGACTTATGGGATTAATTTTCTTTATTTTAGTGACGATTATTACAGAAATCTTTATCTGGATTTTTGTAGGCAAACTTGTTGGTAGTGGCTGGTATGTATTTTTCTGGTTTGTGGCGGCTTTTTTTATCGGTTTAAATCTATTGCGTCGTAGCACAACACATATCATGCCACAGATGCAGCAAATGCAAATGACAGGGCAGATGGCAGGCGATATGCAAAGCAGTGGCAAATACATGGTACGAGCGATTGCAGGCTTTCTGTTGATGTTACCAGGATTATTAACCGATGTGATTGCCGTTTTGCTCTTGATTCCTGCGGTGCAAAATGTGTTTAAAAATACAGCCATGAAAATCATGCAACAACGCCAACAAGCCATGATGAATAAGATGATGGGAGGCATGGGGGGCGGTGCAGCTGGGGCAAATCCTTTTGCTGATTTAATGCGTCAGATGGAGGAAATGCAACGTGGACAGACGGGCGGACAGCAATACGGTCGTCATGATTCAAGCATTATTGATGGTGAAGCACGAGAGGTCAAAGAAGAACCTAAGCGTATCAATGCACCAAAAGAATGAAAGCAAAAATGCCTGAATCTTTCAGGCATTTTTATGTAAAAAATATCGAGATTATTCATCCTCATCGAAAGCATCATCCTCAGCTGCTTTGTCTTGGACTGGGTAAAGTGAACTATCATAAATTAAAATGGCTTTACCTTCAGTTTCAATCATACCTTGCTCTTCCAAGGTTTTGAGCACTCGTCCGACCATTTCACGAGAACAACCGACTAAACGTCCAATTTCCTGACGTGTAATGCGAATCTGACGACCATTAGGTAACATCATTGCTTCAGGTTGATTGGCAAGGTCAATCAGACAACGTGCAATACGACCAGAAACGTCGATAAAGGCAAGGTCAGTGACTTTACGTGTGGTATTTTTTAGGCGGCGTGTAAGCTGAGCAAAAATAGCATAATTTAAATCAGGGTATTGCTGACTTAATTCATGGAATGTGCGGTAATCAATTTCGGCAATTTCGCAAGTGTCACGTGTACGAACTTCAGCTGTACGTTCTGGTTTGGCTTCAAACAAACCCATCTCACCAAAAAAATCACCTGCATTGAGATAAGCGACGATAATTTCACGATCGGCATCTTCTTCTAAGATGATAGATACTGAACCCTTGAGTATGAGATACAGCGAATGGGATTCTGTTCCAGCGTGTACGATGGTTGTTTTTTTAGGAAACCGATTAATTTTCGCACGTTTAAGTAATGCCTTAACCGATACGGGTAATTGCCCTGGTGACAAAGCATCCGTACTTAATCTTGAAAAATCAGAAGATAGCATGATAAACCCCAGTTTTTGATAATATAAATAGCCACTGTCCATGTGTAATCAGTTACGTTCATACCCAGTGGTATGCTAGTATATGACACATTAATTAGAAATGTAGCGTTTTTTGCGTGGAGTTGCAATGCAGGCAAGTGTACAATGGTTAGATAATGTAAGTTTTCGAGCAACTTCTGCCAGTGGGCATGACGTTGTGATGGATGGTTCCCCAGAATATGGCGGTCAAAATAAAGGTGCAAGACCAATGGAACTGATCCTGATGGGGGTAGGTGGCTGTGCATCTTTTGATATAGTCACTATTTTAAAAAAAGCTCGTCAGGATATTACCGATGTTCGATGTGAATTGCAGGCTGAACGAGCGGATGCTATTCCTGCGGTATTTACCAAAATTCATTTACATTTTGTCGTATCGGGTCGTGCGATCAAAGAAAAACAAGTGGCAAAAGCAGTTGAGCTTTCAGCGGAAAAATATTGCTCAGCCAGTAGGATGTTAAGCGATGGTGGGGTAGAGATTAGCCACGATTTCGAGATTATTGAAGTAGAATAATATTCAAAAACTGAAATATCATGTCACTCTACATGATATTTCAGTTTTGCCACTATCTATCTCTGCGTCCACGCTGCTTGGTATTGGCTCTAGTTGTACCATTGGTAATGCGTTTGGGTTTTGCAGTGTCATCAGATTTAAAAATTTCTGCTCGAATTTTTGCCCGTTTTTTATTTTGTTTGGCTTGTGCTAGGTCTTTTTTAGAACGTGGTGCGGTTTTAGATGTGGGTTTATCTTCTACTTGGGTGAGCTTGGCTTGTCGAACCACTTGCTGAAATTCATCATAAAATAAAGGTTCAAGCGTACGCTGATCGCCACTTTCTAAGCCTAAATCGAGCAAATTGACCGAACCAATCTGCGTACGGATTAAGCGTAGCGTCGGGAAACCAACAGCCGCTGTCATACGTCTGACTTGTCGATTGCGACCTTCACAAATTTGGATTTCTACCCATGACGTTGGAATATTGGCACGAAAACGGACAGGAGGGTCACGCTGCCATAACCATTCAGGTGCATCTATCATGCGTACTTTGGCAGGCAGGGTCAAACCATCATTGAGCTCTACACCTTGTTGTAAGCGTAAAATAGCGTCTTCGGTGATTTGCCCATCGACCTGTGCCAAATAGGTCTTATATTGTTTAAACTTGGGATTGGTGATGTGTTGATTGACTGCACCATTATCCGTGAGCAGCATTAACCCTTCAGAATCACGATCCAGTCGTCCAGCGACTCTTAGACTATCGTCGGAAATGAAATTGGCAAGGGTAATTTGGCTACCTTCTCCACGAAATTGGGAATGTACGTCAAAAGGCTTATTAAATGCGACAATTTTTACCATAATTTACTACTTTAGTCGAATCAAGGGTTTAGAAAATGCTGACACTATTAATTTGAGAAATATTGCTATTTAACAGATAAATCACAAAAGTATTGTACATCCTTTACTATATAACACGTTAAGATACAGTTTGATGATGCCAATGGTATCACGTTTGAAAATCGCCAAAACAATGAAGGAGCACCTGTACAATGGGTTATCAGAAGATCGTGGTTCCTGCCGATGGTGACAAAATTACCGTAAATGCAGACCTGTCACTGAATGTTCCAAACCATCCGATTATCCCTTTTATTGAGGGCGATGGGATTGGTGTGGATATTACACCAGCAATGAAAGCAGTGGTAGATGCCGCTGTATTAAAAGCATACGGTGGCAAGCGTTCGATCGAATGGATGGAAGTTTACTGTGGCGAAAAAGCAGATAAAATCTATGGCACATATATGCCAGAAGAAACATTTGAAGCATTGCGTGAGTATATTGTCTCCATTAAAGGGCCTTTAACGACCCCAGTGGGCGGTGGTATTCGCTCATTAAATGTTGCATTGCGTCAAGAGCTGGATTTATATGTGTGTGTACGTCCAGTACGCTGGTTTGAGGGTGTACCATCACCAGTACAACATCCAGAATTGACCGATATGGTGATTTTCCGTGAAAACTCGGAAGATATCTATGCTGGAATTGAATGGAAAGCGGATTCGGAAGAAGCCAAAAAAGTGATTAAATTCTTACAGGAAGAAATGGGTGTCACCAAAATCCGTTTCCCTGAAGGATGTGGTATTGGGATTAAGCCTGTATCGAAAGAAGGTACACAGCGTTTAGTTCGTAAAGCTATTCAATTTGCCATCGATAATGATAAGCCGAATGTGACTTTGGTACATAAAGGCAACATTATGAAATACACCGAAGGTGCGTTCAAAGAATGGGGCTATGAGCTTGCGATGGAACGTTTTGGTGGAGAACTCCTAGATGGCGGGCCTTGGGTAAAAATTAAAAACCCAAAAAATGGTAAAGATATCATCATTAAAGATGTGATTGCTGACGCATTCTTGCAACAAATTTTGATGCGTCCTGCGGATTATTCAGTTATTGCTACACTGAATTTGAATGGTGATTATATTTCTGATGCACTTGCGGCGGAAGTTGGTGGTATTGGTATTGCACCAGGTGCAAATATCGGTGGTGCGATTGCAGTCTATGAAGCAACGCACGGTACAGCACCAAAATATGCAGGACAGGATAAAGTAAACCCAGGTTCAATCATTCTTTCTGCGGAAATGATGCTACGTGATATGGGATGGATTGAAGCGGCAGACTTGATTATTAAAGGTGTGGCTGGTGCAATTGCAGCGAAAACAGTCACTTACGATTTTGAACGTCTGATGCCAAATGCAACATTATTACGTTGTTCTGAGTTTGGAGATGCGATTATTCAGCACATGGATGAATAACCACACGACCAGCACAGACAAGGGCGGATAATATCCGCCTTTTTCTCTTTATTATTGTTATATATCGTTAATGTTTGAACAATCTGCTTAAAAATATGTTAAGTTAGCGGAAAGCGATGTTGCCTATTGTTTAATATTTTTATGAAAAATTTAGTTTTAACAATATCTTGTTTGCTCTGTTCAACGATGATTTGGGCACAGAATCCACCACAGCAAGATGCTGCGGAACAAAGTCCAATTCAGATTGTCAATCGACCTGCACTATTGGGACAGTGGGGCATGGAAATTCCAAGTAATCGACAATGTGTTGAATATTATAATTTTCGAGATAATAATGAAGTCGTGATTAAAAGCGATCGAGAATGGTCAATAGGACAATATCAATATCAGATTCCCAATAATCGTGGTGAGCAAGTATCTACATTGGTGATGCATATCCAATACGATAATAATCAAAAAGATTGTTCGGGTGTACAGGTTGATCAAACAGGAGAAATTCAACAATTTTTTGTAAAATGGGTTAATCCAACTCGTATTGAATTTTGTGGGAATGATAAGGGTGAAAAATGCTTTGCAGTGCTGAATAAGCAGCTACCTTAAACTTTTTATCCAAAAAATAAGCCCTTACAGGCTTATTTTTTTTCATCTTTCACAAAAGGTTTAAGCAAATGTTTTTCCAAATAGTGAATATCCATTGCTGTTTCACAGAATTGCTCATCATTGAGAATGATATTCTTGTGCAATGGGATATTGGTTTTAATGCCTGTTAAGACGCATTCATCCAATGCTTGTTTTAGTCGTGCAATGGCTGTATGACGGTCATTACCATGGGCAATGAGTTTTGCAATCATAGAATCATAATAGGGCGGAATGCTATAGCCTGCGTAAATATGCGAATCCATGCGAATGCCTGCACCACCTGGGACAAAATATTGTTCAATTTTGCCAGCAGAGGGTAAGAAAGTTTGTGGGTCTTCGGCATTGATACGGCATTCTATGGCATGACCACGAACTTCGATATCCTCTTGCTTGAGATTTAGTCCTAAGCCAGACGCAATGCGAATTTGTTGTTCGATAATGTCAATGCCTGTGACCATTTCGGTGACAGGATGTTCAACTTGAACCCGTGTATTCATTTCGATGAAGAAAAATTCACCGTCCTCATATAGAAACTCAAATGTTCCAGCACCACGATATTGAATGAGTTTGCAGGCATTGACGCAGGCTTCTAAAATCTCGGCACGGGCATCAGGTGGCAAGTCAGGAGCTGGTGCTTCTTCTAATACTTTTTGGTGACGACGCTGTAATGAGCAGTCACGATCATATAAATGAATGGCATGACCATTACCATCGCCTAAAACTTGCACTTCGACATGACGAGGCTGTTGTAAAAAACGCTCCATATAGACCGTGTCATCACCGAACCACATTTCGGCATCACGTTGAGCTGCTTGTACGGATTCCAGTAAGGTATCAACACGTTCTACAATGCGCATCCCTCGACCACCACCGCCAGATGCTGCTTTTACAATCAAAGGAAAGCCTATGTCTTTGGCTGCGGCAAGGGCATTGTGTGGTGTTACTGCATGGTCACAACCAGGTACAGTGGGGACACCTGCTTTTTTCATGGCGACAATAGCAGACACTTTGTTGCCCATGAGGCGGATGTGTTCAGGGCGAGGGCCAATAAAGGTGAATCCTGAATTTTCAACAATTTCTGCAAATTCGGCATTTTCAGATAAAAAGCCATAACCAGGGTGAATGGCATCTGCCCCAGTCACTTCCGCCGCAGTAATAATGGCAGGGATATTGAGATAACTTTCACTACTTGCTCCAGGCCCGATACACACCGCTTCATCAACAAAACGTAAGTGCATGAGGTCTTTATCTGCATCGGAATAGACCCCCACTGTTTTGATCCCGAGTATTTTGCATGCCCGTGTAATCCTAAGGGCGATTTCACCACGATTGGCGATTAAAATCTTTTGTAGCATGGCATACGTTCTCTAGGTTTAGGCACGGTAGCGGAATAGAGGTTGTCCAAATTGTACCACATCGCCATTTTTGACCAGAATTTCTTCAATGACACCACTTTGAGTGGCTTCAATGGGGTTCATGATTTTCATAGCCTCGATAATGCCAAGATTTTCACCAGCAGAAACGGTTTGCCCAATTTTGACAAAGGGTGCTTCGCCTGGATTGGGGGCAGCATAGAATACCCCGACCATCGGTGCGGTTTCGATTGCACCACGAGAAGATTTAACCACAGGAGCTTCTATCGGCGTAGGGTTGGGGGTACTGGCGATGATAGGGACACGGCGTGTCAGAGAAATCGCCTGATCGCCTTCTTTGACTTCGATGGCTTGCAAGTCGGACTCAATCATCAAATCTATAAGTTTTTTTATTTTACGGATATCCATGGGTAAATTTCCTTAAACAATAGGGGGCTGAAGACGTTGTATGGCAAAATCCAGAGCAAATTCATAGCCTTTTGCACCCAGTCCACAAATGACACCTACCGCTTTATCTGATAAATAGGAATGATGTCTGAACGATTCTCGTGCGTGTACATTGGAGAGATGAACTTCGATAAATGGGATATTGACCCCGAGTAGTGCATCTCGTAATCCGACTGAAGTATGTGTCAATGCTGCTGGATTGATAATGATAAATCCAATGCCTTGCTGAGCAGCTTGATGAATCTGGTCAATAATGCCACCTTCCCAGTTGCTTTGGAATGCAGCCAGCTGAATATTGGCATTTGCTGCCTTTTGTTTTAATGTCTGGTTGATATCTTCTAATGTGAGGTGTCCATATACTTCTGGCTCACGTTGTCCAAGTAAGTTGAGATTGGGACCATGAATAACTAAAATGCGAGTTTGCATAGAGGTAATTCCACAGACAAGAGGAGGTAAAGTTATCAAGTTCACGACAAGTTTAACCAAAAAAGTCGGATTATCGTTGCAAAATGTACTTTATTCTAACTTGTAACAAGATTTAAAACTATTAAAATTTTTAAAAAATTAATGTAAATTTTGTAGAGAACTGGTCGATGAAGTTGGAAAGTGAGCAATATTTGGATGGAATCTGTCTGCTTCTTAAGCATCAGTGTATTTTGTGTGTACTGCTATAAGCAGTTGGGCGGTTTGGGCAAACCTGCCAACCGAGTAAGATGTCGTGCGACCAAACCTGTATTAAATTTTTCCATCAAGAGTTGGTTGCTGATGTCGGTCTGCACAGTTTTGATCAGATATTTGATCAGTGGGCGAGTGGCTGGTGCATAACCGTAGTCTTGATAAAAAGTTCGTAATGCAAATAAAATCGAAAAGTGCCAATCATTCAACTCTATATCCAGTGGTTGAGCGAGCTGTTGAGCAATTTCGGGTGTCCAAATTTGATAATGGACTAAATGACCATCTTGGTCGAGCTCAAGTTGCATCATCATGATCCTGCATTATTTCCATGTAATGACTTTTGTTGCTTGAGCGATGAGTGCTGCAAACTGCGTATAGTGAATGATTGTGATAGGAACTTTGCATGATGGTGCAATCAAGTGTGCATCTGATTCGAGAATATGCAGGTGTTGCAATGTCTCAATATCTGGATGGTGTATGGCAAAAACGGCATCTTCCATCAGCAAGATAGCATCCGATGCCTGTTGTAGTGCAGCCAATTCATTTAGGCTATCTTTTAGTCTATTGTAGCTGCTTTGTACGATAAATAAGCTGTTCATCTGTGACATTGTCATTACCATGTGATGATATGGTCAAATTGTTGGATAAATGCACGATCTAATTGTGTGGTCATTAAATTGTGGGTACTGGATTTGACCAAGGGATGAGCTTGATCTTTGGTCAAAATATATAAATTTTCAATATCGTAAAATTCGAAACTTTGCACCATTTTACTGCCTGATTTTAAAAAATGCTGAAGTGGTGTGGTTGGTTGTGCAGGCATCTGTAATAGGCTGAGTGCTGCATCTCGAAACAATACGCTGATAGACAGATTAAAACTGGCAAAAAGTAATAATGCACTAATGCTCTCATTGACATTGAGCTGGCTTTGGTCATTTTGCGTAAGGATAATCAGAATATTTTTCACGTGCTTACCATGATGTGTTGCAGAGAGCATTAAAACTGGACGATATGCTGTGCTTGATGGACTGCATCAGCCAGTGTCCCCAGTCCTGTTAGGGTAAATCCAGTCGCCAAGTTGTGATGCTGTAACTGATGGCGTGCCGCATTTTCTGTATCGCTAATCCCTCGATTGAGGGCGGCACTGACACAGACAGGCAGTGGGATATTGAGGCTTTGCCAAGCCTGCGTAAGATTGAGTTCATCTTCAGCACGCCAAAGATCTTGATTGGCAACACTGACGGCATCTTGATAAAAAAACACACGAAAAGGTTGTGCCGTGTGTTGCATGGCTTGTGCAAGCTGCCACGCATGGTAGGCCAGTCGTGAGCTTGGTGGTGCAGTAATCAATAATAATGTGGAACGCATATATACACGTCATCCATACACGATGGGAGCGACAAAAATTATAGCATAAGCTTGATGTATATCGATAAAAAAAGAGCATCGTGATGATGCTCTTCCAATCTTACCTAAATGTTTGGGCTTAGATTTTTCCGACTAAGTCGATAGAAGGTGCGATGGTCGTGTTGCCTTCTTTCCATTTTGCAGGGCAAACTTCACCTGGGTGGTTTGCAACAAATTGAGCGGCTTTTAATTTACGTAAAGTTTCAGATACATCACGTGCAATAGCATTGTCATGAACTTCAACCGTTTTAATTAAACCTTCTGGGTTGATGATAAATGTACCACGTAGTGCAAGACCTTCTTCATCAATATGTACATCAAATGCACGTGTAAGTTGATGTGTTGGATCGCCAATTAATGGGAATTGTGCTTTGCCTACCGCAGGTGAAGTTTCGTGCCATACTTTGTGTGAAAAGTGTGTGTCTGTTGTGATGATATACACTTCAGCACCTGCTTTTTTAAACTCTTCATAGTTGTCTGCTGCATCCTCAACTTCGGTTGGACAGTTGAAAGTGAATGCTGCTGGCATGAAAATAAATACAGACCATTTACCTTTTAGGTCGGCATCGGTAACTTCGATGAATTGACCTTGATGAAAGGCATTGGCTTTAAATGGTTTAACTTCGGTATTAACTAAGCTCATCATTGTCTCCATGATTGAGGTTTTATTGAGAGGCTAAAGCCTGCTTTGTTTACGAGATCAAGCATAAATAATTTTTCGTTATTGGGGAAATGGTATTTTTACATGATTAAAATCGGAAAATTGAATAACCAAAGTATCATCTACGTTCCACCAAAATCATTTTTTAGGTTGGGTATTTCATTTGCATGAAGATTACCAAAAAATCATCGAAAATTAACGTGTTTCACAACATGCAGTCTATTCGATTAAAATTCAAGAGTAAAATTGCAAAAAATCAAAAATAGATAAAATTTCCATTCGCATAAATTACAGCGTAGAATGGTCTGTTGTTATTTTTCAGGAAAGCGGTTCAGTGCAGCGTCATTTAAATGTAGATCAATGGGTTATGGCACGTGACCGCCATCGTTTAAATCGACTTCGCAACGATAAAAAAACCGACACAGCGGCAATAGAAAAGCTATTTGAACAGTCCAATCATAAGGTTAAACAGCGTTTAGCACGCTTGCCACAGATTAAACTCAATCAAGATTTGCCCGTTAGTCAATATGCCGACAAACTCATTCACGCCATTCAGAAGCATCAAGTGATTATTGTGGCGGGTGAAACAGGTTCGGGAAAAACCACACAGCTGCCACAGATTGCCATGCTGGCGGGGCGTGGTTTAACTGGTATGATTGGTCATACTCAGCCTAGACGCTTGGCAGCACGGAGTGTGTCGCAGCGGATTGCCGAAGAAGTGGGCGAAAAACTCGGTGAGTCGATTGGTTTTAAAATTCGCTTTAATGAACAAGGTTCACAAGATTCCATTGTACGTTTGATGACCGATGGTATTTTGTTGGCGGAACTGGCACATGACCGTTTTTTAAATAAATATGACACCATCATTATTGATGAAGCACATGAACGCTCCCTGAATATTGATTTTATCATGGGGTATTTAAAGCAGCTTTTGCCGAAACGCCCAGATTTGAAAGTCATCGTGACTTCGGCAACGTTGGATGTCAATCGCTTTAGTCAATATTTCCATGATGCACCGATTTTTGAAGTTGAAGGGCGGAGTTTTGCTGTAGAAGTGCGTTATCGTCCAATTTCGGAGCTGTCAATTGGCGGTAGTGATGATGATGAATTTGATGATTTTGAAGAAAATTTACCACGTGCCGTCGTAAAAGCCGTAGAAGAATGTTTTGCTGATGCAGAAAGCAAAGGACATCCTGAACATGCCGATATTTTAGTTTTTGCCAGTACCGAGCAGGAAATTAGAGAATTACAAGACACCTTACAAAAACATGGTCCGCGACATACTGAAATTTTGCCTTTATATGCACGCTTGGCGATTGCAGAACAACAAAAGATTTTTAGCCTAAGTGGTAAAGGGCGACGCATTATTATTGCCACCAACGTGGCGGAAACGGCATTGACTGTACCCAATATCCGTTATGTGATTGATAGTGGTTTTGCGCGTATTTCCCGTTATAACTATCGTTCACGGGTACAGCGTTTACCGATTGAAGCCATTTCACAGGCAGCCGCCAATCAGCGTAAAGGGCGTTGTGGTCGTATTGCGGCAGGGGTCTGTATTCGCTTGTACAGTGAAGAAGATTTTTTTAGTCGCCCAGAATTTACCGAACCTGAAATTAAACGCACCAATCTGGCTTCAGTCATTTTGCAAATGCAAAGTTTGGGCTTGGGACAATTGGAAAATTTTGATTTTATTGAGCCGCCTGATCATCGCCTTGTCAATGATGGACGTAAATTGTTGATTGAATTGGGTGCTTTGCATTTACAACCCCATCCTAACCTTCCCCTTGAAAAGGGGAAGGGACATCCAGATGCAGGGAAAGTCCCCCCTGTTAAGGGGGGATTTAGGGGGGTAAATGATTTAACCAAAATCGGTCAAATGATGGCAAAAATGCCGATAGACCCAAGATTGTCACGTATGTTGGTGGGTGGTTCGCATTTTGGGGTTTTGGCGGAAACTTTAATTATCGTGAGTGCTTTGGCGGTACAAGATCCGCGTGAACGCCCTGCGGATAAAAAGATGCAAGCCGATCAAAAACATGCTTTATTTAAAGAAGCAGATTCGGACTTTTTATTTTATTTAAAGTTATGGAATACTTTAGTTGGCTTAAAACAAGAACATCAATTATCAGAAAATAAACGTCGCCAATTTGCCAAACAACATTTTTTAAGTTGGTTAAGGCTCAGAGAATGGCGGCAGACCTATCAACAGTTACTTGAAATGACCCAAAAACTAGGGATGAGTTTAAATGACAAGCCAGCAAGTTATGAAAACTTGCATCGGGCGTTATTGACGGGGTTATTGTCTTTTGTGGCACAAAAAACCGATGAACGGAATATTTTTCAAGCGGTTAGGCAGCAAAAAGCCAAAGTTTTTCCAGCCAGCACTTTGCATAAAACCAATACGCCGTGGGTGATGGCGTTTGAAATGGTGGAAACCTCGCAGGTATATTTACGGACTTTGGCGAAAATTGAACCTGAATGGATTTTACTCGCAGCACGAGATTTGTTGAAATATCATTATTTCGAGCCACACTGGTCGAAAAAAGCAGGCATTGTCAATGCTTATGCACAAATTTCATTGTTTGGTTTAATTATTCAGCCTAAGCAATTGGTGAATTTTGAAAAGGTCAATCAAGTCGAAGCCCATGAGATTTTTTTGCGAGATGCTTTGGTGACAGGCAATCTCGGGCATACGCCACCATTTTTACAGCATAATGTGCTCAAGTTGCAGGAAGTTGAACGTGTTGAAGATAAATTACGTCGTCGTGATTTAATTGTCGATGAAGAAACTTTGTATCAATTTTATGCCGCAAAAATCCCACAAGACATTGCCTCACGACGCAGTTTTGAAGATTGGCGAGCCACGGTTGAGCCACAAAATCCGAGACTTTTGTATTTTAGTGAAGATGATATATGGCTGACGGATAAGCCAACAACCATGCAATTTCCCGATGATATAAAAAATGGTCAATTAAAATTTGCAGTAAAATATCATTTTGACCCCAGTCATGAGGAAGATGGTGCAGTGGTGACTGTACCTGTACAAGCCCTGTCGCAAATTGATGAAAACGTGTGGTCATGGGGGATTGCAGGCTGGCGACAAGATTTGATTGAAGCTTTACTGAAAAATTTACCGAAAGATAAGCGGCGTTTGTGTGTACCGATTCCAGATACGGCAAAAAAAATCATGCACAGCCTGACAGATAGCGATATGCACAAGCATATTGTTGATGTGTTGGCATTTAAATTGCGTGGTGAGGGGATTCAAGCCAACGATTTTAATCTGGAAAATTTGCCTGCCTATTTGCTGCCTTACATCAAAGTGATGGATGACAAAGGGCGAGTGATTGAAAAAGGACGGTATCTTGCAGAATTACAGGCACGTTGCCGAGTACAAACTCAGCAACCCATTCAACTGCAACAAGGGGAATTTTTTGAATTTCCAAAAGATTTTGTATTTACATCAACCAAGAAAGTTTCGGGTGTCATTGTTCAAAATTATCAGGCTTTGGTCGTGGTAAAAGCCTTTGCCGATTTGGATATCCATCAAAAGACTGGTGTAACCATACAAAGTTTTCATGATTTGGCACAAGCGAATAGTCAGCATCGTGAAGGTTTGATTCAACTGGTGTATTTACAACTGGGTGATTTAATCCGCCAATTGAAAAAACAGATTCCCAAGTCCTTGGCGTTGGCATTTTCACCGCTTGGCGATCGGCAATCGCTGGAAAAAATCCTGATATATGCCACTTTGCAAGTGACATTGACCCAGACAGCGACCACTCAAACGGAGTTTGATGCGGTGTTGCAAGATGCCAAACAACGTTTTTTAACGGTGGGGCAACAGGTATTAAATATCCTGAATGATATTTTTAGCCTATGGCAAAAGATTCGCCAAATGCTGCTAAGCTTGGATATGAGTGTGTTTGAGCGTAATATTAATGATATCGAAGACCAGCTAGATTTGATGAATCTTGATAAATTTGCCTATCAACTTTCTAGTGAAATATGGTTAGAATATCCACGTTATCTCAAGGCAGTACAATTGCGTTTGGAACGTTTGCCGAATAATCTTAAACGAGATCATGAGGCGATTGGCGTGATTGATCCGTGGATGGATAAACTTTTTAATACCCAGCGTACCCAGACACAACGTATTTATCCAATGGTGGAAGAGTTACGCATTTCGCTATTTTCCCAACCGATGAAAACCAAGTTTGCCATTTCGAGTACTCGTGTACAGAAAGTATGGGATGAGTTGGCATTACGTTAAACCAGATTAAACAAGGAGTTTTACATGAGCATTCGAATTACAGGTACAGGTGTCTATACGCCACCAGATACGATTTCAAATGAAGAACTGGTACAAAGCCTTAATGCTTATGTAGAACGTTACAATCAAAACAATGCTGCTGCGATTGAACGTGGAGAGTTAGAAGCACTCAAACCTTCTACCCCTGAATTTGTAGAAAAAGCATCGGGGGTAAAATCTCGTTATGTGGTCGAAAAAACAGGCGTGCTAGATATCAACCGTTTGCGTCCAAAATTACGTGAACGTCGTGATGATGAACTGTCGATTCAGGCTGAAATGGGCGTAGCAGCCGCCAAAATTGCCATGCAAAAAGCAGGCGTAACGGCGGACGATGTTGATGTAGTGATTTTGGCCTGCTCAAATATGCAGCGTCCTTATCCAGCCGTGGCAATTGAAATTCAAAGTGCATTGGGTATTTCGGGTTATGCGTTTGATATGAATGTGGCATGTTCGGCTGCGACCTTTGGTATCAAGCAGGCCTGTGATGCGATTAAAGGCGGTTCTGCCCGTTGTGTACTGGTGGTGAATGCGGAAATTACATCTGCACATAACAACTTTGGTACACGAGATAGCCACTTTATCTTTGGTGATGTGGCGACCGCATCTATCATCGAAGCAAGCGAAACCAAAGCAGGTTTTGAAGTGGTTGATTGCAAATTGCTTACACAATTTTCCAATAATATCCGTAATAACTTTGGTTTTCTCAATTCTAGCGAAAATGCAACTCAGGGTTTATTGTTCCGTCAAGATGGGCGTAAAGTCTTTAAAGAAGTTTCGCCACTGGTTGCAAAAACCATTACCGAACAGTTACAGCGATTAAATATAGATGTGCAAACCACCAAGCGTTTTTGGTTACATCAGGCCAATGCCAACATGAATACTTTAATCCTAAAAATGATTTTAGGTAAAGATGTTGAGGCAGAACGTGCACCCATCGTCTTGGATGAATATGCCAATACCTCATCGGCTGGTGTTGTGATTGTGTTGGATAAAACAGGGCATGAAGTCGAAGTGGGTGAATATGGGGTACTGTGCTCCTTTGGTGCAGGTTATTCACTCGGTTCAATCGTACTTAAAAAAGTGGCTGCGGCTTAATGGTTTCGCATTTTTATGCTACTTGGTGGTAAAAACATCATTTCGACCAGCTCAGTGCACCTATTGGCTGAGCTGGTCGAAGGAAGTACAATATTTTTGCAATAAGATGAATATATCCCTCGTAAAATTTCAAAAAATAACGAAAACACGTTTAAAAAAATTGAATAATGTCTGACATGAAAAATACTGATGTGATAACGGACGAGCTATGTTGTTTGCAATAAAAAAACTGGTATTTGCTGTTTGTGTGGTAGCTGTGGTCAATCAAGTTTGGGCAAAACCTGTTTTGGTGACTTCAGAACAAAATATCTATGAATATAAACTTGATAATGGTTTTCGTGTTGTTCTTGCACCCAATGCCAAAGAAAATAAAGTGTTTATGAATACCATTTATTTTACAGGTTCGCTGAATGATCCAGAGGGCAAAGGTGGATTGGCACATTTATTGGAGCATCTTGCATTTAAAGGCACACAGAATATTCAGGGTGAAGAATTTCAGCGTTTGCTTGATCATATACACTAAGCAACAATGCCAGTACCAATTATTATTCCACCAAATATACCAACATTATTCGCCCAGACCAAACGGCTTTAGCCAATATTATCCATCTTGAAGCCGAACGCATGGATAAATTGGTCTTACAGGAACATTTTGTCCCCTCTGAAATTGAAATTGTCCGTCGTGAACGTGAAGTACGTCTTGACCAGCCATTTGCGGTGATGATGGACAAAATGTGGAAAGCAGCCTATGGTAATCAATCCTTAGGGCGTTTACCTATTGGCGATTTGGATGAATTAAAATCCATCAAAATGCCTGAATTGGAAAAATTCTATCGTGCGTATTATGCACCGAATAATGCAGTGATGGTGGTTGCAGGTAAATTTGATGTGCAGGCAGTGTTGGCAGACATTGAGAAAAATTTCTCATCGATTGCTGCACGTGAGATTGCGACATCTGCACAAGTCCCGATATTGGATGCCAGTACCATTGGACCACGCACATTTACCGTACAAAAGGGCAGTGACCTTGCCAAATTTCATATTTATTTAAACGGTAAAAATCGTGAAATTCAGCCCGCCTTACAGCTTATTCCTTATTTATATACCATGCAGCCGAGTGGACATTTATATCAAAACCTTGTCCAAAAAGGCATCAGTACCGATATTGCGGGCATGACGTGGTTGGAACAGGATTTTAATCTGGTTTTTTTAGGTGCAATCTATGCACCTACACAGGATGCGACAAAAGTTGAACATGCACTAACCCAGCAAGTTGAACAAGGGCAAGCCTTTAGTGAAATAGAATTACAACGTGTAAAAAATCTGTTTCAAAATGCACATAAAAAAATGCTGACAGACGCTGTGCAAGTGGGTTCTACTTTAAGTGAATATATCGTCAGTGATGCAGGCGATTGGAAGCAATTTTTTGCAGAACAGCGTGCTGTGCAACAATTATCCTTAGCACAAACCAATCAAACCTTGCAGCAATTTTTAATCGCAACACATCGGGTACAGGGTGATATACAACCTACACCAGAAGAACAAAAACAAGCCGTGCAACAACAGATGCAACATGCCGAACAGCAGACACAGGCTTTAGAACAGGCTGCACCGTTAAAAGATGTGAGTGTGTATAAACAGGAAGTTAAAGATTTTGTACAGCAATCTGCCAAGTTACTGGGGGCAAGTGAGCACAAAATTCAGCGTGGTCAATTGGGCAATGGCATGAAATATGCCTTACTCCCGACAGCGACTCGTGATGACCGTATATATGCCAGCATCAGTCTGGATTTTGGTACAGCACAATCATTGCAAAATCAAGGGCAAACGATTGATTTGATGTCTTATCTGTTATTGCGTGGTTCGGATAAGCAAACGCTACAACAGATTACAGATAAGTCTATTGCATTGGATGGTTCGGCAACAACAACCCATAGTGCCAATACTTTACACATCAATATCAATGCACCGAAAGAAAATTTTAAAGCATATTTTGCTTATATTGTAGAAATTCTTAAACATCCAAAATTTGAACAAAAAGAATTTGAGCTTATTCAGGCACAATCCTTACAAAGTCTGGATCGACCATATACCGAACCTGAAGTTGTGGCTGGTTTGACGCTTTCTCGTTTAACCGAGCAGTATCAGACAGGGGATTTACGTTATCATTTTGAACCTGAATTGACCAAGCAACAACTTGAGCATGTGCGATACTCTGATATACGAGATTTTTATCGACAATATTTTGCGATGAATCATGCCAGAGTGTCGGTTACAGGTGAGTTTGATGATAAAGCCATGCTCAAGCAACTGAAAAAATATTTTGCACATTGGTCATCGGAACAGCATTATGTACCTGTTTTACCAGACTATAAACAATATCAGGCACAGCAACAGCATGTTTTGGCAGAGCAGCGAGAGTTTGGCAGCTATCAAAGTGTCTTAACTTTACCCGTGGGTATTTATCATCCTGATGCAGCTGCTTTGCTGGTCTTTAGCCATATTTTGGGCGATTCTCAGCTTTCTTCACGCTTGGGCAAAGAACTTCGAGAGAAAAATGCACTGGTCTATGGATTTGCTAGCCAACTGAATTTGAATGATCAAAAAAATGTTGGCATGTTACAGATTGATGCGAATTATACCGCAGGACGAGCCGCACAGGTGAGTCAGGCAGTGCATAAAGTCTTGTCTGAATTGCTAGAAAAAGGCGTGACAGAACAGGAGCTTGAAGCCGCTAAAGCCGACATCATGAAACAGCGTGCAACCATGTTGGAAGATGAGCGTAATGTGCATTGGATCTTGAATCACCAGCTGAAACTGGATAAAACCATGGCAAGCCGTGCATATCGTGATGTGGAAATTGCCAAATTAACACGCAAGGATATTCATACCGTGATGCAAAAATATATTAAGCCAGAACAGTTTGTTGAAGTGATGGCCGACCAGTATGGCAAGGCACAATAGTCCATATAAAAAATGCCGCCATGAATGTGGCGGCATTTTGTTTGGGAAATACTAATGCTCGTGCTTGTGCGTATGGAAGTCTTCCATCTTGCGGAAGCGTAGATAATTGTCGAATTGTTCGCAATATTCATCATAATTATCTTCAAGCATGGCCTGAAATTGTTGAATGAGATAAGACATGACCTGCTCTTTAGCTTCGTGCATCTCTTGTCCATTTTTAAAAGTATTGGCACTGACCCACGTATTAAAACGAGCAGAGGCAAATAGCATTGCTGCACCGACTTGCCCACGTATATCGGCAGGTTCAATCGTTTTGCCTTTTTCTGGGCGACAAAACTCATTCGCCAGCTTGATAAATTGATCTGCACGATCAAAAAATACGGCATTTAACGCTTCTTCTTCGGTAACATCCGCAGCATCGATACGATTAGACACAATATCACTCTCAAATATAAATCTTTTGGGATTATAGCAGGTTGCCGAAAAAAATGACTCCATCAATTGATCATTATCGTGCAATCTATCAAAAAAATACCGCTCAATTTCATACGGTGAAATTATTGCTCAAACCTTGATAAGTCTTCTTCAGGTCTAGCGGTTAAAACTTCGATGCCTGTTTTGGTGACTAAAATCGTGTGTTCGTATTGTGCAGAAAGTTTATGATCTTTGGTGACGACTGTCCATTTGTCGCCCAAAACTTTGGTCTGCCAAACTCCAGCATTAATCATGGGTTCAATGGTAAAGGTCATACCTGCTTCCAAACGCATCCCCGTACCTTTTTCGCCATAATGTAGAATCTGTGGGTCGTCATGAAATACTGTGCCAATACCATGACCACAATATTCTCGTACAACACTAAAACGCTGACTTTCTACATATTTTTGAATGGCATGGCCAATATCTCCAACGAATGCACCATCATGGACAGCCGCCATGCCGACATACATGGCTTCCTGTGCGGTTTTGCATAAACGTTCTGCGAGTACAGTCGTTTCACCACCGACGATATACATCATATTGGTATCGCCATGATAACCATCTTTAATCACGGTCACATCAATATTGAGAATATCGCCATTCTTTAAAATTTTATTTTCTGATGGTACACCATGACAGACGACATGATTGACTGAAGTACAAATCGTATGCTGGAAAGCAGGACGACCATGACCTGCACCATAGCCTAGACAGGCAGGGATGGCCTGTTGCACATTGATAATATAATCATGACAAAGGGTATCGAGTTCTAATGTACTCACGCCAGCCTTGATGTGTGGTTTAATCATGTCCAGAATTTCGGCGGCTAGTTTGCCAGCGATACGCATTTTTTCTATGGCATCAGATGATTTGATGAGGCGGCGAGGAGCGATATTAAAACTATTCATAATTGCTAAAAACTTTTGGTAATTTGTAGGTGACTATGGTATAAATAGCCGCCTATTTTATCAAATGGTTTTTTGTACTTTAAAAGACACAAAAGATCCATGGATAATCATAGTAAAAATCCGCACATACATCGTCACATTACTCTGGGTGCTTTTTAAATAAAGTGGAGAATGCGGATGTATGGAGGCCTAACCCAAACTTTTAAGGTAAAGAAAATGGCAGATTATAACGTTAGTATGCGTGACCTTCTTACAGCAGGTGCGCACTTTGGTCACCAAACACGTTTTTGGAACCCAAAAATGAAACAATACATTTTTGGTGCACGTAACAAAATTCACATCATCAACCTTGAACACACTGTTCCTGCGTTGAATGATTCTTTGAACTTTGTCAATCAATTGGCAAGTAAAAAGAATAAGGTTTTGTTCGTTGGTACAAAACGTGCTGCATCCAATATCATCCGTGAACAAGCACAGCGTGCTGGTCAGCCGTATGTTGATCATCGCTGGTTAGGTGGTATGCTGACCAACTGGAAAACACTTCGCCAGTCAATCAACCGTTTAAAAGACCTTCAAGTGCAATCTCAAGATGGTACATTTGCTAAGCTCACCAAGCGTGAAGCACTAGAGCGTACACGTGAAATGGATAAACTTGAGCGTGCTTTAGGTGGTGTAAAGAACATGGGCGGTTTGCCTGATGCAATTTTCGTTATCGACGTAGATCATGAATCGATTGCGATTAAAGAAGCCAATCTATTGTCTATTCCAGTGATTGGCATCGTAGATACCAACTCCAATCCAGATGGCGTAGACTACATCATCCCTGGAAATGACGATGCGATTCGTGCGGTAACTTTGTATGCAACTGCAATGGCTGATGCCATCCTTGCGGGCAAAGAATATGCTCAGACGCAATCAAATGCACAAGCAAAAGCTGAAGAGCCAGAAGTCGCTCAGGAAGCTTAATGCAGATAGGCACAAAGATTGTCATATTTGCGTCTATACGCATGTGCTAATCTTTTGTGTCGGCGTGATGCAGACGGCTCATGATGATTTTGAGCCGTTTTTTGTTCAGAAAATTTGATATTTTTAATACATCCGAATTTAGGAGAGTGACATGACTGCAATTAGTGCAAGCATGGTAAAAGAATTACGTGACCGTACTGGTCTTGCAATGATGGAATGTAAAAAGGCTTTGACCGAAGCTGGTGGTGACATCGAACTTGCGATTGACAACCTACGTAAATCTGGTCAAGCAAAAGCAGCGAAAAAAGCAGGTAATATTGCGGCTGATGGTGCGATCACGATTGTTCAGGAAGGCAATAAAGCTGTTGTACTTGAAGTAAACTGTCAAACTGACTTCGTTGCAAAAGATGAAAACTTTGCAAACTTTTCGAATGCAGTAGCGAAAGTGGTACTTTCTTCTGGTGAAACTGATGCGGCAAAAATTGCTGAATTAAAATTGGAAGATGGTCAAACGGTTGAAGAAGCGCGTATTGCTTTGGTACAAAAAATCGGTGAGAACATCCAAGTTCGTCGTGCACTTATCGTTGAAGGTGATAACCTTGCGGTCTATAAACACGGTTTAAGAATCGGTGTTGTCGTGTCTTATACTGGTGATGCAGACACTGGTAAAGGTCTTGCAATGCACATTGCAGCATTTAACCCAGTTGCAGTAAGTGCTGAACACGTACCAGCTGATTTGGTTGCAAAAGAGAAAGAAATTGCAGAAGCAAAAGCACTAGAATCTGGTAAACCAGCCAATATCATTGAAAAAATGGTGATTGGTTCAGTTGAAAAATACTTGAACGAAGTTGCACTTGATCGTCAAATGTACGTGATGGACAACGAGAAAAAAGTCGCTGATGTATTGAAAGCAACAGCGACTACAGTTGTACAATTCATTCGTTTTGAAGTAGGCGAAGGGATTGAGAAGAAAGCTGAAATGAGCTTTGCTGAAGAAGTTGCTGCTGCACAAGCTGCTGCACAATAAGCTGATTTATCCCCGATAAATGAGTCCAAGGGCTGAATGTGATTGCATATTCAGTCCTTTTTGTGTAAGGGGAAATATGTTCATGTTTACTTTTGGGTTGTTGAGTTGCTTATGTCACATACCGTAAAAAAAGCGATAGTAAAATTACCTTTTCCAATGCCGAATCAAGATGAGGCACAGACGGAAGCCATCCATAATCAAGTACGTCCAAAACCAGAGCAATATGCCGACCGCACATGGATGCCACCACGAGGGACACGTCGCTCTATGGGAAAACGCTGATTTCATGTACTATCGGGGTATTCTGTAGATGTCGTGAAGGAAAATATGATGACCTCGCAAGCTATTGTTGCTAGCCGTTTAAAAATGAATTTACCGTTGGATCAGAGTTTTAGTCCTATTCAAGTCGAGAAAGTCAATTTAAACATGCCGATTAAAAATTATCAGGATTTTTATCGGTTTTATTTAAGTGAACATCACGATTTAAATTGTCGTCGTTTGCATTTTCTTGGCAGTAGTTTGGGATTGCTAGCCATTGCAACTGCTATTACGACAAAGAAAAAACGTTATATCGGTTATGGTTTACTTGCTGGCTATGCGTGTGCATGGATTGGACATTTTGGCTTTGAGAAGAATCGACCTGCATCATTTAAGCAACCTTTATATAGCTTTGTTTCAGATTGGCGGATGTATTATCACATTGTGACAGGTCAAATCAGTATGACCCATCACGATAAAGACCGTTTTGAATATTAAGCATTGGGTTTGAGTTGGTATGGTGATCTAAAAACTTCTGCATAAGGCTGACTGTAATTTTATGAATGTAAAAAAGTTATTCATACGAACGATTGTTGTACTTGCTTGTTTTGTGATGCTGGTTCAACTCTGGATTTTTGCCAGTCTAGCATGGTGGAAGTTTTTCCCTGTGGAAAGCACGATGTTTATGCGGATTTATTATTACACGACACCAAAACCTGCGTTGTATCATGAATGGCGAGATTATGCTGATATTAGTAATGATTTTAAACGTGCTGTGATTACTGCCGAAGATGGGCGTTTTTTGCAGCATAGTGGTTTTGACTGGGATGGCATGATTTATGCCTTACAACGCAATGAAAAAAAGGGTGAAGTGGTTGCAGGTGGTTCGACGATTTCGCAGCAATTAGCCAAAAATTTATTTTTATATAATCAGCGTTCGTATGTGCGTAAAGGTGAGGAAGCGATTGCCACGTGGATGATGGAACGGATGTGGTCAAAGCAGCGTATTCTGGAAGTGTATATGAATTCGGTGGAATTGGGGAAAGGGATTTATGGGGTTGAAGCGGCAGCACAGCATTATTATGATCGTAGTGCGAAAAACTTGAGTCGGGAGCAAGCGATTCGTCTGGCTGCAATGTTGCCCAATCCGAAATATTATCAACTGCATCCTGATGATCGAAAGTATCAGAAAAAAAAGCGCTTGATTGCTCGCTATATTTCTCATGCCCAGCTGCCTTGATGCAACTAAAGTATAGTGTGCGAAGATTTTTATCGAATTGTCACAATTTTGTCGCATAATGAGCGTGAGATAATCATAACTTGTATTTGGGGTATTGTTCGATGAATCAGGCGGTTGAAACTGTTAAGAGTTATAGCTTTCATGAGCGTTATATCAATCGTGAATTATCCATTTTGGATTTTCATTTACGTGTATTGGAGCAAGCAGTTAATCCTGCCCATCCTTTATTGGAACGATTGACATTTTTACTGATTTTTTCTCGTAATTTGGATGAGTTTTTTGAAATTCGTGTGGCTGGCTTGACCGAAGAATTAGCTTTAGGCAATGAAAGCCGTAGTCCTGATGGTTTGACACCACAAGACATTTTAAATCGTATTTCGGTGACGGCACATGCGGCGATTGAGCGACAATATCGGATTTTAAATGAAGAAATTTTGCCAAAATTGCGTGAAGAAGATATTTGTTTTTTGAAGCGTAATGAGCTGACGGCTGAGCAGTTGGCATGGTTGAAAAAGTATTTTCAAGAACAAGTTGCTCCTGTGCTTACGCCCATTAGTCTTGACCCTGCCCATCCATTTCCAAGATTGGTGAATAAAAGTCTTAATTTTATTATCACGCTTGAAGGTAAAGATGCTTTTGGTCGGCAGATTGATTTGGCAGTTGTACCTGCACCACGTTCTTTACCTCGTGTGGTACGCTTGCCCAATGAACTCACAGGTGGCAAAGACCATCATGTGATGTTATCGGCGATTATTCATGAGCATGTTTCTGATTTGTTCCCAGGTATGACCGCAACTGGGTGTTACCAATTTCGGGTGACTCGGAATGCCGATTTGGAATTGAATGAAGATGTGGAAGATTTAGCCAAAGCCTTAAAAGGGGAGTTAAGTTCTCGCCGTTTTGGGCGTGCGGTGCGTTTGGAAGTCACGGAAAATTGTCCAAAGCATATTTATGATTATTTACTGGATGAATTTCAATTAGATGAAGGTGATTTGTATAAGGTTGATGGCCCTGTCAATTTGGCACGGCTCATTTCGGATTTTAATAAGCCACATTTACGCTATGTGCCTTTTACGCCAATCATTCCAAAAGCATTAAAAAAATCAGAGAATATTTTTACAGCGATGAAACGGCAGGATATTTTGCTACATCATCCATTTGAATCATTTGCTCCTGTGATTACGTTGTTACGTGAAGCTGCACGTGATCCACAGGTCTTGGCAATCAAGCAAACACTCTACCGTAGTGGTGCAAATTCTGAGATTGTACAAGCACTTGCAGAAGCGGCACGCAATGGCAAGGAAGTCACTGCGGTCATTGAATTGCGTGCCAGATTTGATGAAGAATCGAATATTGAAGTGGCTAATGTATTGCAGGAGGCAGGTGCGGTAGTGGTGTATGGCATCGTTGGTTATAAAACCCATGCCAAGATGATTTTGGTGGTACGGCGGGAAAATAATAAACTGATTCGTTATGTGCATTTGGGTACAGGAAATTATCATGCGGGTAATGCACGGATGTATACAGATTATGGTTTATTGACTACGGATAAGGATTTATCTGACGATGTACATAAAATTTTTCAGGAATTGACGGGGATGGGTAAAACTGTCAAGCTGAAAAAATTGTTACATGCACCATTTACCTTGCATCAGCAGTTGATGAATTATATTGATGTTGAAATTGCCAATGCCAAACAGGGCAAGACCGCTAGAATTATTGTCAAAGTGAATGCACTGACAGAAAAGCAATTAATCGACAAACTGTATGAGGCATCACAGGCTGGCGTAAAAATTGATTTAATTATTCGTTCAATTTGTTGTTTACGTCCACAGCTCAAGGATTTATCGGAAAATATTCATGTGCGTTCTATTGTTGGGCGTTTCCTTGAACATACTCGAGTCTATTATTTTGAGAATGATGGGCAGTCACGGATTTATTGTTCAAGTGCGGACTGGATGGATAGAAATTTATTTAATCGTGTGGAAGCCTGCTTTCCGATTGAAGACGCTGCATTGAAAAAGCGGATTTATGAACAAGGTTTGCTGAATTATTTAAAAGATAATCAACAGGCATGGGCTTTGCAATCCGATGGGCAATGGTTGCGGATCGAAGCGAAAGAAGGTGAGCAGTCGTATTTGGCACAGCAGTTTTTGCTGGGACAGTTTATGAATTAATTTGAATAAATGGTTTTAAGCAGTTGCTATGTTCGGTCAAACTGAGCATAGCAATTTTTTGATGAGCACGATTTTTAGATGATTAACCATTTATGGTGACAGATACGCTGGGGTATCTGTACCATTTTGAGAATCAGTGCATGTGTGGTTGAAGCTGTTGTTCAATCTCTTTGCGAGAATAACCACGAGAAATGAGTAATTTTTTTAGACCTGTGATGAGATGGGGGTCTTGGCTTGAACTAAGAATCTGGAAAAGTTGTTCGCATGATTTGCAGGAATAATCATTTTCAATACAGGCAACATGGTTTGCATGGATATTATCCTGTTGATTGGACTGCATGAAGCGTTGCAAAAAACTCATATAACATTCTTTTGTGACTGAACATAATGCGAACTATACGCTTTTAAAATAAAAATACAACACTGTTCGACCAAAGCATAAAAAAAATTAAGCGTATGATTTTTAATCTAAATTGATTTTATTTGTGATGTTTATCACATAAATATTTTGGCGATGTCGTCAGGTTGCCATGTATTGGTCATCAAAACCCGTTATCGTAGCGTAAAAAATACTCAAAATTGCCGTCACATCTGTTTCTGTTGTTGTGTCGAGATTGCCCATATCACGTGTTCTTGCACAATATCGTCATGTTCGGGGTGAGGTTCTGCTAAAGCGGTCAAAATATGCGGTGAATATGCTGCATTACCCAGTGCAATCGCGACATTACGTTTAAAACTTTGAAAGCCTGTACGGCGGATTGGGCTGCCTTCGGTTGTGTTAAGAAAAGTCTGTTCATCCCATTGCCAAAATTGCAATAGGCTGGTGCGGTCGAGTTGATGACGTGGCTGAAAATCAGCAAGCGTCGTGACTTTGGCATAACGATTCCATGGACAGATGAGTTGGCAATCATCACAGCCAAAAATCCGATTGCCGATATGTGGACGTAATGCCAGTGGAATACTGCCTTTATATTCGATGGTGAGATAAGCAATACATTTTCTGGCATCGAGTTGATAGGGTGCAACAATGGCTTGGGTCGGACAAATGTCTATACATGCTGTACATGAACCACAGTGCTGGGTCGTTGGCATATCAAAAGGTAAAGCTAGACTACAAAATAATTCCCCAAGTACAAAAAATGAGCCAGCTTGCTGGTTAATTAGTAGAGTATGTTTACCTGTCCAGCCCATACCTGCATTTTCTGCCAGTGCTTTTTCAAAGATTGGGGCGGAATCACTAAAAGGGCGAGAGCTAAATGCTCCGATTTTGGCTTCGATGCGTTGTGCCAGTTGCTTGAGCCGCCCACGCATGACTTTATGATAATCTCGCCCACGTGCATAGCGTGCGATTATGCCGATGTCGGGCGTATCGGGTATGTAACGTGGTTGTGGTTTTTCATGCAAATAGTCCAGACGTACACAGATAATGGCTTGCGTGTCGGGGACTAACAGTGCAGGATTGGCACGTTTATCCAGATTTTCTGCCAGATAGTGCATGTCGGCATGGTGGCCTTGTTCCAGATAATGATGTAGGTAAGCCATTTGATTTTGGGTATCGGGCTGGGCAATCACACAATCACTAAAACCCAAATCCATAGCCTGCACTTTAATCCATGCCTTTAACGCATGAGGATTATCACGTAAACTGAGGTCGATAGTTGCTAAAGTTTTAGACATTGGGGGATAGTAGAATCATGCAGCAATATGCCAAACGTCGTGCAGTGTATCATAGTCAGGCCGTACAAGCATGGGAGAAACGCTGGTTTGCTGCAGGCAATTCGTCCTATGGTTTGATGCAACAAGCAGCTTTAGCCATGACCATACAGATTGAGCAGGCATTAGCAGACCAGCAATTGCAGGATGCAGCGATATTGATTTGGTGTGGGCAAGGTAATAATGGCGGAGATGGTTATGTGCTTGCCCAATATTTAAAACAGCAAAATATTCAGGTGGCAGTGTATGCCCCAGCATCGCCACAAAGCCCTGATGCCACGCTGGCGTATCAGGCGGCAATACAGGCAGGGGTAACCATTTATAGCGATTATCCACAATCTCATTATGCTGTACATATTGATGCCTTATTTGGCATAGGCTTAAATCGGGCGTTGAATGCAGCGGCACAACAACAGATTGCAAAATTGAATGCACAAGCAGGCTTTAAAATTGCACTGGATATTCCAAGTGGTTTAAATCCTGATACAGGAATGCCTTCGCCTGTGGCAGTGTATGCCGATTTAACTTTAGCGGTGATGGGGCTGAAAACAGGTATGTTGATTGGACAAGCCTCATTGTATGTTGGTCAAGTAGTTGAATTGCCTTTAATTCCTATTGATGATGAATTGCAGGTTTGTGCTTATTGGGATGAGCGACAACCCATATTGCCAACACGTCAGGCAACACAGCACAAGGGCAGTTTTGGGCATGTGCTGGTGGTGGGTGGTCATGCCGAAATGGGCGGTGCGGTGATGATGTCGGCAGAGGCGGCATTTCACACAGGGGCAGGCAAGGTGAGTGTAGCGTGCCATGCAGGGCATTATCAGGCGATTTTGGCACGTTCACCCAATGTGATGATCAAGGATATTGATGCCTTAAATCAACAGGAGATTGAGCAATTACTCAAGTCAATGCAAGCGGTGTGTTTTGGTATGGGGTTGGGGCGTGATGCGTGGGCAGAATATACTTATCAGCAATGGTTTGATATTTTAAATCGTCAGATGGATTTAGCTGTGATTTTGGATGCTGATGCGTTATGGTTTTTGGCACAATATCCAACACGATTACATCCACAGATTTATGCAACGCCACACCCAGCCGAAGCTGCACGTTTATTGGGCTGTGCGGTACAGGAGGTTGAACAGAATCGTATTGCAGCCATCCAGCAATTACAGCAGCAATATGGTGGGCAATGGGTACTCAAGGGTGCAGGTTCATTAACGCTGCAACATGGGCAATTGGATATTTGTGCTTTTGGTAATGCAGGTATGGCAACAGCTGGTATGGGTGATGTGTTATCGGGGATGATCGCAGGGTTAAAAGCTCAATTTGCCGATCAAGTGGCACTGGCTGAAATGGTGGCGTTACACGCTTTGGCAGGGGATCGACTAGCACAGCAGGGCATACGAGGGATTCAGGCACATCAAATGCCGCAAGCGATTTATCAGGTGGTGAATGGGTGATAAGAAAGTGGGCATTTAGCCCACTTTCCTGTATATATTATAGAATACTCTTTAACCGACTCACCACTTCTTCACATTGGGCGATACTGGCAACCAAAGCCATACGCACATGATTTTCCCCGGGATTGCCTTGAGC
>SSHE01000049.1 GCA_008017315.1 Acinetobacter sp.
GGCATATTCTGAACGTCAGGATAAATATGCCTTATCAGGACATAGCCATGAATATGAAAGCTGTCACCCACATGGGACACATTTACATTGTGGCGGGCATGGTGAACATGACCACGATGAGCATGACCACGGACATGACCATGCACATGAAGATAACCCTTGGGTCGATTTAAAATCTCGTCGTTTTGATGTACGGGCAGAATATCAGAACCCGTTTGCAGGTATTGAAAAAATCCGTGCCAGAGCGGGTTATACTGATTATCAGCATGATGAAATAGATGATGGTCAGGCTGAAACCACTTTTAAAAACAAAGGCTATGATGGTCGGCTGGAGTTTGTTCATTCACCATTGGCAGGTTTTGAGGGCGTGTTTGGTGTGCAGTATGCCAATTCAAAATTTCAGGCACTCGGTACAGAAGGCTTTTTACCCAAAACCAATACCGAAAATCTGGCAGCGTTTTTAATTGAACATTATCAATGGAATGATGTGCATTTTGAACTGGGTGGACGAGTAGAAAACCAGACCGTAGATGCAGAAGGTTCACAATATAAAGATTTTGACGACACGGCATTTTCTGCATCGGGTGCAGCCAACTGGGAATTTATACCTGACCATATTGCCTCGCTGTCTTTAAGCTATGCCGAGCGTTTGCCAAATGCACAGGAACTGTATGCCAAAGGTGTGCATCTGGCGACCAATACTTATGAAATGGGTGATGATAATTTAGCTAAGGAAAAATCCAAAAATATTGAATTGGGTTTGCGTAAAACGGATAGTGATTTAACCTATAGTTTGAGTACATTTTATAATCAGATTAATGATTATATTTATGCCCATACTTTGGATCGTCATGAGAATTTTCGTTTGGTCAAATATGCTCAAGCGGATGTTGATTTTTATGGGGTAGAGGGTGAAGTGCGTTATCAATTTACCCCATATTATCAAGGCAAAATCTTTGCCGACCATGTGCGTGCGGAATTTAACAATGGCGGTGACTTACCACGTATTCCTGCTACCCGTGCAGGTGTGCGTTTTGATGCCTATTTCCTTGATGGGATTCATGGTGGATTAGAATATATTCATGGTTTTAAACAAAATCGCATTGCCGATTTTGAAGATGCAACCGCAGCGTATCATGTGGTCAATTTTGATGTCAGTTATGACAAAAGTTTAAATGAGCAATTATCGTATCAAGTTTATCTACGTGCCAATAATTTGCTGGATGAAGCTTACTATAACCATGCGTCATATTTATCCACGATTCCACAGCAAGGACGGAATTTTATGGCAGGGGTGAGGTTTAGGTTTTAATGTCTGTACTGGGTAGAATTAAAACGCTGCCCAGTTTTCTAATTTTAGTCCATCAATACGTTTAAATTCTTTAAGATTATTCGTCACTAAAATGCCATCATGCTGTTTGACAATCGCAGCAATCAATAAATCATTTGCTCCGACAAGTCGCCCTGTACTTTCAGTCTCTGCTCGAATTTTGGCATAAGGATAACTGGTTTGTTCGGTAAAAGGGATGATTTCAAAGGCAGATAAAAAAGTTTCTACTTTTTGTAAAGTCTTTTGTTTATGCTGGCTTTTATATGCACCAAGTAATAATTCAGCTTGTACAATACTGGCAATTTTAATGTTTTTGGGTGGTGTATTTAGAATTTTATCTCTCACGGATTCAAAACGCCCATTTAGAAAATAGATACAGGTATTACTATCTAAAAAATACATTATAAAACTTCTCGTGGGCTATCTTGAGTGCGTGGTTGTTCTGGTCGAACGAACGTATCATCTTGAATACTACCAAATAAAGCATAAAATTCTTGCGGATAAACAGGCTCAACCTTTGCCTTGATTTGATTGGCAACCCATTTTGAGATAGAGAGGTGTTGTTGTTTAGCAGCGTATTCTACTTTTTGTAGTGTATCTGCATCAATATAAAGGGAAATTTGTGGCATGGTATTTTCCGCTATTTGTCCGCTGATAGATGAAATAGGATAAGTGATGTGTGTGGGTTTTTCAAGTATATGTTCAAGTATAATTGTTTTGTGATTTGGATGTTCATGTGATAAAAATAAAGTACATGAGTGGATGCCCAATACTCGGTTTTTTGCAACTTTTTTAGAAAAACAGCATGAATTTGTTTATAGTCTTGGTATCGTTAGAGTGAAGAGAATTTTTGCGTGTCATTATTACAATATACATGGATGCCTAGCCCAGTCGGACAACTGAAACTGATTGCTAATGCAGAGGCTTTGGTGGCGATATTATGGGAAACTGATAAACCGAACCGTGTTCTTCTCGGTGAGATGCAGGAAAATAACCAACATGAAATTTTGTTACAAACACAGCAACAATTACAAGAATATTTTGCAAGACAACGGCAAGATTTTGACTTGCCATTAGAATTTTATGGTACGAATTTTCAGAAACAAGTCTGGGCGGAATTGTTAAAAATCCCATTTGGGGAAACACGCAGCTATCTGGACATTGCAGAGGCCATTGGAAACCCTAAAGCAGTACGTGCCGTTGGTGCAGCCAATGGTAAAAACCCGATTTCGATTATTGCCCCATGTCATCGGGTGATTGGCAAGAATGGGGCATTAGTCGGTTTTGGTGGTGGGCTAGAGAATAAACATATTCTGTTGTCGCTAGAAAGCAAAAAGCCAGTATAAATACTGGCTTGCTATCATGCGATCATATCACTCATCCGACTGAATCCAACGGTCTGCACGGTCACGAGCCATACGCATATCATTTGAACTTAGATTGGCAGCAAGTTGTACGATTTTCTTTTCCGACATATCTTTGACTTTAAAATCTAGCATCCCATCACGGGTAGAAAGCTCATACCATTGATAGGCATTGACATAATTTTTTGCACGCTCTTCCAGTAAGGCGAGGTTATAGCTGGCACGATTATCGCCTAGTTTGGTGGCTTTCATCAGATAAGTTTTGGCAGCATTCAAGTCTTGCTTTACGCCAACGCCATCGGCATACATTTTGCCAACATTAAGCATGGCATAAGGTACACCTTGGTCAGCGGCTTTTTTAAACCATACAAAAGCCTGACTTTGGTCTTGCTTGACACCATGACCAGTTTTATAGCGATTGCCTAATAGAAATTGTGCTGAAGCTTGACCAGACTGTGCTGCTTGTACCAATTGCTCAAGTGACATACTTGCATATTGTGCAATGGTGTTGCTACTTGAGGGTTGTTGGTTGATGAGTTCGGCATGTGTTAAGGAAAACATGCTCATTAATAAAGTCGTTAAGGCTAATTTTTTCATAAGGCACTTACTCGATAAATGGCAATTTCACCAAAGAGGTTTGGTATATATTTCATCATCAAACTGCCTTCTTGGTGGTCATTGACAGCGAGGCGGTTGATAATTTTAATCTGATTGGCTGTGCATAACGCTTCAAAATCCTTGAAGGTACACAAATGGATATTCGGCGTATTATACCACATATAAGGCAACGCATCAGAAACTGGCATTTTCCCCTTAAGTGAAAGGAATGCACGTGTTTTCCAATGGGCAAAATTGGGAAATGTGATAATCGCTTCACGTCCAACCCGTACCATATCACGCAATAGGACATCGGGTGCATCAACAGCTTGCAAGGCTTGTGCCATCACCACATAATCAAAACTTTGGTTGGCAAACTGTTTTAAGCCTAGATTAAGGTCTTGTTGAATAATATTCAAGCCCCGACCGATACCGATGGCAATTTTTTCTTGGTCAATTTCCAGTCCATAGGCTTTGACGTGATATTTATCTTGCATGTGGGCGAGTAAATCACCATTACCACACCCCAAATCCAGCACCCGAGAATGTGGCTTAATCCATTTTTCTGCCAATTGTTGGTCTAATCGCATGGTTTAATCCTGTGAGCTGGTTAAAAAATTATTTAAAGTTTTGACATATAATGGAATCGGAAATAAAAAGGAATCATGTCCTTGTTCGGCTTCAATATCCATATAACTGACAGGTTTGTGGGTGGAAATTAAGGCATTGACAATTTCTTGTGAACGGGATGGGGCAAAACGCCAATCGGTGGTAAATGAAATCACCAAAAAGCGACATTGGGTATGTGCCAAAGCTTGTGTTAGATCACCGTCAAATTCACGAGCGGGATCAAAATAATCTAATGCTTTGGTCATAATCAAATAGGTATTGGCATCAAAATTACGGCTAAATTGCTCACCTTGATAACGCAAATAGCTTTCCACCTGAAATTCAACATCAAAACCATACATAAATTTGCCTGATTTTAAATCACGTCCAAATTTTTGTTTCATAGCCTCTTCGGATAAGTAGGTAATATGCCCAACCATACGAGCCAAAATTAAGCCACGTTTTGGGTAGCTATCATGCTCTAAATAACGCCCATGATAAAAATCGGGATCGGATAAAATCGATTGCCGTGCCACTTCATTAAAGGCGATATTTTGGGCAGTGAGTTTGGGGGCACTGGCAATGACGACACAATTTTTGATCGCATCGGGATAATCGACCGACCATTGCAAGGCCTGCATTCCACCTAATGAGCCACCGATGATGGCGTGCCAAACGTCTATACCTAAACGCTCAGACAGCATTTTTTGAGTTTTGACCCAGTCCCGAACCGTCACCAATGGAAAATCAGGGCCATAAGGGCGATGGTCATTTTCGGGATTCGGTGAAGTCGGGCCTGTTGAACCATGACAACCCCCAATATTATTAATGGCAACCACAAAAAAAGTATGAGTATCAATGGCTTTGCCTTTGCCAATACATTCATCCCACCAACCTGCTTTTTTGTCATCTGCGTGGTGATAGCCTGCGGCATGATGATGACCTGATAACGCATGACAAACTAAAATGGCATTGGATTTATCGGTATTGAGCGTACCGTAAGTTTCGACCATCAATTCAAAACGTGGCAAAGTCCGCCCACATTCGAGTAGAAGGGGTTGTTCAAAATTAAATTTTTGCGGTGTGACCAAACCAACGGAATCCGATGCAAAACTCACGCTTAACCCTTATTTTTTGGCAATGAAAAAGCATAGCATTAATTAGATGAATTTTTAAGTCATAGTTTAACAGCGTTTGAGGAATACGAGAGGGCAAACCGCAATTTACCCTCTGCTGAATGAAACCTTATGCAATATCTGCTACGTGTTCAACTTCAAGTACACCTTTGATAATCAAACGATTGATACAGGCTAAGATTGCTTCAATCGAAGCGGTGACAATATTGTCATGAATCCCCACACCAAAACCACTGACCGATTGACCTTGTACCTGTAACTCAATCATGGCAAGTGCTTGAGCATTTGCACCATGTCCGATGCTTTTTTCCTCATAATTTAACACATCAATCGGTAAATCAATCGCAGCTAAAATTGCCGAAATTGGGCCATTGCCTGCACCTGTTAAATGGCGAATGTCATCACCCACTTGAACCTCAAATTGGACAGTCTGCTGACCATTGTCATCGCTTAAACGGTAATTTTTGACTTGATAATAACCTTGTTCATCATAAACATAGTTTTGGGTGAATAATTGCCAAATCTGTTTGGCATCAATTTCTGTGGCATGTTCATCGGTATAGTGTTGTACGATTTGACTCAATTCAATTTGTAAACGGCGTGGTAAGACAATGCCATAATTGGATTCTAACAAGTAGGCAATCCCGCCTTTACCTGATTGGCTATTGACTCGAATCACCGCATCATAGCTACGTCCTAAATCTTTTGGGTCGATGGGTAAATAGGGCATATCCCAAATGTCTTGGTCTTTTTGAAATTCAAAACCTTTTTTAATCGCATCCTGATGTGAGCCAGAAAATGCAGTAAATACCAAGTCGCCTGCATAGGGATGACGTGGATGTATGGGCAAACCTGTACATTCTTCAATGGTGGCAATGATTTCATTGACATTAGAAAAATCTAACTGTGGTGCAACCCCTTGTGTGTACATGTTTAATGCCACTGCTGCGACATCTACATTACCTGTACGTTCGCCATTGCCAAAGACACAACCCTCAACACGGTCAGCCCCTGCCAATAATGCCAATTCAGCTGCTGCAATGCCACAGCCACGATCATTATGCGGATGAACGGAAATAATCACCCCATCACGACGCTGTAAATTGCGGTGCATCCATTCAATTTGGTCGGCATAGACATTCGGGGTTGATACTTCAACCGTGGCAGGTAAATTTAAAATGACTTTTTGCTCTGGGCGTGCGTCCCATACTTCGGTTACAGCATCGCAAATTTCTTTCGATACTGCCAACTCGGTAGCGGTAAACGTTTCAGGGCTATACTGGAAAATCCAATCAGTTTGCGGATATTGTGCCGCATATTTTTTAACGGTTTTGGCAGCATTGACTGCTAAGGCTTTTGCCCCTTGTACATCGACATTCAAGACTTTTTGGCGGAAAGTAGGCGAGTTGGCATTATAAATATGCACGATGGCACGTTTTGCACCCACCAAAGCGTCAAAAGTGCGTTCAATTAAATGGTCACGTGCCTGTATCAAGACTTCGATATAGACATCATCAGGGATAAGATTTTCCTCGATTAATTTACGGGTAAAATCAAAGTCGATTTGGGATGCCGATGGAAAGCCAATTTCGATATGTTTAAAACCGATTTTGACCAACATCTGGAACATTTTCAATTTTTGTTCGATGTTCATCGGCTCAAAAATCGCCTGATTACCATCACGCAAATCGGTACTCATCCAAATCGGGGCGTGTGTAATGTCGTTGTTCACCCATTGACGGTCAGGTAAATCGACACGTTGATACATGCGGCGATATTTTGTACTTGGGTCTTTTAACATCATGGCGGCAGCTCTTATGACTAAAATTCTTTGATGTCGCAAAGTATAGCGAGTGCATGCTGGGATTTTTTTTCTGATTTTGCGTGAAATGATAAATAATCGGGAAAATTTATCATTATTTTGCTTAAAGTTGATAAATAAAACTACTGTTGATGGATTTAATGTTTTCTGTTCCCATCAATGCCATAGTGATTTCCAATTCTTCTTTGAGGATTCGGGTAACATGTGCGACACCTAACGCCCCAGCTACCGCTAAACCATAAATATAGGGACGACCAATGAGTACCGCATTTGCCCCTAGAGCAATGGCTTTAAATACATCAGTCCCACGTCGAATCCCACCATCTAGCAACAGTGGATAATCCTGTGGTACAGCTTGACGAATGTTTTGCAGAGCAGTTAAAGGCGAAATAGTGCCATCTAAAACTCGTCCAGCATGATTGGAAATGATTAAACCATGCACGCCATAATCAAGAGCTTTTTGTGCATCGGCAGGATGAAGAATCCCTTTGAGCAGTACAGGTAATGAGGTGTTTTCCAATACCCAACGTATATCTTCCCATGTCGGTGCAATACGCATCAAGCCTTGAAATACTTGACTTTCCGAGGGTGAAACATCAGGGAAGCTTAAATGCGTTGGGGCGTGCGGATGTTGCATATTTTTGGGTAGTTGAAAACATAATTTGCTTTCTCGATCTCGTATGCCTTTGTGTGGTGAATCAACGGTGATAACGATGGCTTGATAACCAAACTGTTCGGCTTGTTGCACTAAAGGTAATGATTGTTCTCGCGAGCCTTGCCAATACAGTTGAAACCATTTGTCAGCATGATGCGGATTGATTTCGCCCATGTGTGTATTGGTAAATGTACTTAAAATCATATTACTTTGCATCACTTCGGCAGCAAGAGCGGTTGCCTGTTCTGCTTGTGGATGAAATAAACCTTGATGACCAATCGGGGCAAGAAAAATCGGATGCGGATAGGTCTGCCCAAACAAGTGAATTTCGGTATGACCTTGGGTCAAATCATTTAGATGACGAGGTACAAGCTGAATATCCTGAAACTGTAAAAGGTTCTGCTGGACGCTGATTTCGTGCATTGCACCGCCTTGCAAATAACCCCAAACATCAGGCGTAAGATGATGCTGTGCTTGCTGTTCGTAGTCTGCAAGGGTTTGTAATTGTGGTGGAATTTGGTTGAGTGGGGGGAGGGGAGGATGTGACATTAGGTATTTCCCCATTGTCTAATGAGATTATGATAATGATGGGTTAAGGTGACGACTTCTTCACAATCGCCGAGTTTTTGCCTTAAACGGATAATCGTCATATCCAGATTGAATAACATACTGCGTTGCCAATCATCTTTTACCATACTTTGTACCCATGTAAAGGCGGCAATTCTCGCCCCTTGAGTGACAGGTTCGACCCGATGCAGGCTTGTCGCAGGGTACACAATCGCATCACCTGCATCTAGTTTGACTTCATGGCTACCATAGGTATCCTCAATAATCAGTTCGCCCCCTTCATATTCATCAGGTTCAGAAAGGAAAATGGTCATCGACACATCCGTACGGACATTTTTTTGTTTATCCGCCATATAATGAATGGCATTATCCACGTGATTGCCATAATGTCCTGTGTCCTGATAACAGTTAAACATCGGTGATAAAACTTCATTCGGCAAAGTAAAGGATTGAATCATTAAACTATTTTTGATGTGTTGTAGCACAAATTGACTAAGCTGTTGATAGCGTTCGCTGTGCGTGTCGAGTTGTAGATTGTGTTTGATTTTTTGTGCTTGATTGCCTGCTGTGTGCTGACCAGACACCCATTGATTGTCCTGTTGCATGGCTTGGCGAATGGATTGGACGTGTGCTTTGCTTAATACTTCAGGAACATGCAATAACATGGGGATGACCTTAACAAGAAGATGTGGATATGAATTTACATTTGAGAATCATTTTACTGATTTTTTCCGATAGTGTGATTATTTCTGGAAAATTTTAAACCATAAAAAACCTTAGCTCACAACTGAGCTAAGGTTGGCATCATCAATTCTAAGCGAGATTAGAATTTATAGTTAAGTGTTAAGGCAGCAGAACGAGGCTGACCCAAAGTAAAACGCCCACCACCATTGTTTAATGAGCTGATATATTCTTTATCCGCCAAATTATACAAGTTTAGGTTAAGTGAAGCATTTTTGTTAAAGGTATAGCCTGCCATTGCATCGACAACGACATAAGAAGGTGCTTTTGGCATATTGGTTGGTGTGGCACTAGGAACGCTACTTGTCGTGTTTGCACGTACCAATTCATCCACATAACGTGCACCTACACCGACTTTGAAGCCTGAAATGTTATAGGTTGTCCATAAAGATGCTGTCCATTCAGGTGACCAGCGTACAGTATTGGTTGTGGTAATTGCTCCAGTCATCGCATTGATACTGCGTTGATTTTCCTGTGAAGTTTTCATGTGGGCAATGCCCGCAGAAAGATTCCACGCATCGGTAATTTGTCCAACTGCACCCAACTCCACACCTTTAACTTGGGTTTTGCCCTCTTGAAGAGATTCTTTGGTGACAGGGTCTTGGGTAAACTGATTTTCATTGTCGGTACGATAAATCGCAGCAGTTAAAGCCAGTTTTTGTGCCAGCACATCCCATTTTGTACCCAGTTCATAATGGTGGGTTTCTTGTGGTTTGGCGGTAGAGCTGTTTGCACCTGTTGCAGATAAGCCAAAGTTTGCACTACCCGGAGGGGTTAATGATTTGGCATACGACACATAAACGCTACTACTTTCAGTTGGCTTCACCAAACTACCGATTTTCCAGCTCACCAAAGTGTCATGTGCGGTTAAATCCGTTTTGGTTGTGGTGACTTCATACGGTATTTTGGCAGTGGCAGCCGCAGTGCTGATGGTGAGTGCATCATAATCGGTATCATAATAATCAACACGCACACCACCATTGAGCTGTACACGGTCATTCAAAAATTTTAAAGTATCAAAAACATACAATGCGGCTGTATCGGTTGCACCATCACTATACGCACCTGTGTGCATTAAGGCTGGTAAGGCATCATGTGCATTGGGATGGTATAAATTTGCATGAGGTATCGTTGGAGCGGCAACCCCAGGTTTTTGTGCTGAAAGTGTACGAGCGTGTTGTTGTTCACGTAACAATTCTAAACCAACAACGGTATCATGTGTGATTGTACCTGTTTTAAAGTTGAGATTGAGCGTGGACGTATTGGCAAGGATTTCATTTTCTTGATCTACGCCTTGACGAGAGCGAGAAATCGTCCAGTCTTTTGGATCTGCTGAATCTTTACCTGTTGCATCTTTGCGGCTTAAGGTAATAATGCCTGTTAAGCGACGATCCATTGTCGTCTTACCGTAGCGTGAAAGATTGGTGAATTTCACTTGATCAGAAAAGTCACTTTCAAATTTTGCTGACAGCATATTGGCATCAATATCTTCATAATCGTTTGCACTACCATAGTAGTTGGCAGTATCTACTTTTGGAGCCGCATTTAGCAGGGCATCCGCATTGAAAAATCCTTCTCGACCAATGGTTGGAATACCGCCATCTGGTGTGTTACGTTGGCGTACATGCTGTGAATAAAGATAGAAACGATTGTTGGTATTCAAACCAAAGGCAATCGATGGTGCAATCGCATAGGCATTATTTTCAACAACATCACGACCTTCAACACCGCCATCCTGACCCATGACATTGAGGCGAATGGCTGTATTTTCGCTGATAGCCTGATTGATATCTGCGGTTAAACGTGCGTTCTCGGCTGTATTATAACGTGCAGAAATTTCACGGCTATTCTTCGCTTGTGGCAATTTGCTGACAAGATTGATATAGCCCGATGCTGACCCACGACCTGCTTCTGCACCAGAAGGCCCTTTCACGACTTCGATTTGTTCAAGGTTAAACACATCACGACTGACTGCACCTAAGTCACGAATACCATCAACATAAGTGGAGGTTTGGGTAGAAAAACCACGCATTTGGAAGGTATCACCTGCACTGGTATTGCCGTTTTCACCCATTTGTAACGTAATTCCAGGCGTGTTACGCAAAGCCTCTATCAAAGATGCAGCCCCTTGCTCTTGTAGTAATTCTTTTTTAATGACTTGTACAGTTTGCGTGGTATTGACCAATTCTTGTGTATATTTGGGTGAGCTTACATTTTTGGCTTTATAATTGTTTTCTTGTTCCGCATTGACTTCGATGGTTGGGAGTTGCACAACGCTTTCTTGTTGTGGTGCAGCATGAGCGACTAAAGGTAAAGTTGCAGCTAAGGCGGCAACCAAAGGGGTAGTAGATAAATGCTTGCGGCTTTTGATGTGTGCCATGGATAGGTGTCCTCGATTATGCTAAACGTAACCACTTAGGAGCAAAAGTGGATGTTTTGTTAATATGTGTAACTCGCACATATTAGTGATAAGTATTCTTATTATCAATTAATTTTGTATTTGAATTTTTAATTATTTATACGTTTTTGATTTGTAAAATAGATGATGTAAAAAAGTTTGGTGACTTTTTTACATCAAGTTTTGTATATCTTGCAATGTTGTCATATAATATGGCACTTTTTATCAATCGTAACTTTTTGACAATATAAAAGAGGAAGCCATGCAAGTAACGACTGAAGCGGTTTCGGGCGTTGCCCGTCGTTTAAATGTGTCTGTACCGACGAGCCGTATCAATGAGCAATTTGAAGCTCGTTTAAAACGCACTGCCAAAACTGTGAAAATCAATGGCTTTCGCCCTGGTAAAGTGCCATTGAATGTTGTACGCCGTGAATATGGTGCAGGCATTTATCAGGAAGTGGTCAATGATGTCATTCGTGACACCGTGTTTGAAGCCATTCAACAGGAAAAAATCAATGCTGTAGGTATGCCGAACATTGAAAAAGTTGAAAATCAACAAGATGCTTTGGTCTATGAGGCGACTGTAGAAGTTTATCCAGAAGTGGACGTAAAAGGCTTTGCTGATTTGGTGGTTGAGCGTAAAACCACAGCAGTCACTGATGCTGATGTCGATACCATGATCGAAAACCTGCAAAAACAGCGTCAAACTTGGGTAGAAACCAAAGGCATGTCTAAAAAAGACATGCAAGTGACTTTTGATTTTGAAGGCTCTATCGACGGCGAAAAATTCGAAGGCGGTTCGTCTGAAGACTTTACGCTGGTGTTGGGTTCAGGTCGCATGATTCCAGGTTTTGAAGATGGCATTATCGGCATGAAAAAAGGCGAAGAGAAAGTCATTGATGTAACGTTCCCTGAAGACTATCAAGCAGCCAATCTTGCAGGCAAGCAAGCACAATTCAAAATCACTGTGAAGAAGGTTGAAAAATCTCAACTTCCTGAAATTGATGCTGAATTTTTGGAAATTTTTGGTGTTTCAGCAGGAGAAGGCGTGGAAAAATTAAAAGCTGACGTTCGTAAAAATATGGAACGTGAAGTGAAAAGTGGTCTGCGTAATCAGGTCAAACAAGCTGCATTTGATGCCTTGGTTGCTGCCAACGAAATTGAAGTGCCAAATGCAATGGTTGCACAGGAAATTGATCGTCAGCGTCAGCAGATGGTACAACAATTTACCCAGCAGTTCGGTGCACAAGGTGCAAAAGCATTTGATTCTAGCGTATTGCCAGATGAATTGTTTAAAGAACAAGCCGAACGTTCGGTAAAACTTGGCGTATTGGTCTCTAAAGTATTACAAGATGCAAAACTAGAAGTTGATCAGGCACGTGTAACAGCCTTTATTGACGACATGGCATCTTCTTATGAAGATCCAGCAGAAGTGGTTGAATACTTTTCGAATGACCAACAGCAACGTGCACAAATCGAAGCCGTTGTTTTGGAAGATCAAGTGGTTGATTACATCCTTGCTGGTGCACAAGTGACTGATAGCGAAGTGACGTATCAGGACTTGTTGAAAGAACAACAGGCACGTCAGCAAGGCTAAGTATTTTGCCGTGTTTGGAAAGGCGCTTTCGGCGCCTTTTTTTATGTTAAAATATTGGGATTGTGGTTTTTTGCAGCATATTGTTTGTAAGAGCTTGCCGAGCCCTAGATTCAAAGCTATATTGCATCATCTCAAACTTTAAATAGCTTGCTGTTTGTATTCACAACAGCTTCTTCATCACACCCTAATAAGGAATATACATAGATGATGATTCCAGAACTTCAAAATGCCCTAGTTCCGATGGTGGTTGAGCAATCTTCCCGTGGTGAGCGTTCTTTTGACATCTTCTCTCGTTTGTTGCGTGAGCGTGTGATTTTTCTGACAGGTGAAGTGGAAGACAATATGGCCAACCTGATTGTTGCCCAAATGTTGTTTTTAGAAGCTGAGAATCCTGACAAGGATATTCATTTGTATATCAACTCCCCAGGTGGTTCGGTGACGGCAGGTATGGCAATTTATGATACTATGCAATTTATCAAGCCTGATGTTGTGACGTATTGTATGGGGCAAGCTGCCTCGATGGGGGCGTTTTTGCTCAATGCTGGGGCAAAAGGTAAACGTTACTGCCTTGAAAATGCACGTGTGATGATTCACCAGCCCTTAGGTGGTTTTCGTGGTCAAGCATCCGATATTGAAATTCATGCACGTGAAATTTTGTTTATCAAAGAGCGTTTAAATCGTTTGATGGCAGAGCATAGTGGTCAGGATTTTGAAAAAGTGGCACGTGATACCGATCGTGATAACTTTATGACTGCACAGCAAGCAAAAGAATATGGTCTTGTGGATCAAGTATTAAGCAAACGTCCATAAACCTGAATATCGAATTTTTGGAGTATCTATGTCCGAATTAAACCAAGGACAAAAATGTTGTTCTTTCTGTGGTCGAGAACAGTCAGAAGTAGGTAAACTTATCGCTGGTGAGAATGCTTATATCTGTAATGACTGTGTGGATTTGTGTTTGGACTTGGTACAAACCAGCCAACAGGTCGCGACAGAAGACAGTTGGGAAAATCGTCCTTTACCGAAACCACAGGAAATTCGGGAAGCACTGGATCAATATGTGATTGGTCAGGACTGGGCGAAAAAGACCTTGTCAGTAGCGGTGTATAATCACTACAAACGCCTGAAACTCAGCCATACGACCCAATCAAAATCCGAAATTGAACTGGCGAAAAGTAATATCTTGCTTATTGGCCCAACAGGTTCAGGTAAAACGCTGCTTGCCCAAACACTCGCACGATTGTTGGATGTGCCTTTTGCCATGGCGGATGCAACGACTTTGACTGAAGCAGGCTATGTCGGCGAAGATGTCGAAAATATTATTCAAAAACTGTTACAAAAATCCGATTATAATGTCGAGAAAGCCCAAAAAGGCATTATCTATATTGACGAGATTGATAAAATTACTCGTAAATCGGAAAATCCATCGATTACTCGTGATGTATCTGGTGAAGGTGTACAACAAGCCTTATTGAAGATGATCGAAGGCACTGTAGCATCGATTCCGCCACAAGGTGGACGTAAGCATCCAAATCAGGAATTTATACAGGTGGATACCTCGAATATCCTGTTTATCTGTGGAGGTGCATTCGCAGGTCTGGAAAAAATCGTTCAGCAACGTCATGAGAAAGGTGGTATCGGCTTTACTGCTGTCGTGCAGAAAAAAGATGAAGTGAAAAAACTCGGTGAACTATTCCGTGAAGTTGAACCAGAGGATTTAATCAAATTTGGTTTAATTCCAGAGTTTATCGGTCGTTTGCCTGTGGTAGCGACACTGGATGAATTGGATGAAGAAGCTTTGGTGCAGATTTTAACTGAACCAAAAAATGCTTTAACTCGACAGTACCAGTATCTGTTTGAAATGGAAAATGTGGATTTGGTATTTGAACCAGAAGCTCTACGTGCAGTGGCGAAAAAAGCCCTTGAACGTAAAACAGGGGCACGTGGCTTGCGTTCAATTTTGGAAAATACCTTACTCGATACCATGTATGATTTACCAAGTCGTAATGATATTGGTCAAGTAACGATTACCCAACAGGTGATTCAAGGTGAAGCTGCACCCGTCATGAGCACTGAGCGTGTATCGCCTGTGACCAGTGCATCGAGTGAAAAACAAACCGATTTAAAACTGATTGATGAGCAAAAATCTGCTTAAATCGGTATAAATCATCAAAACGCATGACAGGTTCATGCGTTTTTTATTTGCAAATTATGGATGAAGTGTTAATCTGTCAGGTAGTCATGTCACAGTGAGTGTGACAATAACAATGTTAGAAAAATAGCAGCGCTTTGAGGGATGTCATGCGTTATTTAATGATTTTAATGTGTTCTACCACATTTGTCGGTTGTGCGACCACAGCTGAACAGCAAAAAAGCAGTCTATGGCACAAATGGATGGGTAAGGAACAACCTGAACAAGTGGATACAGCACACGCTGTAACCAGCCAATCTATGCTACCTGCTGTTGATTTTAATAAAAAACTGGGGTTAAAAGACCAGTATTATGTGGGTAAATTCTCGCTTGGTGCATGGGTCAATCAAACACCTGGGCAACTGTTTCAGAAAGTGAAAGTACACCATCCTGATGCTGCAATTGTGTATTTGTATCGTCCTGCCAGTCGTTGGAATAGACAAGAAATTGTTGCCCCCAATTTCTTTTTAAATGGTGAGCGTATTCCAAGTTTGCTTAATAATCATTATTACTGGGTGGAAATTCCTGCGGGGAGCTATCGTTTAAATACTACACACCCATTGGCAGCACTGCATTTTCAAAAGCCTAAACTACTGGATTTTGATGTAGAGGCAGGGCAGACTTATTTTATTAAGTATGAAGAACAGGGTTTTAGAACGGGTGGTTCTTATGCCAAACCATTATATTTGATGTCTGAGCAAGTTGGGGTGAAGGAAATCATGGACACTCAATTAAAAACCCCAGGTTTAAGTTTTATCAAATATGATGATGTGCCGAATACGCTTTTAACCGAGAATATTCATGATACGCCATATCAAGCGGTGGAAAAGCAGCAATTGTCGGATAAGAAACAAGTGGTTTTGAAGAAACCCTTCAAATTATACAATCCTTTGACGTGGTAAGCTCAGGAAGTACAGACAAGAAGTGGGTGAGCCCCACTTCTTTTTTTTCATAAAAAAGCACATCATCATGTGCTTTTCTTGGATAGGGTACTTACTTTGCAGTCGCATCAACCACAGGAATTTTACCGATTTTTTCTTGCCAGATTTTTGGGGCGATGGCATGGACAGATGTACCATTGACATCAACCGCAACCGATACAGGCATATCTTCAACCACAAATTTATAAATCGCTTCCATGCCTAAATCGGCAAATGCCACAACTTCCGCTTCTCGTACGGCTTTGGATACGAGGTAAGCTGCACCACCCACCGCCATGAGATAGGTGGCTTGATTATCTTTAATCGCTTCTATGGCAATCGCACCACGTTCTGCTTTACCAATCATGCCAAACAGACCTGTATGTTCCAGCACTTTACGGGTAAATTTGTCCATACGTGTGGCTGTTGTAGGGCCAGCAGGGCCAACCACTTCGTCACGTACAGGATCGACAGGCCCGACATAGTAGATAAACTTGCCTTTTAAATCAACAGGTAATGCTTCACCTTTATCAATCATATCCACCATGCGTTTATGTGCGGCATCTCGACCTGTGTACATTGTCCCATTCAATAGCAAGGTATCACCAGGCTGCCATGCGTTCATTTCTTCTTGAGTGAGTGTATCCAAATTGACGCGTTTAGATTTTGATGCGTCCCATGTCACGGCAGGATAATCTTCTAGTTTTGGTGCTTGGATGTGTGCCACACCTGTACCGTCAAGTTGGAAGTGTGCATGACGTGTTGCTGCACAGTTTGGAATCATACCGACGGGTTTACCTGCCGCATGACATGGATAATCTTTGATTTTGATATCCAAAACTGTGGTTAAACCACCAAGACCTTGTGCACCAATGCCGAGAGCATTGACTTTCTCGAAAATTTCGATACGCAGTTCTTCAATCTGGTTTTGTGGGCCACGGCGTAACAGCTCATCCATGTTGATTTCTTCCATGAGTGATTCTTTAGCTAACATCATGGCTTTTTCTGCTGTGCCACCAATGCCAATACCCAGCATTCCTGGTGGACACCAGCCTGCTCCCATGGTTGGAACGGTTTTGAGTACCCAATCGACAATTGAATCAGAAGGGTTAAGCATTGCTAATTTCGATTTGTTTTCTGAACCGCCACCCTTTGCAGCGACAGTAATATCGACTTTATTGCCTGGGACGAGTTTGTAGTGAATCACCGCAGGAGTATTGTCTTTGGTATTTTTACGACCAAATGCAGGGTCTGCCAAAATAGAGGCACGCAGCACATTAGAATTTTCTAAATAGCCTTGGCGTACACCTTCATTAATCGCATCATCCAAGCTCATGGTGAGGTCAAATTTGACATCCAAACCGACTTCGAGAAATACATTGACAATCCCTGTATCTTGACAAATCGGGCGGTGACCTTCGGCACACATCCGTGAGTTAATCAGAATCTGTGCAATGGCATCTTTGGCGGCCTGATTTTGTTCTCGGTCATAGGCACGGCTCATCGCTTGAATGAAATCTTGTGGATGATAATAGGAAATAAATTGCAAGGCATCTTTGATCGAGGTGATCAAATCGTCTTGTTTGATAATCGTCGTCATATCTTGAGTCTCTTGTGCGTGCAAATCGCTGGCAGTAAGTCTGTGATTGGATTATACGAAAAATTGATGGGGTTGTGGGGGATTTCCTGTATATTTGAACCAAGGTCTTATTATTTTGTGGCGTATTTATGCAGGAACAGCTGGCGGATCATATTATCGACATCTATCGTAAACATGGTCGGGCTTGGACAGCACTGCGAGGCACATTTTTATATGAAAAAACATGGTTAGAACGATTTTTGGCATTGTTGCCACAAGGTGCTGATATTTTGGATTTGGGGTGTGGTTCTGGTCTGCCGATTGCAGGTTATTTGATTGAACAAGGGCATAGCATCACAGGTGTGGACAGTTCAGAAGTAATGATTGCGATGGCAAGGCAGAACTTTCCTGAACAGACATGGCAACAGTGCGATATGCGTCATTTACATCTTGCACGCACGTTCGATGGGATTTTGGCTTGGGATAGTTTTTTTCATTTGACGAGAGCTGCACAAAGGTCGATGTTTGCGGTTTTTGGGCAACATGCGAAAGTGGGTACAGTGTTTATGTTTACCAGTGGTTCAGAGCATGGTGAAGCCATTGGTGATATGTTCGGTGATGCCTTATATCATGCTAGTCTAGCCCCCGAAGAATATCGGATATTATTGGCACAATATGGCTTTGTCGTGGTGCAGATGATTGCTGAAGATGCGGCGTGTGCAGGACATACCGTATGGTTGGCAAAGAAAATCCTATAAGATAAAAAAACTCACCAAATAATATTTTGTAGATATTTTGCGGACGTGTATGATGCAAATCATTCTTTATCTCTCATCCTTTATGGACTTAAAATTGAAATGAAACATTTTCGTTTTTCAATCATTTTTACCGTGATATGTCTGGCATTGTCGGCATATTGGGGTTATACACATGGTGTTGATGCAGGTTTATCTACCATGTTCAAAGCATTAATGATTACGGCGATTTTGGCAGTGATGGAAATTTCCCTGTCTTTTGATAATGCTGTGGTCAATGCCTCTGTACTCAAAAACTGGGATCCGTTCTGGAAAATGCTGTTTTTAACAGTCGGGATTTTGGTGGCGGTATTTGGTATGCGTCTGGTATTTCCATTGCTGATTGTTGCAGTCACTGCCGATATGGGGATGGTTGAAGTCGCCAAGCTGGCACTGAGCGATCCAGCCGAATATTCGGCACGATTGATGGCACATCATGCCGAAATCGCCGCATTTGGTGGTATGTTCTTACTATTGGTATTCCTTAACTTTATGTTTGATGATGAAAAGGATACCCATTGGTTTCACTGGTTGGAAAAGAAATCGGCACATTTTGGCAGTATCCCTGCGATTTCGGTGTTTATTTCGTTGATTTCTTTATTAATCATGGCGGCTTATGTCGAAGAGCATGAGCGTCTCGTGGTGACCATGGCAGGTATATGGGGCATTGTGGTGTATGTTGGTGTGCAAGTGGTTGGACATTTGCTGGAAGGTAGCCAAGATGGCACAGCAGAAGACAATGCCGAGGCACAAGGCAATGCCGAGCTTGCCAAAACCGTGATGAAAGGCGGTATAGGTGGGTTTTTATATCTGGAAGTGCTCGATGCGTCGTTTAGTTTTGATGGTGTCATTGGTGCATTTGCCATTACCAATGATGTGGTGATTATCATGTTAGGTTTGGCGATTGGGGCGATATTTGTACGCTCTATGACCATTTATCTGGTAGAAAAAGGCACGCTGGATGCTTATGTTTATTTGGAACATGGGGCACATTATGCGATTGGTGCATTGGCGGTGATTATGCTGGGCAGTGGTACAGGCTTGCATGTACCAGAATTGGTGACAGGTTTGATTGGTATCGTCTTTATTGTCTGGGCGGTATTGTCTTCGATAGCATATAAACGTCGGCAGCAGACAGAAACACATTAATCGTTTGTATTGTGGATAAGTGTGTACTTATCCATAGATGAGACCACAGTACCTTAGGGCTGTGGTTTTTTTAATTGGTTTTATGATTTGATGGTTAGATGCAACTTCTTAACCAGTTAAAACTTTCGCTGGACAGCGTACTCGGTTTATATTCTGCACCGCAGTAACCCATATAATGACTACGCTGAATCCACTGAAAGATTGCTTTATAGTCGATATTACCTGTAAAAGGTTCGTGGCGGTTTGGGCAGTCGGCAAATTGAATATGGGCGATGTGATCAATATTTTCTTGTAAGCCCTCGAGGACATCTTCACCCATCATCGCCATGTGATAACAGTCGTATTGTAGTTTGAGAGCAGGGTGATTGACTGCTTCGAGCATTTCCTGTGCCTGTGCTAGATTTTGAATCAAAAATCTAGGCATATCTACACCGTTAATCATTTCTATGACAGGGGTAATGTTCAGGCTTTGCAATGCGTCGCAGGCAAACCGCAGATTTTCCGAGAGTGTTTGCAGGCAGGGCAATAGATCGGCATCCATGGGTTGTCGTCCTGCCAGAATATTGACCGTAGGGACTTGGAGCATGGTGGCATATTGCATGGCGTGTTGTACGGCACGGGTAAATTCAATTTCTTGTCCTGGGATACCTGCCAAACCATTGCCGCCTTGCATTAAATCGCCAGCAGGGACATTGATGAGTACCAAATCCAGCTCATGTCGATCCAATTGTTGCTGAATCTCGGTAATGCTGAGTTCATAAGGAAATTGAATTTCTACGGCGTGAAAGCCCTGTGCTTTTGCCCATGCAAAACGCTCAATCAGTGGGACTTCGGTATAGATCATGGAAAGATTGACAGCCAGATTGAGCATGATGAATGATCCTTAAACCTTGCCTTTAATATGGAGAATCACTGTAGAGAGATCCTGTTCGGCAAATCCTTGAGCCTGATGTTGCTGTAATTGATGGAGGGCGTGTTGTGCCATGGGTAAGTTGATTTTGACTTGTTGTGCTAGTGTGACGGCATTATGCAAGTCTTTGCTTAGGGTTTGTACTTTCCATTGTATAGGCTCAAAGCTTTTTTGTGCCATACGAGGGGCGAGGATTTGAAAAGGTTTTGAGTCGGCAAAGCCGTCAGCCAATGCAGAGGCGAGCAGATTGGCATCTACGCCTGTCTGCTGTGCCAGTGCAACCGCTTCGGCAATTAAGGTGCTGCTTGCAGCGACAATCAGTTGATTACAGATTTTGGTGGCTTGCCCTGTGCCTGTACTGCCCATGCAAGTGACACGCTGTGCGAGTGGTGCATAAAGTGGACGTAATGCATCAATCACTTGGGTGTCGCCACCTGCAAATACGACCAGCGAGCCATTTTCTGCACCCAGCGTACCACCTGATACAGGAGAATCAACCCATATTGCCTGTTTACTGGCGACTTGTGCCGCAAGTTGTTGTGTGGCAGCGACGGACAGACTAGAAAAGTCGATACAGATTTGTTTGGGGTGTAAGTAGGGTAAAATTTGCGTGACCACATCCTGTACGGCTGCATCATCAGCCAAACATAACATCACGACAGGATATTGCCCAATCTGCTCAAGCTGTAATGCGTCTGCACCTGCTTGAATGAGTGGTTCGCAGGCATTGGCAGTTCGATTCCAAACGGCAATGCTAACCCCTGCATCGAGCAAGCGTTTACTCATACGGCTGCCCATTAGCCCCATGCCGAGAAAAGCGATAGCATTGTCTGTCGTCATTGGCATAAACATCCCCAAAATGCTCTGATATTATCCACGATATTGGCGTGGTAAAAAGTGAGTGTCAGGCTGTTTGTCTTTTTTACGTGCAAGTTTACTATTTTTACCCAAAATTAAACGTAGTTGCCAGAGTTTTTCCAGACGCAAGGCTTTTTGAGGTTGATGTTCCATCGCATCGAGGACACGTTTGGCCGCCAGTAAGGCATCGGGCGAGCGTTGAATCAGTTCTTCGGCAAGGGTTTGAGCACGTTGTAATGGGGCGACATCGGTATGAGTGACCAAGCCAATATCTTTGGCATATTGCCCATCAAAAATACGTGCGGTGAGGGTCAATTCTTTGGCAAGGTCAAGGCTAATTAAGCCTTTGAGTGAACGGGTTAAGCCCATATCAGGCACTAAGCCCCAACGACTTTCCATAATCGACATTTGGGTATCAGGATGAGCGATGCGGATATCGGCAGCCAGTGCAAGCTGCATTCCTGCACCGAAGCAGTAACCTTCAATGGCAGCAATCACAGGGACAGGTAAATTTTGCCATATCAAAAAGGCTTTTTGGAATAGGCTTTGCCCAGGTTTTAATAACTCCCATGCGGCATAGACACTATTTTTTGGATTATTTAAATCCGATAAATCAATCCCTGCACTAAAGACCTGTGCTGCACCTGTGACAATCACACAGCGAATATGTTTGTTGTGCTGAATTTTTTTGGCAGTTTTGACCAGCTCATGCAATAAAGCAAAGCTCATGGCATTACGTTTTTCTGGGCGATTGAGGGTAACCATCGCAATACCATTGTCTTGTACAGTTAAAGTGACCAGTGACATTATTTTTCCATGGATATGAATCGTTTGGTTTTAGCATAGCATGTATTGCATCATACGCAGGAAAAATGACGCACTATTCATCTTCTAAATAGGTTTTTGCCGCCTGTTTGACCTGAGACATGGCATCCAGTAATTGGCTAAAATACTGATGTATCTGTGCAATAAATGCTTCATCGGCAGGTTTTTTTTGTTTGCGTAATTGCGATGCAAACTGTTCAAATTCCCCCGTAATCTGCTGTAATTGGGGTACGCCAACATAGCGTGTCGCACCATAGAGTCGATGGAGATTGTATTCTAGTTGTGGAAAATCTTCATCATCCATCAATTGCTGCATTTCGGCATGTTCTGTGGCAAAACTCTGAATAAGCATACGGAGTAAATCTTGGGCTAACTCGACTTTGTTGGCGGCGAGTGCAACTGATTTTTCCCAATCCAGAATGGTTTTATCCTCTACATGTCGTGGCAGGCTGGCAAGCTGTTGTGGGTTTTGAATCTCATGCAAATAGGGTATAGGCGGTTGGGTTGCTGTCCATGTACTTAAAATCTGGGTCAATTGCTCAAGTTGAATTGGTTTGGTGACATAATCATCCATACCCACTTTGAGTAAGCGTTCTTTTTCATCTGCCATTGCATGGGCAGTGAGGGCGATAATGGGCACATGAAGCGGTGTATGACGTGACTCGAGTAAGGCACGAATCGCTTGGGTCGTTTCAATGCCGGACATCACAGGCATTTGAATATCCATAAAAATCAGGTCAAACATTTTAAGCTGACGATCAAGACATTCCTGTATCCGATGTAATGCGAGCTGCCCATTGGTGACGGTAGTGACTTCAACCTGTAATTCGTTGAGTAACGCTTCAAGTACAATCAGATTGGGCAAATGGTCATCCACAGCCAAAATATGCAAACCACGCCCATTAAAGGTATCTGGATAGGTTTTCGGTTCGGTGTTGTAGAATAAATCCAGCAAATGGCTACGGCTGATGGGTTGATTGAGTGCCACAGCGTGATATTTTGCTAAAATCGCTGGGTCAAGCAGCATTTGATAGCCATAGACGGCAAGATGACCTGTATAGCGTGTCCGTAATTCTCGTAACAGTGCCTCGATATCGCCTGAATGTTCGACCAGTAGCCAGCTTTTATCGCCATATTGATTAAACCGTTTGGCACGACTAAACAAGTCCAAAATGGAGCTGGATTCATGATGCTGTGCAGCATAACCTTCAAGATATTGTTTGAGAATATTGGCAGCCGCAGGATGCGAAATGTAGCTTAAGATATGAAATGGCGATAAATCTTGTTGCTGCTGAGGTTGTTGTTCGACCACACCAAATTGAGCACTAAACCAGAATGTTGCACCTTTTTCGGTTGGGCTACGCTCCTGATTATCCACAAAACCAATTTGCCCCTTCATCAGCTGAACCAATTGCTTGGAAATCGCTAAGCCAAGCCCTGTCCCACCAAATTGACGTGTGACCGAAGCATCACCTTGAGAGAATGAGGCAAATAGTTTTTTGCGATCTGCACCACTTAGACCAATACCACTGTCTTGTACACTACAATGCAGGGTAAGGTGTGAATTTTCTTCATATTCCAAGCGTACCCGTACAATAATATCGCCTTCTGGGGTGAATTTGATGGCATTGGACACAAGATTGGTCAGAATCTGTTTGAAGCGTAGGGCATCGCCAAGTACCAATATGGGTAAATGCTCATCATAATAAATCGCCATATCCAGCATTTTGTCACAGGCAAGCGGTGATAGCATATCCATGACATCAAAAATACTTTCTTCCAGATTAAATGATGCAAGCTCTAATTCTAATTTTCCTGCATCAATTTTGGAAAAATCCAGTACATCATTAATCAGTGCCAAGAGATGTGCCGATGATTTGCGAATGGTCTGTACGTACATGTGATTTTCATCATTGAGCTGTCCACGCCGTAGCATGAGATGGATAAAACCATCAATACTATTGAGTGGTGTACGCAGTTCATGACTGATATTGGCCAAAAATACCGACTTGGCCTGATTGGCAGCAATCGCCTGATCACGTGCTTGTTTATACGTAATATTCTGTACTTCCAGTGTATCGAGGGTTTTGCGTAAATCATCCTCGGTCTGTTCGGTATGCTCCTTGAGTTCCAAAAAGCTAAAATGTAGGCGTTTTAATAATTTAATCAAGTCTTTTTGCAGTAATGCGAGCTCACCCGAACTGGTGGTTTGTAAGGGTTTACCTAGACTATCGGCATTCATGCGTTGCAATTGCATACGCATTTCGTACATGGGGGCAATCCAGCGTCGGGAGTAAAAATTTAAACACAGCAGCAAAAGCAGTAACGTGAGCAAGCCGATGGTCGTTAAAGCGAGAAAAACCCGATAATGAGCGATGGTTTGGGTCTGATTGCTTAGCTCAATCAATAGCCAAACTGGGCCATCATCACTATAACCAATACGCATACCATAGACATTACTCTCATCCGAAGAAATCGGGCCAAAGACATTGCTATTAATAGAAAATTTTGGCCATGGTGCATCATATTTATAACCGACATAGAGCCGTGTATAGCCCTGCATATCGACTAAGGCAGCACGTTTGAGTTCAGGCTCATTGAGAATATATTGAAAAATACCCTGTGCCTTTGGCGATTGATCGGGATAGTTCTGTATCAAATCCAGTAGAATCGACGTGGTCTTATGATAGCGGGTCAAAATGGCAGAAGCGGAAGAAAGTTGCTGGGCTTGAGTTGAACGAGAGGTTTCCTGAAAAACCAGCAATGCCCCTGTAAACGATAAAATGGTAATCGGCACAAAAATCAAGGCAATAAGCTGCCCATAGGCATTGGTAATTTTAAAGCGATGCCAAAAAGTTTCAGAGCGTCGTTGCGTCATGCAAATTCAACATATAAGGTCAGCAAATCCATGTGCAAATAGTAGCATGTATTGGAGAAATACAGATATTTCAAAATAAAAGTTTAACTGGATTAAAAATAATCATTTTTTTGACACCACCTGTCAAGGTCATCTTTTATATTGCATGTAAGTGAAGTGATTACATCTTTGGAGATGGCGATGACATATTCTGCATAATAATGTCGATACCGACGTGTGGACTGATGCCGAGTGCTGTGCAGTACCAAACATATTCTACGGCATCGAGGCGACGTTCGCCTTGTTCGACACGTTGTATAAAGGAATGCGGTCTGGCCATACGCTCAGCAAGACTACGCATGGTTAGTTTTTTTGCCTGACGTTGGCTTTTTAGCCAAAGCTGTAGGGCAATCATTGCGTCTGTATAAATACTTCTTGTCATTGTACTTATTTATGATACATTTCGCCTTGTACTCAAATTGAGTACATAACAACATAAATAAATGCAAGGCAGCGTATGAGTAATGGATAACTTGTTGAAACATGCTAAATCGTGTGTATAAATAAGTGAAACATGGAATAAGGCAAGGAATAGCATGAAAGTACCTGAAAAAAATGAAAAAGTTGCCGAGCGTCTGGCACGGATTTTGATTAAGCTCAATGCAGGCGAGCGATTGGATGTAAATGTATTGGCTGCCGAATTTGGCGTAAGTAAACGTACCGTGGATAGAGATATAGACCGTTTATCAAGCCACTTACCCTTGCAACAAGATGAGAAAAGCAAAAAGTATTTTCTTGAACAAAGCTGGTTAGGCAAGCTAAAAGACAAAGATATTCAGACCTTTGCACGACTGGCAGGGATTTCGGATTTATTCCCCAGTCTGGATATGTCGTTTTTACGGGAGCTGTTAGATAGCCGGGCAAACTCGATTTACAGTGCCAAAGGTTATGCCTATGAAGATGCGTCGCAGTTTGCGGAATTATTTGATTATTTTTCCAAAGCAATCGCACAAAAGCAGCAAGTGGCTTTTTTATATAACAATGAGTTACGCATCGTAGAACCGTACTGCCTGATTCATCATCATGGCTGTTGGTATTTGGCGGCAGTACGTCAAGGACAGCTACGCACCTATCGTTTAAGTCGGATGGCATTATCTACGCAAGTCCATGCGTTAGCGTGTTTTGTGCCTGACCCTGAAATTGTGGCACAGGTGGAGCATGAGGATAGCATCTGGATTGGGCAGGAAAAACAGGAAGTGATTTTAACGGTACAGGCGGAAGTCGCATTTCATTTTAAACAACGTGAGTTGTTGCCTGAACAGGTGGTGATTAAGGAATTGGACGATGGCGGTTTGCTGGTGTCGAGCAAGATTAGCCATACCACACAGCTTTTACCCTTGGTTCGGTATTGGATTCCCCATGTCAAAATCGTCAATCCTGAAACGATGCAGGCTGAGTTAGAAATGGGATTAAAAGGGTATTTGGATTTTTGATTTAGTTAGATTGAAAAAAAAGAGTACGATAGAGTGTAATTGTGAGTTGAATGGAAAACCTCAAAAAATTGAGTTTAAGGAGATATAATGTCTATCACAGCGATATTAGAAAAAGGGTCAGACCTACGTAAGTTAGGTAATGAATTACTAAATAATGAGAAAAAAGATAGGATGTCAGAAAAAACAGTCATTGTAAGCTACGGACTGATGAATGCGGGGAAAAGTTTTTTACTCAATATGCTCACGGGTCATATAACGACTGAATATTTCAAAACCAATGATATTCGTGAAACGGTGGTTTCAAAGATGATAGATACAGGGCAATATATTTA
>SSHE01000035.1 GCA_008017315.1 Acinetobacter sp.
GGTTTAGACTATGTTCAAATGGCGATTCAGCGTTTAATTGGTTTTGGGAAAAAAGAAGAGTTTAAGGAAATTCTGGCAATTTTAAGAAGGCAGATGCCTGATAGGATAAGGGTTCTGTGAAATTTGTCGTGTACAGAGCATTTCATTACAATAAAACATGTTCTAATCTTTCCATAGATATTCAAACGGAGAAGCGTTATGAAAAGAATCTTTTTGGCTAGCTTATTATGCACAGCAATAATGACAACAGTCGCCTATGCTACCCCTGTCAATCAACACGCCTTAGAGCCCACGATGGTCACCACGGTGAAGGATGTCCAGCAATTGAAGGATAACAGTAAGGTTTTGTTAAAAGGTCAGGTTGTTAAAAGTTTGGGTGATGAAAAATACGAATTTCGTGATGCAACTGGAATGATCAAAGTCGAGATAGATGATGAATTATGGCATGGGCATGCAGTTTCTGCGACAGAAACACTCACATTAGTTGGAGAAGTTGATATTGATTATAAGCCGATCAAACGTGTTGAAATCGATGTAAAAGAAGTGAAATTGCCAGACTAAGTGATGCAAACTGTGGATAACATTTTGGTGATCCACAGTTTATTTTGGTTTAATTTTGCCATTCATGGCTGCATTGACGACATTTCCAGTGCTTTTGTGCCTGCATAAAATTTTGCATGGAAATTTTAAAATCAGGGAGTACACGCCAGAATAAAAAACCCGAAACGACACAACTCAAAAATGAAACAATCGTCATGGCTTGCAAAACCATGCCTGCCTTTTTACCCATCACCAAAATAATAATGCTAATAAAAACCAAGAGTAATAACAATAAGATACTTGGAACGAGAACGATCAAGCTTTTTGGAATTATTGGACGTGCACTTGTTGAGCTGGCAAGCGGCACAATTTTGGTACTTTGGCATTTTGGACAACGATAATTCATGTGTGTATTTCTAGGATAAATAAAATGGCGATATGATAAACGAAATGGCGTAAAATGAAATCATTATTGCAATCCTCGTTGTCAAAGCCCTTGGCTACGGCACTATGCCATGTTCTTCCCGATACCAGCTTTCTATCAGCAGTGATGCGGCAAAACTATCGGCAGATAACCGCTTTGCTTGCCCATGTGCCTGATAGTGTTCTAATGCTTCTCGTGCCTCTCTGGTGCTTAATCGTTCATCGACCATCCACGTTTGGATATTGGTTTGATGACGTAAACGGCGAGCAAACTTGCGTGCACGTGCCGAAAGCTCTGATTCACTGTCATCCATATTCAACGGTAAACCGACCAAAAAGATATTGGGTTGCCATTCCTGAACAATTTTAAGCAATTTTGACCAATCAGGAATACCATCTTTCATGGCAAATAGCGGCAAAGGATTGCAGCTCTCAATCAGACTTTGCCCAACAGCAATGCCCATTTTCTGTGTGCCAAAATCAAACGCCATAATGGTTTGAGAGCTATTAGGCATGTCCAATCTCGTGTGAAAACCAATCCCGATTGACGCCCAGTTTTTTGTAGGCAGCATCCCAGCGTTCTTCATAAGGTAAATTAAAAATCAAATCCATATCGGCATCACAAATCAGCCAGTCGCCTCGTGCAATTTCTTCTTCGAGTTGATTTTTGTGCCAACTGGCATAGCCTAAAGCAATCTGATAATTTTCGACACCTTGATTATGGGCAATCGCATCTAGGATATCTTTACTGGTGGTAATGCAGACATTTTCACCAATCGCAATCGAAGAATGCCATGTCGGTTGTCCTGTATGTAGGACAAAGCCTGCTTCGGGACGGACAGGGCCGCCTTGTAAAACTGCGTGCGGATAGACACCTTCTGCCATAATATCAAGGTCATGCAATAATTCCTTGATTTCGATGCTGGCAGGACGATTGAGCATCAAGCCTTGTGCACCCTCTTGATCGTGACGAGCAAGATAAATCAAGCTATGGGCAAAAAAATCATCATCCAGATGTGGCGGTGCAATGAGGCAACGATGCGTGAGATATTGTTTTGCCACGTAATAAGTTCTCCAGATTTCTGTTATTTTTGAGCTTAGCTTAAAATCAGGATTTAATAAACTTTAAATCACGTAATTGTTTGGCATGTTGCAATGTGGTGGCATTAATTTCCACCCCACCAGACATACGTGCCAGTTCATCAATCCGTTGTGGTTCATCTAGGGAAATAATGGTACTACTGGCGGGGTTGGTTTGTTGTTTTTTGACTAGCAAATGTTGGTCGGATTGAGCAGCAACTTGTGCCTGATGGGTAATACACAGTATCTGTACATGCTGTGCCAAATCAGCCAAAAGTCGCCCGACAATTTCTGCCGTGCCGCCACTAATGCCCACATCAATTTCATCAAAAACCAACACTTCTGCATCGGTTTTGCTGGCATTCATCACTTGCATCACGAGGGCAATACGAGATAATTCTCCACCAGAAGCGACACGTGCCAAGGGTTGTGCTGGAATGCCTTTGTTGGCAGTAAACAGCAACTGAATAAAACTGATTCCATCGGCATTGGGTTCATCCAAAGGCTCAAATCTAAACTCAAAATGAGCTTCGGGAAGTGCCAATGGTTTCACCTGTGTGGTTAATTGAGCCGCAACATCGATTGCAACGTGTAAACGAGTCTGATTCAACTGTTCGGCAAGCTCAAGGAAATGCTGCTGTGCCTGTTCAACCTGTGCTGCCAGTTGTTCAGGATTTTCCAGTTCCTGCAATTGTTCGAGTTGTTGCTGCCAGTTTTGATATTCACTTAATAATTCATGCGGTTGGGTACGATATTTGCGTGCCAGACGGTGAAATTGTTCTAGCTGTGTATTCAGTTCGCTCATGCGTTCTGGATCAAAACTTTGACGGTCAATAAACTGTTTCAAATGACTGGTTGCATCTTCGAGTTCGCTTTGTGCATTGAGTAAGGTGTTATGCACTTGCTCCAGTTGAGGGCTGCGAGCGTGTTGGGCTTCTGCTTTGCGTACAATAGCAGCAAGTTCTTGCAAAATATTTTGCTCACCCTCATCTAGTGCATGGAGCATGGTATGACAATCTTGCATCATACTTTCATGATGACTCAGGCGGTCATATTCCTGCTCAATGTCCTGATAATGGATGTCCAATAAAGGTTCTAGGTCTTCCAGTTGTTGTTGTAATTGTTCGAGTTTGGCGGCACGAGAATATTGAGCATCTCGTGCATCTTGATAAAGACGCTGGGATTTTTGCCAGTGCTGATAGGCATGTTTGACGGTAAGCGCTTGTTGTTGTAAACCTGCATAACGATCCAACCATTGTTTTGGATATGGTGGGTCGAGTAATTGCTGCTGGCTATGTTGGCTATACAGTAGGACGAGCAATCGCCCCAAGGTTTTGAGTTCGGACATGCTGGTTGGGCGACCATTAATCCATGCCTTACTGCGTCCGTTGGCGAAAATCACCCGACGAATAATAATCTCACCTGATTCATCGAGGAGTTCATGTTCTTTTAACCAATCTGCTTCAGGGCTGTGTTCCCGATAACTAAACGTCGCAATTACTTCGGCTTTATCATGTCCAAAACGCACCTGTGAAGCATCGCTACGCTCACCCAGACAGGCAGAAAGTGCATCTAATAACAAAGATTTACCAGCACCAGTTTCGCCAGTGAGAACATTAAAACCAGATTCAATATCAATGGCAAGCTGGTCAGCCAGAGCAAAATTATGCAGTGAAATGTTGTTCAGCATGGAAGTGTCAAAGCCAGAAATCGAAGAAGAATAGAGGGTTTTATTATGTGGTGCTGTGCAGTGATAAAGCAAGTTGTTCGTAGAAAATCAGCATGAAAAATATTGTGAAAATAAGCAGAATACAATGCAACTATGGTCTGGGTGAAAATACAAAAATAAATGCAAAGTTGTCACCCAAATAGATTGATTCGTGGTTCATGCTCGAGATAAACTACAGCAAATTTTAAAGTCATGATTATTGAATTGGAGTTTATACATGAGTTCGGCACAGTTTGACCATGTTTCAGTCATTAAAAAATCAAATGTATATTTTGGCGGAAAATGTATGAGTCATATCGTACAGTTTGAAGATGGCACGAAAAAAACCCTAGGGGTGATTTTACCAACCGAACAACCCTTAACATTTGAAACGCATGTGCCAGAGCGTATGGAAATCGTTTCTGGAGAATGTCGAGTGATCTTAGCAGATCAAGAAGAAAGTGAGCTGTTCCGTGCAGGGCAATCCTTTTATGTGCCTGGCAACAGTAAATTTAAAATTGAAACCAGTGATGTGCTGGATTATGTATGCCATTTTGAAGGCTAAAAGATTCATTTACCAACCTATTTCAACACTATCCTGTACACTCGTGTTACAGGATTTTTATTTTTTATTCGCCAATTAAGAGGTGCATCTTCGTGGCAAAGCCTGAATATTATTATGGTGTACATGCAGTGGAATCACTTCTTGAATTAGAGCCAGAGCGTGTTTTAACCCTCTTTGTACTTAAAGGTCGAGATGATCAGCGGTTACAAAAGATTTTAACCTTAGCTGAGCCTTTTGGGATTAGTCTGCAAAAAGCCAGTCGAGAGAGCCTAGAGAAGCTGGCAGGCTTACCCTTTCACCAAGGGATTGTGGCGGCAGTACGTCCACATCCAAGTTTAAATGAACGAGATTTAGAGCAACTGGTCGAACATACCTCAGATGTGTTATTGCTGGCATTAGATCAAATTACCGACCCACACAATCTTGGTGCATGTATTCGTACTGCGGCAGCAATGGGTGTACAAGCGGTGATCGTTCCTCGTGATCGTTCCGCTAGCCTTACCCCAACAGCACGTAAGGTTGCAGCTGGCGGTGCGGAGAAGGTGAAATTTATTCAGGTGACCAATCTCGGTAAGACCTTAGCAGCATTGAAAGAGCAACAAGTGAAAGTGGTGGGTACATTGTTAGATGAGCAAGCCTTGCCGATTCAACAATGTGATTTGACAGGTCGGGTGGTGATTGTGATGGGTGCAGAAGACACAGGTATTCGACCAATTAATCAGGCACAATGCGATGAAAAAGTGTATATTCCGATGGCAGGTGACTTACAAAGTTTAAATGTCAGTGTGGCAGCAGGTATGGCATTGTATGAAGCGAGTCGTCAGCGTCATCTTTAATTGATTTGTTGTTTTATTATTTTATGTCTCCCAAACATCAAGGTTATCTATATGTCCTCATTACCATGTGTATTTGGGGCGGTTTTACATTACTTTCCCGTTTAAATGTGAAATGGCATATCTCGGCATGGGATATTGCCGCATTACGTTTTACATTGGCATTTTGTATTTTGATGCCGATTTTACTTTACCGCAAAGAAACCGCTTTTTTGTGGAAAAAAGAACCGATTATTTTGGCAATGATTGGTGGTGTGGCGTATTGTTTGAGCACATATAGTGCATTTACGTTTGCACCTGCTGCACATGCAGCGATATTTTTAAATGGTTGTATTCCTTTGTGTACGGCACTTGCAGCATTTATATTGTATCAGCAGCCATTTGACCGACATATTTGGGCGAGTTTGAGCATTATGATGTTGGCACTGGTGTTGATGGGTTATTTGCTTAGCCAGCAAAGTCAGCATCCCTTTGGTATTGGTGATGGTTTATTTTTCCTTGCCGCCGTGTGGTGGGGGATTTTTACGATTTTATTAAAGCAATCCCAACTGACAGCATGGCAAGTCATGTGTAGTGTGGCGATTTGGTCAGCATTGATTTATCTGCCAATTTATCTGTTATTTTTACCTAAACAACAGGGACATGCACAGTTTGAGCATCTTTTGATTCAGACGCTCTTTCATGGGATTTTGGTGGTGATTGTGGCAACTTTGACTTATGCAGAAGCAATCAGGCGTTTAGGTGCATTCAAAGCAGGAAGTCTAGTGACATTAGCACCATTTGCGGCAGCAATTCTGGCAGTACCTTTGCTGAATGAACCTTTGAGTGTAGCGATCGTTTGTGGTTTGGTCGGAATGGGGGTAGGTGCTTTACAGCCTTGGCGTTGGTTACGGCATCGCTGATGGTGTGTGACAATGTTGCAAATATTGCTGGTGTAATGGGACAAGTTGGGCATACAAATGTTCTAAATGACCATCATTTAATACGATATCATGTGCGAGGATTTGCCTCCTTGCTCGAGGCATTTGTGCTTGAATAATCTGCTTAATCTGGTCTTCACTTTGCCCATCTCTTTGCGTCGCACGTTGCAACTGGATTTCCTCAGGTGCATCGATCAAGAGATAATGGTGAGTCAATTGATGTTGGTTGGTTTCAAACAATAAAGGTGACACCAAAATCACATAAGGGCTAGTCGCTGCTTGTAATTGCTGGATGATAGATGTCCGAATAGCTGGGTGAGTAATACCTTCCAAGATCTTACGTGCATGTGGATGTTGAAAAATATGTTCACGTAACGCATGGCGGTTGAGTTCGCCATTGTCTAATAATACCCAATCGCCAAAACGCTGTTGAATTTGAGTGAGAGCAGGTTGCCCGATTTGAACAACCTCTCGTGCAATTACATCCGCATCAACGACGGTAATGCCTTGTTGTTCAAACCATGCACTCGCCGCAGATTTTCCGCTACCAATACCGCCCGTTAAACCCACAATAAAAGACATGGTTTAATTCCCCAAATAGGCTTTCATAATGTGTTCACCCCATAAAAAGGCAATCCATCCTGCAATCGCAAGATAAGGGCCAAAAGCGAAGGGTTTATTTTCTTTGGTGATTTTAAGTAAAATAATCCCGATGATCGCACCTACCAAAGATGACAGCAAAATAATCAAAGGTAATTGCATTACCCCCATCCATGCACCTAATGCAGCAAGCAATTTAAAATCACCATAGCCCATACCTTCTTTACCTGTGACCAGCTTAAATACAATATAGACACTCCACAGCGACAGAAAGCCAATTAAACAGCCCCAAATGGCTTGCGTCGGTGAAATAAATAGACCATAGCTATTAATGGCGAGCCCTAAACCAATTAAAGGATAGGTTAAGCGATCAGGTAATAATTGGGTATCAAAATCAATCCCAGTGAGGGCAATGAGCATCCATGTAAAGACAAGACCAAAAGCAGTTTCCAGAGTTGCACCAAAGGTATAGGCGACCAAAAGAGAACATAGCATTGTCCCTAGTTCCACAAGAGGATAACGGATAGAAATTGGATTTTGACATTGACTACATTTTGCACGCAGCACTAGCCAGCTCACCAGAGGGATATTCTCGTACCAGCGGATTTTATGTTGGCACTGGGGACAGGTTGATGCTGGGGTGCTTAAGGTATATTTGCTTTGTTCAGGCAAAGGTTGTTCAGGATGTAAATAGAAATGACATTCTTGTTGCCATTCTTGTTGCATGATTTTGGGTAGTCGATAAATCACCACATTTAAAAAACTACCCACACATAAACTGAGCAACGCCACCGCTAAGTAAAATACGGTGGCATTATTCTGTAAAATTTCAAGGACTGCATTCATTTTGATGCTTCTGATAATTAACCAACGATAGAACCCATTTGGAAGATTGGTAAATACATGGCAATGACTAAACCACCAATGAGAATACCGAGCACTGCCATAATCAAAGGTTCCATCATACTGGTTAAACCATCCACGGCATTATCGACTTCATTTTCATAATGCGTAGCGACTTTATCCAGCATCGCGTCTAATGCCCCTGACTCTTCACCAATCGCAACCATTTGAATCGCCATGCTAGGGAACTTCTGTGTTTGACGCATAGCAAACTGTAATTGTTGTCCTGTGGCAACATCTTCTCGGATACCCATGACGGCTTGTTCATAGATGACATTATTGGTTGCTCCAGCAGTAGATTCTAGGGCATCAATCAAAGGTACACCAGCAGCAAAAGTGGTGGCTAGGGTACGGCTATAACGAGCAATAATGGATTTATAAACCAAATCGCCAAAAATAGGTGCTTTCAAGGCAGCTTTATCAAGTAAATCTCGAAAAGGTTTACTGCGTTGTTTGAGTTCAAGTAAACCGAAAACTAAACCGCCGACAAATAAGATCAGGAAGAACCAATATTTTTGCATCCATTCTGACATATTCACCACCATTTTGGTAAAGGCAGGGAGGTCAGCACCAAAAGAACTAAACACATCTTGGAATACAGGCACAACTTTGACAAGCAAAATCACCGTTACAATGAGTGCAACAATAATCACGGTGATTGGATATTTCATGGCTTTTTTGACTTTTTGTTTGAGTAGCTCACTCTTTTCTTTATAGATGGCGACACGATCTAACATGGTTTCTAAAGCACCCGATTGTTCACCAGATTCAACCAAGGAACAAAAGAGGTTGTCGAAATATTGTGGATATTTACGTAACCCACCTGCAAAAGTGTTACCCCCTTCGATTTCACTTTTAATACCCAGTACCACTTCACGCATGGCAGGATTTTCCAAGCCTTCGGCAACGATTTCAAAGCCCTGCACAAGCGGAACACCCGCTTTCATCATAGTGGCCAACTGACGCGTAAAAATGGTGATATCTAGTGTGGTCACCTTTTTTTTCATCAGCTTGTTGAGAAACTCAATTTCACGTTTTTGAGCGATTTTACGAACGATGATGCCTTGTTTTCGTAAGGTGACTTTTGCAAGTGCCATATTTTTGGAGGGAAGTTCCCCCTTGACTTTTAAGCCCTTACGATCTACCCCTTCGTATGAAAATGTTGGCATCAGTTGTGCTTTTTTTGTTGCCATGATTTAAGTCCTTATCACGCTATTATTCACTGGTTACACGATTGATTTCTTGCAATGTGGTGACCCCCTGCAAGACTTTCACTAGACCTGAACGTCTTAAATTGTTAAAACCTGCTGCCTGAGCGGCATCGGCGATTTCGATGGCATTACCATCTTCCATGATAATTCTGGAAATTTCGGGCGTTACTTTCATCACTTCATAGACCCCTACACGACCTTTGTAACCTTCACGACACTCTGGACAGCCAACGGCTTCAAAGATTTGAAAATCGGGTTGTGCTAAATCTTCTTCGGTAAATCCCATTTCTAGCAAGCTAGGTTTTGGAATATCTGCTGGGCGTTTGCATTGACTACATAATCGACGTGCCAGACGTTGTGCAATCACGAGATTAACAGAGGTTGCAATGTTAAACGATGGTACGCCCATATTACGTAAGCGAGTCAGTGTTTCAGGGGCACTATTGGTATGTAGTGTGGACATCACCATGTGACCTGTTTGTGCGGCTTTGATGGCGATTTCGGCAGTTTCAAGGTCACGAATCTCCCCCACCATCACAATATCTGGATCCTGACGCAAGAATGCTTTAAGTGCCACGGAAAATGTCAAGCCCACCTTGGGATTGACATTGACCTGATTAATTCCTTCAAGGTTAATCTCTACAGGATCTTCGGCAGTCGAAATATTGGTGTCTTCGGTATTTAAAATATTTAAACCCGTATAGAGCGATACGGTTTTACCTGAACCTGTAGGGCCTGTAATCAGCAACATGCCTTGCGGTTTGTCTAAGGCTGCCATAAATAAGGCTTTTTGATCAGGTTCATAACCGAGAGCATCAATCCCTAGCATGGCACTAGAGGGGTCTAAAATACGTAAGACTAATTTCTCACCAAACAAGGTTGGTAGGCAGTTTACACGGAAGTCGATGGCCTTGGTTTTAGATAATTTGAGTTTGATACGACCATCTTGCGGTGCACGTTTTTCAGAAATATCCATTTGTGACATGACTTTTAAACGTGCTGCCAAACGTCCAGAAAGTTGCAAAGGTGGGCGAGTAATTTCACGTAATACGCCATCTACACGATACCGTACACGATAGGATTTTTCATAAGGTTCAAAATGTAAGTCCGATGCCCCCATACGAATGGCATCAACCAGCAATTTATTGACATACTTAACAATCGGTGCTTCGTCCTCTTTGCTAGCATCATCATCATCATTTTTGGCACGATCTGAAGTATCAGCAACTTCCAAATCAAAATCGTCATCGCCAAAATCGAAACTATCAGGTTCTTGATAGTGTGTTGCAATAAATTTATTCAGTTTGTTTTGTTCAACAATGACACTTTGAATATTGTGTTTACTGTTAAATTGAATGGCTTCCAAAGCATCCAGGCGAGTTGGGTCACTGGTCGCCACAAACAAAAGATGTCCACGCTTCACCAATGGAACAATCTGGTGCTGAATGACTAATTTTTCTTCAACCAACTCTTTAGGTAAAAAATCTGGATTAAACGTGTTTAAATCAAAAATAGGTTCGGCAAATTCTTCGGATATTGCCAATGCGAGTTTGAGTGCAGGCACATTGTAGTCTTCAACCAAAACGTTGGATAAAAGGAGTTTGTTGCGCTTCGCCTGCTCTTGTGCTTTTTGCATGGATTGTGCACTGATGACACCATCAGTGACAAGGCGTTTCAGATAGCCTGTAAAATGGACTTGATTCTGCGCTGACATAATTTCAATGACTCATCCAATAAGTGTTGTTTTGACTGCTAGTAATTTCCCCATAGACAATATAGCACAAATTTTTCAGCTTCAAACAAAAAACGCATTGTTCTGTTTTTAATATGTTTCAGACTTTATGTCTGAAAGTGAGCAGTGTAGAATTGGCACAAAATTTGTGGATGTGAACGTTTATGGAAAATAATGCACAAAAAAATTGGGTGATCGGAAACTGGAAGCTCAATCCTTTGTTTGATGATGCACAGCAATTATTTCAGCAAGTTGCAGCACAATATGCAACATTATCACAGCAATGTCGTATTGCTGTTGCGCCACCGACTGCATATTTGGGTTATTTTGCAAAGCAGTTAGGTACTTTGCCTGTGGTTGCACAAGATATTTCAGTAGTTGCAGGTTTGGGGGCTTACACGGGTGAATGTAGTGCGGCATTATTAAAATCATTGGGGGTTGATACTGTACTGATTGGACATTCTGAACGTCGTGAATATTTTGCGGATGATGCTGCAAAGTTGCAGCAAAAAATCCAGAATGCTTTGCAAGCAGGGTTGCATATTGTGTATTGTGTTGGTGAAAGCTTGGCTCAACGTGAAGCGGGGCAGGCACAATCTATCGTATTGCAACAAATTAAAGACTTGCGAGAGGTTGTGGTTGAGCAAGATTGGCAAAATATCATTATTGCTTATGAGCCTATTTGGGCGATTGGTACAGGTAAAACGGCTTCTCCAGCAGATGCACAAGAAATGCACGCAGCCATTCGTGATGAATTAAAGCGTTATACGAGATTGGCAGGGCAAGTGCCATTATTGTATGGTGGTAGTGTAAAGCCTGAAAATGCGTTAGAATTGGCAGCTTGTGCAGATATTAATGGTGCATTGGTGGGTGGGGCATCGTTGGATGCTGCAAGTTTTATTTCAATTATTCAGGCCTTTGCGCAAAAATAAGGTGGTTGCATGTATACCTTTGTCTTGGTTGTACATATTCTGTTGGCAATTTTAATGATTGCTTTAATCTTGGTTCAGAATGGTAAGGGTGCAGAAGCAGGGGCTTCCTTTGGTGGGGGTGGTGCTGCAACTGTTTTTGGTGCGTCTGGTTCGGGTAACTTTATGACTCGTTTGACCGCAATTCTGACGGCATTGTTTTTTGTGACCAGTTTGACGCTGGCAGTGTATGCAAAAAAACAGAGTCAAGCAGTCTATACCTTGCCAGGAGTTGAACAAACGACCTCAAAAGTACCTGCGGTGAGTGAATCTTCATCAACTACTCCAGCAAAAACACCATAAGTTTAAAATAATGCTTTTCTTTTAAATGCGAAAGGCATAGAATGCAGCCCTGCTTGCGGTGGTGGTGGAATTGGTAGACACGCTACCTTGAGGTGGTAGTGCTTTCGGGCGTGGGGGTTCAAGTCCCCCCTTCCGCACCAAGTTATGATTGGTGTGTGAGCAA
>SSHE01000033.1 GCA_008017315.1 Acinetobacter sp.
ATCCAGGGCTCTACCAACTGAGCTACATCCACCATAACATATTTTTGGTTCTATGTACCAAGCTACCAAATGGCGCGCCTGACAGGATTCGAACCTGTGACCATCCGCTTAGAAGGCGGATGCTCTATCCAACTGAGCTACAGGCGCATCACCGTATCTACGATACGTCTGCCTACCACTTACAAAAAGTGGTCGGAGCAGTAGGATTCGAACCTACGACCCCCTGGTCCCAAACCAGGTGCACTACCAGGCTGTGCTATGCTCCGCTTATTTAGCTTTTTGTATCGCACCGTGTGCGGTACGGAGTGCATTCTAGGCTTCGTACCGCATCACGTCAATACTTAGATAAAAAAAATACGTCTTTTTTCATCTAACCGTTTATTTAAACAACAATACTTATCTTTTCAAACCTGCAGTAAAATCCAACATCCGATCCAATGGTAGCTTGGCACGTACTCGCAATGCTTCATCCACAAAAATTTGCTGATCTTTGTGTTGCAGCACATGCAGAATCGCATCTAACTCATTCATTGCCATCCATGGACAATGGGCACAAGAGCGACAAGTCGCCCCCTCACCTGCGGTTGGTGCTTCAATCAGTTCTTTATCTGGTGCAGCTTGCTGCATCTTATAAAAAATGCCTCGATCGGTTGCCACAATCATACGTTTCTGCGGTAAAGTTTGTGCCGCTTTAATCAATTGGCTGGTACTTCCTACTGCATCAGCAATCGCCACTACAGATTCTGGGGATTCAGGATGTACCAAGACTGCTGCATCGGGATACAGTGCTTTCATTTGGGCAATGCCTCGGGCACGAAATTCCTCGTGCACGATACATGATCCATCCCAAAGCAGCATATCAGCACCTGTTTTTTTCTGGATATAACGCCCCAAATGCTGATCAGGTGCCCAAATAATTTTTTCGCCCTGACTATCCAAATGTTCAATGATTTCAACTGCACAACTCGAGGTCACCACCCAATCGGCACGTGCTTTGACCGCTGCCGAGGTATTGGCATAGACCACTACGGTATGGTCGGGATGAGCATCACAAAACCTTGTAAATTCATCCACAGGGCAACCCAAATCCAGCGAACACGTCGCTTCCAATGTTGGCATCAAGACTGTTTTTTCAGGTGAAAGAATTTTTGCCGTTTCCCCCATAAATTTCACCCCTGCAACAATCAGTGTTGTTGCCGCATGGTCACGACCAAAACGTGCCATTTCCAATGAGTCAGAAACACAACCACCTGTCTTTTCTGCCAATTCTTGAATATCAGGATCACAGTAATAGTGTGCCACTAATACTGCATTTTCACGTGCTAAGGCTTCAGCAATCAGTGCAAATTTGTGCTGTTTTTCTGCCGTAGATAAAATCTTGTCCTGAGGCTGTCCCAATTGATCTAAATGCTGTTCTACAATTCGTTTGGCATCATTAGCAATTAAGCTGGATTCGGTCATTGCGGCTTTGGTCCTTGTCGATGGCGAGTGATTTACAACGCACTTGGCTATGGATAGAAATGGTTGCGTAGCATAACATGGATTGAAATCGTGATGTTACTTTGTTCTAAGTGAGAGAATCCCTATCTTTTATTCTCTTCATTCATATAATCCAAACAAGACTGTTTGGCTGTCATATAGGTTTCCATCCACATCTGCTGAGTATTATCATAGGCTTCTTGGCTCATGTTGGCTTTGGTGCGATATACCCCCCAAAGCTCACGTGCAGCCAAAGCTGTATCGGTACAATGTCGGTAAGGATTCGCCCGATCATTAAAACCATAGACTCTTTCTGCTTCTTCGACCAAATCCAAATATTGACGGCTCTGTATGGCAACATCAGGTTCATACTGTAAGTTGATTAAATTTTCTTCTCTACGCAGCCGCTCAATACGATTTAAAAAATCTTCAGTTTGATGAATGTTTTTAGATGGATGCTTCGTGGGATTCAAATGGGATTGCCCTATCCCCTCTTGCCTATATATGGTCTGTATCGCCTTACTCATCGTTTCATCATCTACGATATTGAGTGGCTGCTGCTCTTTCACGATATTTTTAGGTATATTGGTATTTTGGTGACTTGTCAGCATGGCTTGCTGGGCAATAAAAAGTACAATGGAAAGCCCTATACTTATCATAAAACTACGAAGAAAAGGCTTAGACTGCACTTTTCTTTGAAAATAAAGACCACAACCCCACCAGATCATGACAGAAACAAACACCCAAATACTGAATGCCATAATAACCTCTGGAATATATTCATTTTTATAACAAAAAACCCTTGCATAAACAAGGGTTTTAAAGATTAGACTAAAACTTAGTTCTTTTCTTTATCAACGATCTTATTCGCTTGAATCCAAGGTATGAACGAGAGCAAAGCACTGCTTTGCTCGAAGTGCAAGAAAAAGAGGAAGCATTGCCTCCTCTTTTGCTCAAGAACGTAAGTTTTACCTTAGTTCTTCTCTTTATCTACGATTTTATTGGCTTGGATCCAAGGCATCATCGCACGTAACTTATTACCAGTTACTTCAATGCCATGTGCAGCATTTTGACGACGACGAGCAGTCATAGATGGGTAGTTTAAAGCACCTTCTTGGATAAACATCTTGGCATATTCACCAGATTGGATACGTTTAAGTGCATTACGCATCGCTTCACGAGATTGCTCATTGATGACTTCTGTACCTGTGACATATTCACCATATTCAGCATTGTTTGATACTGAATAGTTCATGTCTGCGATACCACCTTCAAACATCAAGTCCACGATAAGTTTTAATTCATGTAAACATTCGAAGTAAGCCATTTCAGGTGCATAACCCGCTTCAACCAGCGTTTCATAACCCATTTTAACCAATTCAACCGCACCACCACAAAGTACTGCTTGCTCACCAAAAAGGTCAGTTTCAGTTTCTTCACGGAATGAGGTTTCGATGATACCTGTACGACCACCGCCTACGCCTGAAGCATAAGACATCGCAACATTACGTGCATTGCCTGACGCATCTTGATGAATGGCGATTAAGTCTGGAACACCAGAACCACGTTGGAATTCTGAACGTACAGTATGACCTGGTGCTTTTGGTGCAACCATGATCACGTCTAAATCTTTACGTGGCACAACTTGGTTATAAAGAACCGAGAAACCATGAGCAAATGCTAAAGTTGCACCTTGCTTGATGTTTGGTTCAATCACGTCACGATAAAGTTGTGATTGGAACTCATCAGGGGTCAAAATCATCACAAGGTCAGCTTGTGCAACAGCAGCAGGTACTTCTGATACTTTCAGACCCGCATTTTCAGCTTTTTTCCATGATGTTGAACCAGCACGTAAGCCAACTGTAACATCAACACCAGAATCTTTTAGGTTCAAGGCATGAGCATGACCTTGTGAACCATAACCAATAATGGCTACTTTTTTCGCTTGGATAATTGATAAGTCACAATCTTTATCATAAAAAATTTGCATTTGTGTGCTCCACTAGAGTTTGGTTTTCCCTATTAAAAAGGAAATTGAATTGATACATATCAAAATCCCCTCATGAAAAGTACGACTTCACAAGAGAGGATTTTTCAATTGATTAAACACTTAAAATCTTTTCACCACGTGCGATACCAGACACACCCGAACGCACCACTTCTAAAATGGTATTTTCAGCCAGTGCATCAATAAAGCCATCTAACTTATCCGTTGCACCCACAATTTGAATGGTATAGGTATTTGGTGTGACATCGACGATTTGAGCTCGAAAGATATCCGCTGTGCGTTTAATTTCAGCACGTGCTGCACCCAATGCTTTGACTTTAATCAGCATCAGTTCACGTTCGATATGTGCACCTTCGGATAAATCCACCACTTTGACCACTTCAACCAGTTTATTGAGCTGTTTGGTGATTTGTTCAATCTTATGATCATCACCATAAGTGGTTAAAGTTAAACGAGATAAAGTTTCATCTTCGGTTGGTGCAACATTCAAGGTTTCGATGTTATAACCACGTTGGCTGAATAATCCAACTAAACGAGATAACGCACCTGCTTCATTTTCTACCAATACAGAAATAATGTGTCGCATTAGGTACGCTCTCCTTTCGATAACCACATATCACGCATGGACTGCCCAGCCACCAACATTGGATAAACATGTTCAGAACGATCGACCATCACATTGATAAAGACACATTTATCATTAATCGCCATGGCTTGTTCTAGCTTCGCTTCAAGTTCATCGGCATGATCAATCTGAATACCAACATGTCCATAAGCTTCCATTAACTTGGCAAAATCAGGCAAAGAATCCACATACGAACTGGAATGACGACCTTCGTAGTTCATATCCTGCCATTGTTTAACCATACCCAAAGCACGGTTATTCAGGCACAAAATTTTGACATTCATACCATATTGTTTACAGGTAGAAAGTTCCTGAATACACATTTGAATAGAGGCTTCACCTGTCACACAGACGACTTGTCGCTCTGGATATGCCAGCTTTGCTGCCATTGCATACGGCAAGCCAACACCCATTGTGCCTAGACCACCTGAGTTAATCCATTGACGTGGTTCTTTGTATTTATAATACAAAGCAGCAAACATTTGATGCTGCCCCACATCAGAGGTAATAATCGCATCGCCATACGTCACTTTATACAAAGCTTCAATCACTTGTTGTGGCTTCATACTATTATCAGTTGCTGCTTGATAACGTAAACCATGCACCTTACGCCATTCATCAATCTGCTGCCACCACGCTGCAATCACTTCTGAATTAGGTTTAGACACATTCATCTGTTGCATTTGTGCCAACATTTCCTGAAGCACAGGCTCAACTGCACCCACGATTGGAATATGAGCCATAATGGTTTTAGAAATCGTTGCAGGGTCGATATCGATATGAATCACACGTGCATTTGGACAGAACTTCGCTGGATTATTGGTCACACGATCATCAAAACGAGCACCAACACACAGAATAACATCTGCATTGTGCATCACCATATTGGCTTCATAACAACCGTGCATCCCCAACATGCCGACAAATTGCGGATCATCACCTGGAAAACCACCTAAACCCATCAAGGTATTGGTCACAGGGAAGCCAAGCGTGTGTGCAAGCTCAGTTAATAATGCAGACGCATTACCTTGAACTACACCGCCACCCGTATAAATTACAGGACGTTTTGCAGTTAATAGCTCATCAATCGCCTTACGAATCTGACCTGAATGCCCACGATGCGGCGGTTGATACGAACGCATTTTGACTTTTTCAGGATACTCGTAGGCAAACTTTTCTGCTGGATTGGTGGCATCTTTTGGAATATCAACGACCACAGGACCTGGGCGACCAGAGGCGGCAATATAAAATGCTTTTTTAATAATTTCAGGAATTTCACTCGCATGGCGAACCTGAAAACTATGCTTCACGATTGGACGAGAAATCCCCACCATATCGGTTTCCTGAAAGGCATCTTCACCAATCAAATGGGTTGCCACCTGACCAGACAGAATCACCATAGGAATAGAGTCCATGTATGCAGTCGCAATCGGTGTCACCGTATTGGTTGCCCCAGGCCCTGATGTGACCAATACCACACCTGTTTTACCTGTGACCCGAGAATACGCATCGGCCATATGACCTGCTGCTTGCTCATGACGCACGAGGTAATGATTCACTTTATCCTGCTGAAAAAGTGCATCATAAATATGTAATACTGCACCACCCGGATAACCAAAAACATGTTCAACGCCTTCGTCCGCCAAGGCACGAACCAGCATTTCACCACCAGATAAAAGTTCCAACGTATTCACCCTAGACTCATTGGATATAACAACCCATGTCGTTATATCATTCATAAAACGGTTTAGACTGGTACATGTGTACCGTCAATATAAATTACGAAAATATATCGTTATGTAGTAATGTTAGCCTACAATTTTCGGGCATGATGTTGGGATAAACATACGCCAAAGCCATCCCCTACTCGCCTAGAGCTGAGATGGTTGTCACGATTATGCCGTCAATCCGAAGGGTGATCGAATTAACCCATAAAATAGAAGCGAATATTTTTGATGCTATTGCCCCGAAAGTCAAGCAAAAACGGCTTTTTTCCAAGATTTTCTCTAATAATTTGACAGATGAGATTTTCCTTCTGCTTGCATCGTGACGAAACGATGCTTTTCACCATCAAAAGATGTATAGCACAACCTTACCCATAGGGTTATTTTCTATTTTTGCAAAAGCTTCATCAAATCACGTAACCCCGCATAGCCTCCGCAAAAATCTCAAAAAAAATTATCAAATTTTAGCTGTGTTTGTACATTTTATCCGCTAAAATAGCAACAGATAATAACTTCGGATCGTCGATATGAACAACGTTAAAACAAAAATTCTGTATCTTCCCACTCTCAGTCTGATACTTGGTTTAAGCCTATCCACGCTTGGGCATACCCAAAACTTCTATAAGTGGGTTGATGCCAATGGCTCAGTACATTATTCAGACACTGCCCCAACCAGTAAAAAAGTCAAAGTTGAAAAAGTTGGTACATATAACGATACACCAAGTGGTCACAATGCCCAGCCTGCGACAGCAGAAAAAACCGCCCAGACCAACAACAATGCTGCTCCAGCTCCTGAAGCAACAACTCAGACCAAAGAAGCTGCACCAGCACCTGCAATTTCGACCGCACGAGAGTAGCACATTCAAAGCTCTTTATTTGAACAAAAATGCGTAGCTTTTCCATCGAATTGCCACGCATTTTTTTTGATTTTGCGTTATGCTGTACGACAATTTTTTTGCTGTTAATTTGATTGAATTGAAATGACCACGACCCATATTGACCCCGAATACCAAGCCAATACGATTGAATCTCAAGTACAACAAGACTGGGAAAATCGTCAAGTTTTTAAAGTTGCAGACACCACCACAGGCAAGCATCGCTATATCCTGTCAATGTTTCCCTATCCAAGTGGCAAACTGCACATGGGGCATGTGCGTAACTACACCATCGGCGATGTGATTAGCCGTTTTTATCGTCTAAAAGGCGAACAAGTATTACAACCGATGGGCTGGGATGCGTTTGGTTTACCTGCGGAAAATGCGGCTATCGCACATCAAGTTGCCCCTGCCAAATGGACATTTGAAAATATTGATTACATGCGTCATCAGTTAAAAAGTCTCGGTTTGTCTATTGATTGGGATAGAGAAATTGCCACTTGTACGCCTGAATATTACCGTTGGGAACAATGGTTATTTGTACAACTTTATAAAAAAGGCTTAATTTATCGCAAACTTTCTACTGTGAATTGGGATCCTGTCGATCAAACAGTTTTAGCCAATGAACAAGTCATTGATGGTCGTGGCTGGCGTTCGGGTGCATTGGTGGAAAAACGTGATATTCCCATGTATTACTTCCGCATTACCGATTATGCACAAGAATTACTGGATGATTTAGAACAACTGAAAGACGGTTGGCCGCAGCAAGTTCTCACCATGCAACGCAACTGGATTGGTCGTTCCGAAGGTATGGACATTACTTTTCCGTCTGCTGATACCGCCATTTATGCCGATGGTTTGACAGTTTATACCACACGTCCAGATACTGTAATGGGTGTGACTTATGTTGCCATTGCTGCTGAACATCCAATGGCAAAAAAAGCTGCTGACCTGCTCTTAGAAAAAGGTCGTCCAGAACTCAATGCCTTTATTGAAGAATGTCGTCATGGTTCGGTTGCAGAAGCCGATCTTGCCACTGCCGAGAAAAAAGGTATGGCAACAGGTTTATATGTCAAACATCCTGTGACTGGCGAAAATATTGAAGTCTGGATTGCCAATTATGTATTAATGTCTTACGGTTCAGGTGCAGTCATGGCTGTGCCTGCTCATGATGAACGTGATTTTGAATTTGCCAACAAATTTAATTTAACGATTCAACAAGTGATTGATGCCAAAGGTGCAGACGATAGCGATTTTAATCCTGCACAATGGCAAGAATGGTACGGTTCTAAAGACGGCAAATTGATTAATTCAGGTGAATTTGATGGTTTGAATTTCCAACAAGCCTTTGCTGCATTGATTGAGAAATTAGCTCCACAACAATTAGCCACGAAAAAAGTGCAATTCCGTTTAAGAGATTGGGGCGTTTCCCGTCAGCGTTATTGGGGCTGTCCAATTCCAATGATTAACTGTGAATCATGCGGTCAAGTGCCTGTGCCAGAAGAGCAATTACCTGTGGTATTACCGACGGATGTCGTGCCTGATGGCTCGGGTAATCCTTTGGCAAAAATGCCAGAATTTTACCAAACTACTTGTCCAAATTGTGGCGGTGCAGCAAAACGTGAAACCGATACTTTAGATACCTTTGTCGAATCATCTTGGTATTACGCACGCTATGCCTCACCTGATTATACCGATGGGATGATTAAACCTGAAGCTGCACAATCTTGGCTACCTGTAAATCAATATATTGGTGGTGTAGAACATGCGATTTTGCATTTACTCTATGCTCGTTTCTTCCATAAACTCATGCGAGATGAGGGCGTGGTACAAGGTAACGAACCGTTTAGCAATCTTTTAACACAAGGTATGGTTTTAGCCGATACCTTCTATCGTGAAGATGATGCAGGCAAAAAAACATGGTACAACCCTGCCGATGTTGAGTTAGAACGTGATGAAAAAGGACGTACCCTTTCTGCTAAATATAAAGCTGATGGTCAGCCCGTAAACATTGGCGGACAAGAAAAAATGTCCAAATCAAAAAACAATGGGGTTGATCCACAAGCCATTATTGACCAATATGGAGCGGATACCGCTCGTGTGTTTATGATGTTTGCTGCACCGCCTGACCAATCTTTAGAATGGTCTGATGCAGGGGTTGAGGGTTCAAATCGTTTCTTAAAACGTGTGTGGCGTTTGGCTGCTGCTTTTATTGAAAAGAGCCTTGCTCAAGGCAATTCATCAAGCGATATTGACACTGCGAATTTATCTAAAGAAGCACAGGATTTACGCCGTAAAGTACATGAAACCATTGCCAAAGTGGGTGATGATATTGAACGCCGCCATGCTTTTAATACAGCGATTGCGGCACAAATGGAATTACTCAATAGCATCACTAAATTTGAAGCTAAAACAGAAAGTGATTTTGCGGTAGAGCGTGAAGCGATTGTGAGTTTACTCACTTTGCTTGCCCCATTTGCCCCACATTTAAGCCAGACTTTATTGGCTCAATTTGGCATTGATTTAACCACAACCCTATTCCCTACGGTGGATGAATCGGCATTGGTTAAAAATACCCAAACCATTGTGGTGCAAGTGAATGGTAAACTGCGTGGTAAATTGGACGTGCCTGTTGATATTGCTAAAGAAGATTTACTCGCACAAGCCAAAGCTTTACCCGAAGTACAGCAATTCTTAACAGGCGCAACCAAAAAAGAAATTGTTGTGCCAAATAAATTGGTCAATTTAGTGGTTTAATCCATTTCCCCCTGTGCTACCCTATCACATAGCAGCACAGGGAAACTATACCTCAAGGAACACCCATGCACTTTACCCATCGTTTAGCAGCGATTTTTTTAACGCTTGGCTTAAGTGCAAGTTTAATGTCTTGCGGTTTCCATTTACGGGGTTCACACATTGTCACTCTGCCTGAACAATATCAATCCCTCCACTTGGAGATTCCCGATGAAGCACAAGCCTTAAAAAAACCGCTTACGGTTTATCTATCCAATTTAGGTGCACAGCTGGATAACACACCAACCAATGTGACCTTACGTATTGATCATTACGATTTACGCCGACAATTATTTAGCGGTAGGCTCACCGAAGTACAACTCCGCCTTTCTGTCAGTTTTCGGCTAGAGAATGCGGCTGGTGAGCCACTTACCGAACCTCGTACCGTGATTGCACAGCGTAGCTATCAGTACAATATTGCCAGCGTCAATACCGAACGACAAGAAGAAGCTTTTTTGGTGCAAGTGATGCAGGATGATATTGCACAGCAAATTGTTCGCCAGCTGCACGCCAATCGCTTACCCGATGCCATCATCGATCAAGCCCCCTAAAGCGATATGAAACTCGACTATCAACATGCCTTAAAACGCATCCCTCAAGCACAGGGGGCATGGTTAATGCACGGCGGTGAACCGTTATTAGAACAGAATTTACTCTCGGCTTTTCGGCAGCATTGGCAACAACACGGTATTGAACGCCAACGCTTTGAGTTGCAAAATATCCATGACTGGAAACAGGTTTTTTCAGCTTTAAATAGTTTATCGTTATTTTCGCAACAGCTTGCGATTGAAGTCCATGGTAACATCAAACCTGATGCACAAGGCTTAAAACAACTCAAAAGTTTTCTGCAAAATCCACAGGATAATTTTTTACTTTTAGTTTTTCCCAAACAGGAAAGCCAAAGTTTAAAGTCAGTTTTTTTTCAAACTATTGAAGCCAATGCAACATTGATTGGATTGTATGCCTACAATACATCCGAACAACAACAAATTTTAGAAATTGAAGCTGACAAAATCGGCATTCGCCTCACTGGACAGGCTTGGCAATGGTTACTCTATCATCATGAAAATAACCTACTTTCTGCCCGTAACAGTTTGATGAGTGTTGCCGATAGTTTTAGCGATACACCGCAGATAGATGTCACGCATCTGGAACAAAGCCTACACGACCAATCACGCTATAGCACTTTTGACTTGGGTGATATCTGTTTAAAAGGTGATTTGGCACAAGCCATTAAAATATTAAAATTCTTAATAGAATCAGGCGAAGCAAAGACCCTGATTTTTTGGGTATTACAAAAAGAGATGCGTTTGTTGCTACAACTATTTGAACAACCACATAATGCTCTACAACTCGGCATCTGGAAAAATAAGCTTTCTTTATATCAAAATGCCTTACGTCGTTTCCAGCCAAAGCAATTTATTACATGGTCGGATTTATTATTACGTACCGATAGTGCCATTAAAGGTGTCGGTCAAGAAAACGCCGATGATTTACTCTTACAACTAGTCTGTGCATTATGTGGAAAAACGTTGTTTTAGCCACACCATGCACAAAATTTATTCTTAGCAAGCAACCTGATACACACTTTGAATATCTCGCCCATCGGTTTGATTAAAGCCCTTTTTCGAGACCAGATTAAAACATTGTCCCGAACTTAACCCGATTAATGTGTTTGCTGCTGCAGCACTGAGATTATTCACCTGCCATGTGCTAAAACCTTTATTGGTCGTGACAGAGAGCATTCCATTATTACTTTGCACATCATCATATAAATGTAATTTCTCAGTTTTATCATTTATGGCAATTTTCTGTGCTCGAGTCACCATTTCTTGTGCAGTGGCAGCTTGTGCTGCTGCCTGCGCCACTTCAGTCGCTTCTGTAGCCGATCGTTCAATTTCTTCTATCTCGGCTGCTTCTGCTGCCATGACATCAGCACTTGCATCTGCATGTACTTCTTCCAACTGATACACTTCTTCTTCAATTTGCTCATCACTTTCCTGAAAATGATTCACAATTTTCATGATGCGATTTTTATCTGTTTCACTAATATTACGAACGAAAGACAAATCATAGGATTCTCCCTCATGCGTAATAACTTTCAAGGTAAAATCACCTTTTTCATTGATGACACTTTTACGAATCGTCCAAATCACATCTTCATTGCTATATTTTTCAATCATTTTTAGATTTACAATTCCATTGACCGTATCGACTTCACCAATACTCGCCTCTTTAGGTTCATTATCGATCATAAAAATAATGTGCTCACCTTGTATTAAAATCGACACCAATTCAGAAGCATCACTACGCCATATCCCACTAATATCTTGCAATAACGCAAGCTGCTCACGATTAAACTTGGACTGGCTTGTGGGTTGATTTTCCTGTTTTTCTGAGTTCATGATTTTGGCAAAAAAATCTTTTATAGATTGCACCCCATCAGATTTTGAACACCCCGTTAAAGATGTCGCAAGTAGCATGACCAACACCATATTTTTTAACATTCATTTTTTCCTTGATTAACATCCATATCATGAGGATATGTTGATTTACACAATTTTACATCATGAAGTGATTAAATTACCACAAACCAATGATAAAAAAGGATTTAAACTCATTTTTATTAAATAAACCGTAAGCAAATGATGAATACCATCATCTCCAAACCATGAGGACTTCACGACCCAATTTTGTACGTTCCCACCACCTCAAAATATTTTTTGTAAAATTAAATCATTCTCATTTCTTCGCAAAATATTCATGTTTTATCCATCATTCCTGCCTATACTAGGCACAATTTATGACTAGATTTCATCGCAATGCAAACAACATTCAAACCCTTTAAACTCATCACCATTGGTCTTATCCTTGCCCTCATTGCGGGTATTGCATGGTACTTTTTAAAGCCTAAGGAAACCGCACCGAACTACATTACTGCCGATGTCACACAAGGCGACATCGAGGATACGGTTTTAGCAACTGGTATTCTGGAAGCCACTAAAATTGTCAGTGTCGGGGCTCAGGTTTCAGGTCAGGTAAAAAAGATGTATGTGCAGCTTGGCGATCAGGTCAAACAAGGGCAACTGATTGCCCAGATTGATTCGGTACGTCAGGAAAATGATTTGAAAACTGCCGAAGCCAATATCAAAAATCAACAGGCACAACTTGCCGTAAAACAGGCGAATCTAGCCAAAGTCGAAGCAGAATATAAGCGTCAGCAAGCCATGTACGCTCAACAAGCGACAGCTAAAGCCGATTTGGAATCTGCCTTAGCCAGCTACAAAACGGCACAAGCAGAAATTGTGGCACTGAATGCCCAAATCGAACAATCCAAATTAAATCTTGCCACTTCTCGTGAAAATCTGGGTTATACCCGTATCGTTGCACCGATTGATGGTACAGTGGTCGCGATTGTGACTGAAGAAGGTCAAACGGTAAATGCCAATCAATCCGCCCCCACCATTGTGAAATTGGCACAACTTGGCACCATGACGGTGAAATCAGAAATTTCTGAAGCCGACGTGATGAAAGTCGAAAAAGGACAAACAGTTTACTTTACCACATTGGGTGATAGTGAGAAAAAACGCTACGCAACACTTCGACAAGTTGAACCTGCTCCAACCTCGATTAATAATGACTCAACCAGTTCATCTTCATCCAGCTCAGCTGTGTACTACAATGCCTTATTTGACGTACCGAATGATGATGGCAAATTACGCATCAACATGACTGCACAAGTTTCTATTGTGATTTCTGAAGTTAAAAATGTCCTCACCGTTCCAGCTTCCGCCCTACAAACTTCCAATCGCCCACAGCGTAATCGTGGTCAAAATAATGGGCAGAACAACACACAAAATGTTGGGCAGAGTGCTGGTCAAAACCGTAATGGTCAATGGTCAAAAGATGCTGCAAGTACAGACAATACTACAACTGGTGAACGTCCTGCACGCCTAGAACTCACAGCAGAAGAACGTGAACTCCTACAACAAGGTAAAGCCTCTCGTGCAATGGTGCGTGTGCTTCAAGCCGACAATACCGTAAAAAATCAACCTGTTTTAATCGGCTTAAACAACCGTGTCACCGCACAAGTATTAAAAGGCTTAAACGAAGGTGACAAAGTGGTGATTGCAGATAGTAGCGACACCTCCAATGATACGTCAAAACGCAGTACCAATAGTGCTAATAACCGTATGCCGATGAGAATGTAAACATGAATCAGAACGTACAACCTCTATTAGAGGTGGCAAATCTGACACGTGAATTTCCAGCAGGTGAAGGCACAGTTCAGATTTTAAAAGGCATTGATTTAAACATTTATGCGGGTGAAATGGTTGCCATCATCGGGCAATCAGGTTCGGGCAAATCTACCTTGATGAATATTTTAGGCTGCTTGGATAAACCCAGTTCAGGTAGCTATAAAGTTAGTGGTCAAGAAACTCGCACACTTGAACCTGACCAACTAGCACAACTACGACGAGAATACTTTGGCTTTATTTTCCAACGCTATCATTTATTAGGGGATTTAACCGCCTCAGGTAATGTGGAAGTTCCCTCTGTTTATGCAGGCATCCCTGCCGAACAAAGGCATAAACGTTCAGCTCAAATTTTATCGGATTTAGGATTAAGCGAACGGCTATACCATCGTCCCAGCCAACTTTCTGGTGGTCAGCAACAACGTGTGTCCATTGCCAGAGCCTTGATGAATGGTGGTGATGTGATTCTTGCCGATGAACCCACAGGTGCATTGGACAAACATAGTGGTATTGAGGTCATGCGAATTTTACGTGAACTTAATGCCAAAGGTCATACCGTCATTTTAGTCACGCATGATATTCATGTGGCTAAAAATGCAACTCGAATTATCGAAATCAGTGACGGTAACATTATCTCCGATCAACCCAATACCCCTACATATCAAGACCACGAAACACCCATCACTGAACGTCAAACCCTTGTCCGTGAAAAGAAAAATAAATCCTCTGCTTTACGTTCATTCTTTGACCGTTTAGGTGAGGCCTTCCAAATGGCACTCATTTCCATGAATGCTCATCGGATGCGGACATTTCTGACCATGCTCGGGATTATTATCGGGATTGCGTCTGTCGTTTCAGTTGTCGCATTAGGCAATGGTTCACAACAACAAATTTTAAGTAATATCAGCAGTCTAGGCACAAATACTGTCACCGTATTTCAAGGGCGAGGTTTTGGCGATAACTCCCGAAGCTCGCAAGCCAAAACCCTCATTCCTGCCGATGCGGATGCTTTGGCCGAACAACCTTATGTGGATGGTGTTAGCCCATCGGTGAATACCAATGTGACCACACGTTTTAAACAGACCGAAGCTTCAACCACCATCAATGGCGTTGGCGAAGATTTTTTCTATGTCCGTGGCTTAAAATTTCAATCTGGACAAGCTTTTGATCGACAAAGTATTATTGAACGTACCCAAGATGTCGTGATTGACACCAATACCAAAAATCGTTTTTTTAGTGATGGTACAAATCCAGTCGGTCAGGTCATTCTACTTGGTAGTGTCCCCAGTCGAATTATTGGGATAGTGGAAACCCAACAAGGCTTTGGTAGTAATGCAGATAGCTTAAATGTTTATTTACCCTATTCCACCGTGCTTAGCCGCTTTATGGGGCAGTCCAACGTCCGTAGCATCATCGTACGCATTAAAGATGAGTATTCTAGTGCCACCGCCGAAAATGCCATTCTAAAATTACTCATACAACGACACGGTGCAGAAGATGTCTTTACTCAAAATGCGGACAGTATTCGGGAAACCATCCAACAAACCACCAAAACCATGACCTTACTCATTTCAGCGATTGCCGTCATTTCTTTGATTGTAGGTGGCATTGGTGTAATGAATATTATGCTGGTATCTGTCACCGAACGCACACAAGAAATTGGCGTACGTATGGCAGTTGGTGCACGGCAAAGTGATATTTTACAGCAATTTTTAATCGAAGCGATTTTAGTCTGTATTTTGGGCGGTATTTTAGGTGTGCTTTTGGCACTCGGCATTGGACAACTGTTTTCCAAAGTATCTGGAGGTTCTTTCCAAATGATTTACTCCACGACATCCATGGCTGCCGCCTTTATCTGCTCAAGCTTAATTGGGGTATTATTCGGTTATTTACCTGCCAAAAATGCCGCCCAACTTGACCCAGTTGCCGCCCTATCAAGAGAATAAATAAGGATAATATGATGAATCATGATTTTAAACGGGCGAACACAGTTCACCCCTACAATGACCATTCTCGTAGAGGCGAACTGTGTTCGCCCGACACAAAAAATCTATGGTTAAAAAATGGAATTGCCTTCATCTTACCTTTGATGATGGTCGGTTGTGCTGCGGTGGTCAAAACCCCTTATCAAGCCCCTGAAGTTCAAATCCCCACTGATTTTCAGCAAAACAACCATACGGGTTTAACGCCCCAACAATGGTCAGACCAATGGTGGACATTATTTGGCGATGAACAGTTAAATACTTTAGTCAATCATGTCATTGCCCAAAATAGTGACCTTGCCGTAGCAGGTATTACCCTTAAACAAGCTCGCTTACAAGCCAAACTCACCGAAAACCAACAAGGGCTCAGAGTAGGTGCAAGTGCATCGACAGGACATAGCTTTAATCTCAATAGCGGTGATGATAATGCCAAAGGTGTATCCTTAAATGGCAATGTCAGCTATGAAATGGATTTGTTCGGCAAACTCGCCAATCAATCCGAAGCAGCACGCTGGGAAGCCTTAGCCACTGAACAGGACTTACAAGCCACAGCACAAAGTATGATTGCCACCACTTGCAATCTGTACTGGCAGCTAGGCTACCTCAACGAACGGATGACAGTGGCACAGCAAAATCTAGCAACCAGCAATCAACTGCTAAAACTGGTTGAAACCCAATACAAAGCTGGTGCAGTATCAGGGCTAGAACTTACTCAGGCACAGCAATCCGTACAAAGCCAGCAGGCAGCACTCAGCCAACTACGTCAGCAACAATTGGAAAATAAAACCGCCCTTGCCGTTTTATTACATCAACCTGTCCAACAATTGAAGATCACAGAGCCGAAAGCTTTGCCACACATCCAATTACCAGTCATTGATGCAGGCTTACCTGCAGAAATTTTATCCCGTCGCCCCGATTTACAAGCGGCGGAGTTGCGTTTACGCAAAGCCTTGGCCAATAAAGATGCCAGCAAAGCCAGTTATTACCCTTCAATTGGTTTAACAGGTTCACTTGGAACAAGCAGCACATCTTTAACCCATTTACTCAAAAACCCACTATTAAGTTTAGGGGCAAATCTTAGTTTTCCATTCCTACAATATAATGATATGCAACGTAATTTAGAAATTAGTGAATTGCAATATGAACGTAGTATCATTGACTATCGCAAAACGCTTTATCAAGCCTTTGCCGATGTGGAAAAAGCCCTATCCAATCGTATCGAAATCAATCAACAAGTGCAGCATCAGCAAAAGACCTTAGAACTCGCAGAAAAAAGTGCTCAGTTAAATGAAGTGCGTTACCGCTATGGGGCGATTGCATTAAAGAATGTCTTAGACGCTCAAGAATCGGTACGCAATGCCAAAATCTCACTCAGCCAAATGCGTTACAATCAATACAATGCCTACGTCACCTTAATGCAGGCACTAGGTGGCTCTCCTATTCATACATTGACCACTAAGTGATTATGTATGAATACGAATCGTACGAGGTAACGGCACATCGGGATGTGCCTTAAAGAAGGCTGGATTTTTGGTATAAATTTCGTATAGATAATGCTTCAAATCCAGCAAAACCCTATTAGGCTCCAAAAAGACGCTTTGCCCTTCTGGAGTCATCATAATCGACAACAAAACCTTCTGCTCTGCAATATAGGGCAACATTTGAAAAATAAAATTGTCTAAACTTATCATCGTCGGTGCATAGCTCGACCAAAACTCCGTTTGGCACAAACTGGCATAACTACGCCCTGCCCACACTGGCAAAGAATGACGACCTTCTGATGAAGCACCAATTGCCCAGCCATCATTAAATAACCCCCAAACCTGCTGGGTTTCTACAATCGTTTGAATGAAATAACGATAACGTTCTTGCGGCGTATTCAAATGCAGCGACGTTGAGACTGTACGACGAGCTTTATAAGGATTGACCATAACAATGATACTTTATTTTCAAAGGATTTTGACTTTATGGATGAACATACCAAAAATTTGGATAAATTATAACTTACTTGAGTAAAAAATTTAAATACAGTGAAATAATTAAGAAATTGAATAATAATATTAAAATTATGGTGGGCGCTGACGGGATCGAACCGCCGACATTCTGCTTGTAAGGCAGACGCTCTACCAACTGAGCTAAGCGCCCTGAGTGAGGG
>SSHE01000011.1 GCA_008017315.1 Acinetobacter sp.
CTATTAGAGCATTAGGAATTTTGAATGTTGATGCTGGAATATAGGCTGTAGATGCACGTGCCGCATTATTTGTAGTACAGGAATTGCTACTACTTTTACAAAGTACAAAAACGCCATGTACGGATTCACTAGAAAATTCTTTATTCCACGCCAAATTTTCAGAAATAGACTCTGAGAGCGCGGTGCTTGCATAAAAAACTAGAACTAAATATGCGGCTATGGTTTTCATGGTACCTTGGTGGCTAACAGTTTATTAGACGGCGTTCAGGAATATCAGGCTATACAGACGCAGCCTATCCGAATATGCGGAACACTTTTCCGGGCGGTAATTTGTTGTCAGCATAGTCATTTCCTTGGTTTGAACACTCATTAACCAGAACTATACAGCCTACCGTTTGTCGCTGGATAGTGTTTTTTACGCAGGAACTGGAGCATCTGACTTCCTATCAGTTGCCTTGGGGCGTTGCCCCAAACCCCAAGGTATTTGGAACCAGGATGATGTGTGTGGAAATATCTTTTGTCTCGCCAGTGTCCCGCGTAGACTTCAAGAGAGACACTTGTAGACAATCTCAAGACACCCGTAGACAACCGCAGAGACACCTATGGAAATTTCCATTACAGAAGCCGCCAAACGCCTCAATATAGGCCGAAGCACGCTATACAAAAAGGTTTCCAGCGGTGAGGTTTCCAGAAACCCAAATGGGACAGTGGATACTTCTGAGCTTTTCCGTGTCTTCGGTTCGTCTCCCAAGACATCCAGCCAAGACGTTCCCAAGACACCCGTAGACACTTCCCAAGACACCGATAGACAACCTAGCCATGAGGCACGTTTGGCAACGTTAGAGGCTGAAAACCGCCAGCTAAGGGAGCGGTTGGATGAGTCCAAGGAGCGGGAAGCCTGGCAGCGTGCGCAGATCGACAAGCTGACGGACACCATCAAGCTGTTGGAAGCACCGAAGGCCACCACGCCAGCCAAACGGAAGCCGTTCTTTGACCGTCTCTTTGGTGGTTGATTGCCAAAACAGCCATTCCGCCTATAATGGGCTTTCTAGCTGCTAACCCTTGGGAATATAACCATGCAAGTTTTGCCTGCCCTCGAAGTAAAAAATAAATTTGGGAAGTTCTCCACCATCGTGGATCGTGGGGAAATCGTGACCGTCACCAAGCACGGGGAACCCACAATGGTGGTTCTCCCCGTCCGCTTTGCCCAAGAGATACAAAGGGCTTTGAGGCGGTACTATGTCACCGAAAAAGTGAACGTCAGCGATGGGATTTTAGAATGGTTGGTGGAACTGCCCCTGTCCGGGGAAGCAGACACACCTGCCCCAGCCTTTGATGAGGCGGCGGAAAAGCAGAAAATACGGGAGATGATAGCCAAAGAATTGGGTATTCCTGTTCCCAAGCCGTCTACCAAAGCGGAGGCTTTAGCTGCTTTTGACCGATACGATGACGAAGCCCTTAAAAATAAAAAGCCGCCCATGACCGATGAGGAAGAGACGGAATTTATGAGGCTCGTGGATGAGGCGCGGGAAGAAGTATGGCAGGAACAGCAGGCAGAAAACGCAAAGTTCCCCGTATCCGCCAGCCACTAACCAAGAAAATCCTATGACCACCCCACAAAAACGGCTCGTACTGGATACGAACACCCTGATTAGTGCCTTTGTTAATGAAACATCTGCCAGCGCTTCATTCTTTCGCCAAGTAAGAAGGACGCACGAACTTTTAGCATCCACTGAAACGATTGAAGAACTCGTTAAAACCATCCAAAAAAACAAATTCAACAAAAACTTTGAAGGAAGGGAAGAAAAACGGAAAGGGTTGGTGATTGATTACACTGACCTCGTGACTGTGGTTATTATTACCCAGGTATCGACTGATTGCCGGGATTCAAAAGATAATAAGTTTCTTTCCCTTGCCCTCTCAGGTGCGGCGGATTTTATCATTTCCGGGGATAAAGATTTGACCGTGCTTAACCCCTATCATGGGGTGAGAATACTCACCATGCGGGAATATGCAGATGAGGTGGGCATTATTTTGTAGTATGCAGTAAACTGTATTTAAATACAACATACTACAAATACAGTTAATCCTACAAAAGCCGGGTTTCCCCGGCTTCTTTGTCCCCACCCTACCCCATCATGTTCCGCCCTTTCAGGAATTGCTGCCGCTTCGGGTCACGCCCGTTGTGCCATGCGAAGCGGTGCCGTTTGCAACAGAACGTGTGCTGTTGGTTGCGTTTGGTGAACCCTGTCCCGCAATACGGGCAAACCACCCTGCTACCAATGGGCGCATCCGTTGCCGCTTGCAGCCCCCCATCATGTTCCGCCATTGTATCCCCCACACGCACCACACGCGCGTGTGGTGCGTGTGGTGATGTTTGACCTAGTACCCATGCCTGATGGTCGTTTTCGCCGCCCACACGCGCGTGTGGTGCGTGTAACGCGGTACGCTGGTTGGTGTCCACGAAGCCGGGGAAACGGCCTTGTGGTGGCTGTTGCCATTTGAACACTGGGGCAGCGGCAGGCGGGAGTTCCGTGCTGCTGGGTTGGTGCGTGTCAGTCAAGGTGGCGGTGCTGGTGGTTGCGCTGTCGGCTGGCTGGTAATCCGTGCCGGTGAAACTGGCGTATTCCTTGCGCTTGTTCAGCAGGTGTTGTTCCAGCCCATCGAGCAGGGAATAGCAGTCCCGCAGGTTTTCACTGGCGGAAAGGTGCATCCGTTCAAACGCGATGGCGACCAGTGCCGCGATCAATTGCATGGCGATACTCGCCGGGATTCCCAAGGCCATCAACGCCTTTACCATCGGATGCAGGTAGTCTTCCTTGAGCTGGCGTAACTGCATTGCCAAGGCATTGGCAGCGGTTGCATTGGCCTGCTGTGCTTGCACGTTGGCTTGTGCTTGGCCTGCTTCCAGTGCTTGGATTTCAGCGGTCAGTTCTGCAATCCGTACCCGTTGCGCCTGACAGGTCTTTTTGCAGGTGGCGAGGTATTCACGGTGCTTGGCAAGTTCGCCGTGCAAGTAGGCAATCTGGGCGATGTCCGCCGGGCCATTGCCGCCAATGGTGGGCGCGGGCTGGTGGGTGAGGGCGGTAAACGCCTTGCTACTTTCGGCTTTGGCAAACTGGCTGTGCTGCTGGTTGCCGGTGGCGTTGTAGATTTCCGCAAACACCGTGAACGCCATGATCACGATACCCACTTTCCACACTGAGCCGGAAAAACGGTACTTGGCCTTGTGTTCGTAATGGGCGCGTTTCAGGCGGGCAATGGTGACAGCCATCAGCCCCGCCATGACCAGCAGCAGGGCATACACCGCGAGTTCCACCGTGCCGTTTGCGCCGAAACGCTGGGCAATGAAGCTGGCAATGTGGAACGGGTCAGCCACGTAAAAGCCGACCAGAAAGACAAACAGCATCAGCAGGGTGGCGAAGTCAGCCAGCCGCAAGGTAACGCCGTAGCGGGCAATGTCGAGCTGTACGGCATGGGTGCGCCGCTGGATATGCTCAATATCCAGAATCAGGGGTTGTGTGTTCATCGCTTGCCCTCAGTAAATCGCAACCAGAAGGCCATTAGCGGCGGTGCAGTGGTACAGGGTGCGTGTGTCCCCGGCCTGCATCCGTACCCCGCCATAGGCAGCAAGGAAGGCGTACACCGGCAGGAACGCGGCATGGGGCAGGGCAGCAAGCCAACCCAGTTCCTGCACGTAAGCCGCAGTCAATACCAGCAGCCACAAGCCGCCAGCGACGTGCAGCAATGCGGCGACGATTCGCAGGAACAAAGGCCAGTCGATGCGTTGCCAGAGGGTGGCAAGGTGGGGAAGTGGGTAGTTTGGGGTTTTGTCCGTCTCAAATTTGCGCACGGACGGGCGCAGGTTGCTATCATGCGGGTGCATTTTCAATCTCCAAGATAGGTTGAAAGTGAAGTCCTGCCTCAGAAGGCTCAATTTCTGGGGTAGGGCGACTACGTTACAAAAGGTTACAATGCCGGGTTAGTTGCCTCCTTTGGGTTGCTTAGGTAATAAAGTTTCCAGCGGTACACCCGCCATATCTGCCATTTTCTGTAAGTGGGCTAATTCAGCTTGTTTCTCACGTTGGATAGATACCGCTTGTTGTTGGGTTTGCTCTGCCACCGCTTTTATCTTTACAACTTCCCAACCGCCGCCCATATCTTCCTTAATTGCCATATTCAGGTAAGCGGGAATATCTTTCACCACGCCTTCTTGTTGCTTTGCCAAGGTGTAGGCAATATTGCGCTCAAGCCTTTTGACACCGTATTTCTTTAAATCCCGTTTCGCTGTTTCTATGGCATAGCCAAGGCTCATCAGGCGTTCAATAATCGGGTGAGGTTGCTCCTTGGGTGATTCTTCTTCGATTTCTAGCTGTAATGTCTTTGTTTCGGCCATCTGGCGAATCTCAACAACAAACGTAATTCCAGTAATTTTTCGTCCTGTTTTTATATACTTTTTTTCAAAAATATTAAGTTCGGTTTGTTCTGATATTTCCTTAACGGGTGGCTCTATTGTCCATCTTCTGAAATCCGCAAAAACTGGGTAAGCTTTTTTGTCTATTCCTAGAATCTGGCGATATTCATCTAAAGCAAAGTTTTTCTCAAACTGTGTTTTTCCTAACTTTTCCGCCTTCCAGACTTCCATTTTTAAAAGTTCGTAAAGCCGAATGCTGTATGAACTTTTAAAATTAAGAACCGTATGTAGCTTGTACTGGGTGAATCCATTAATGCTATTTTTAAGCTGTAATAGGTAAGGCTTCAAGCAATCATCAAATCTTAATTTAATAATCCCGGAACCTCTAACGTATTTCACATACGAAAGCCAAACTGTCCCTTCAAAGTTTTTACTGTCATTTTTTAAATATAATTTTTTCCCCAGCAAATCATCCGCTATCTTTTCTACTTTTTCGTACAAAGATTTATCGGTTTTCAGATCAAACATTTCAGCGAAGTCTGAAACCTTTATTTCATAGGAGTTAAAATCTTTATCGTCTTTCCTGATCTGTGAAGCAAGCAGCAATACAAGCCGTTGCTCTCCCAAGGTAAGCCTGTAGCGAGCTTCGATAAGATCGTTACTTTTTTTGATAAAAATTTGTTTCTCGTTTTTATCCGTATCTTGCATGAGCGCAGCTTAAGTATTGAGTTGGTAAATTACAACTCAATATAATAAATTGGCAATGAGGTGTCAAGTTTCTCCTCAATATGTTAGCTCGCCCGCTTTTCCTCCATAGCTCGCCCGCTTTTCCTCCATAGCTCGCCCGCTTTTCCTCCATAGCTCGCCCGCTTTTCCTCCATAGCTCGCCCGCTTTTCCTCCATAGCTCGCCCGCTTTTCCTCCATATTTAGGCGAAAAACCTATTTTGAATCAATTAATTGGAGAGCCTTAAGGGATTAAGGGTTAAAGTATGTTAAACACACAAAGGGGGACAACACTAGACAAGTGATGTTTACCCCACCCATGGTATGTGTGTGTTTTTCGCTATCGCTAAGAACAGAGGAAAAAGAGCTACGCTTTCCCTGCATAAAAAATGGATAGAAAGTATCCAGTCGGTACGAACATTCTAAAAAGTTCGGGCTAGGTTGGTTGTCGCTAGCATTGCTCCGAAGTACTCACCCCAAATGGCAACGATCCACCTTCAATCGAAATCAAGGTATGGATACAGTCTTATCCATACCTCATGCGCCAAACATCAACAGGCTGTACTTTTGGCAATGTCGGAGGTGTGCCATCTGGTCAGTTATCGTGCTGCTGTTAGCGGTTGGATGTAGTGCAAGATAAAGGCGTTGTAGAAAGTTGCCGCTAAGTCGATGACTTAGCAGCATTTTTCTATCTACTACGCTAATTTTTATGGTAGAAGGATTCAGGTAACATCATGATATTAATTGGAAAACATTTCTACAATGCGGTTATTTGAATACTTCTTAAGCATTTCATGACCTATCTGTAGCGGCTTGCAATCGAAATACATCAGGCCAGCAATAAGCGTTGTTTCAGGCCAGAATTAACTGCAACTGACCGCCCCATCAGGCCAAGATTAACTGCAACCAAGCCAGCAATAAGCCGCGTCGGACTGCAACCATCCATTCCAAGCCAGAATTAACTGCAACTGGTCGGGGTTGGTTTAGATGGGTAGCCCAGCCATCTGGAACTCAGCGCGGAGATTGGCCGTGCGGGTCGGGTCGAGCTGGTTGGCGAACAAGGCCCTAATCTCGGCAGGTTTAACATTGAACTGCTCCACCAAGTCTTTGATGCGCTGGTCGTCGGTTGAGACGCGGGCGTAGCCGATGAGCATGGCATGTCCAAATTATCCGTTGATAACTGAGTATAGGTGGATATTGAAAGTTGGAAACAGTTTTTGGATGGTTAGGGTGCTGGTTTGCCTGCCTACCACCATGCTGTCCCCGACTGTCCAACAACCTATCGTTTTCTGGACACCCCCATCGTGCCACCAAGCAGCCGGTCAGTTGCAGTTAATTCTGGCTTGGGGTGGATGGTTGCAGTCCGACGCGGCTTATTGCTGGCTTGGTTGCAGTTAATCTTGGCCTGATGGGGCGGTCAGTTGCAGTTAATTCTGGCCTGAAACAACGCTTATTGCTGGCCTGGTGTATTTCGATTGCAAGCCGCTACACCTAGGGTTCCTCCCAACAAAGGTACATAACCCACCACAGGAAAGCGTGGATTGAGTTTGTTCCGAAAACGCCAAAAACAGGGGCGAACCTTGCATCGTTTCGAAATTAAGTTTAGGAATGAAAAATATCTAATAAAATCAGTGCGTCGTATTCAGAGCAAAGAGAACACGCAAAACGACCGTTTTCGGAACAAAGCACTCTAAGAGTGCTGATGCTGAAAATCATCCCCCGAAATTGATGCGACCTGAAACACCTGTTTTCGGGAGATGCCAAAGCGCTTGAAACTCAGCTATAGCTACGATGTAGCAAAATTCTATGGCGGGTTATGTACCTTTGTTGGGATGAACCCCACCTATCACCTTGGTACAAATACCTTGGGGTTTGGGGCAACGCCCCAATGGTAGGGTGAATGCTAAATAGGATTTAGACGTTCTTGGGTGTGTTTAAACAAACGGCATCAAAATTCCACAGGATTTTAATCAAGATAATGATTTATAAAGAATATATATTATTTAAAACTTCCCATCTTTTAGGCGCGTCGCCAACCTGTTTTTTGGGGAAGTGATTAAAGCGAAGGCAGAAAATGAAAACGGAATAGAAGTGTGGGTAAGGCGTGATTGAACTGTTGGTTTCTTGGAAACGGTGGTTTACGAAGAGTTCTGTGGAACTTTCGTGACGTTTATGCAAGTTCACCCGTTATACGTATTCCATCACTCAGATTTAATTTGTATGCGCCTGTTTCTGATAAGTATTCTGAAGTATGGACACTTGCCATTGACTGATAAATCCTTTTCATCATTCCCTTTTCTGAATTTAATTAGCTCAAATTGATCTGGGTTAAATTTGTGTAGAAATGTTATTGGTACACCCATAGCTCCCCCATAGTCTAACGGTATATCTTCCGTCTTGTTGACATTGATCCCATCGTAATTATCATATTCTGGATATTTATGCTCATTTCCAGAATATTTCTTTGTCAGTAATATGTCTTCATGCCGTTTAAATGTATCAAGGTTTGTTAGCCATAAGCAGTTGTTTGGAGAAACAATTCTATTCCCAAATTCATCAATCCGAGCCTCTGTCCCATAAAGCTCATAATGTTCAGGGACGATAAAGCCAGATATACCTCTGCCAAGATTTATTCCAAGCCAAGCTCTGTTTTCCTTAATGAGTTGAAAAATCTCTTTATAGGTAATTGCATTAACATTGCCAATTATTAAAAATTTTTTATTATACTTGACTAGTTGCTCAACATACTCCCTGAATAATGAAAAAGGTGGATTGGTGACAACAATATCGGATTTTTTTAATAACTCTATACTCTCGTAGCTGCGAAAATCACCATCTCCATTAAATAACTTTATTTCAGGTGAACTTAGCTTGTTTTTTTCTTCATCTGTATTAGTGTACTCAAAGAAAAATCCATTATCTTGATTCTTTTCACTAAAAAGATCGCTGGTCTGCTCTCTATAGCAAGAAGTTAATAATTTCTTTATTTCCAATTCTTCAAAATTGATGACAAAGTATTTAAAGAAATTGCTAATTCTTGGATCATCACAATTGCAATATACAACCTTTTTCTTGAAGTGTTTTTTGTAAAACTTCAATTCGCTTTCAATATCACAAAGCTGAGTATAAAACTCATCGCTTTTTGATTTTTTTGCTTTATGAAGCAATTTGTTTGTTGCTTTTCTTGTCATTAGACGCTCATATTAAATCATCTGATTGCTGGTAATTTATTATTTATTGGATGTGATCTGAATGAATAAATCACTCCCCAAAGTTTTAAGGGATGTTGTAGAAATCTCGAACATTATTTCATACATTTTTTGGGTGTCCCACCTTTCGCCACGACCCTGTGAGTATATAGAAGCCGCTTGAAGCATGATAGTTTTATTTTTATGCTTAATGAATTTATTTACGCATAAATTTGTATCTATCGGCATTCCATAATTTGCGGCAGTTAATCTGTCTAATCTGTTTAACTTTCCTGAATTATATTCAAGATTTACAACCCTTCCGTCGGGTCTCGTAATTGAGATGGTTTCTGTTAGAAAATTTGATCCTTCAAGGAATAAAACATAAGGGAAATGAGACTCGGATAACATGAAATTGGCGATTTCAGATATGTTCTTATGGGATCTCTCTATTGCATTTCCAGCATCCATTAAGTCCTGATCGTTATTTGTGCCAACTAGTACGCCATTCTTTATATTCTCTACATCTTTTCCTTGATGTTTGGCTTCGGTCACTAGTACGACTCTCCAGTTGCCATTGTCGTCTAGAACTTCAATTATTCCACCGTCAGGTTTTATGCTGGAGTTTGAGACAAAAAGAGTTTGACCTAGATCAGGGTCGACCTTTTTTAGTGCTTCATTTATCTCTTCTTTTTTGATGCTATCTCTATAGCGAAAAGATAATTGAGGATATTCACTCTCAAGTCGGCTAATAACTATTTTTGAAATGTTGCCAACTGTAAGGTCATGTGATTTTGCATCATCTCCAAAAATACCAACTACACCTTGAGACTGTTTGTGTTGATTTGTCAACCTAGTTGACTGGTTTTTCTTCGACATGATTTGTATTTTCCATTCTTAAGAATTTATTGCCTCTGAATGCATTACACGTATAACGCAAAGCTAAGGGGCGGCTACAAGCGGCGCGTAAAATGCGAAGCATGCGCCGATTGGAGACGTCCAGTGGCGAAGCCACGGCCTTGAGCGCCTTGTTAGCCACCAATGATGATGCCTTCACTTGCCATGATTTTCGTTGAAATGGATTTTCTTGACGGCAATTTACTCTCATTGTCTATGTCCATGTTAAAAGCAAAAAAGTAAACCTCAGTTCCTTTCTCTACCCAACCAACCCACCAAGCGACACCAG
>SSHE01000093.1 GCA_008017315.1 Acinetobacter sp.
ACTCAATCTTGGTAGGTTGTGGGGTTTTGGTAATACCAATCCGTTCGAGAAAAGTTTATTTTTTGCAGCAGTGGTTTTTTACCTTGCTAAGAAGTCGTGGAATAAATCGGTTGTTGCAGGAATTTTTCTTATAACGTTATCAATATTTTTCTTTGGGGTTTTTAGTAAATACACTGGGTTTGCATGGTCACGATTGTTAATGGCTTATGCTGCACTGGTCTCGATTATTGGTTTTTTTGTGGCAAAACCTTCGCCTAAAGACTGTGATTACATGTTGCAGTCGATCTCACGTCTCGCCCCATATATTTTGATTTATGGCCTGATTCTCGCAGTGCTGTTCGGTCTGCCGATGTTTCAAAAAGATCATACTGGAGCAAGTCGATTGGGTGGCGCTGCTATACCGGCATTTATGGCAGCTGCAAGCTATGCATCATCTATCGCTGCTGCCTATCTTTTTTCGGTGGAAAATAAGAAGCGCTATCTTATCTTAAGTATATTCTGCATTGCATTATGTGCCTTGTCGGGGACCCGCATGCCAACAGTAGTTGCGGCTACTAGCGTCTCCATTGTTCTTTTTTTCTCGTTCAAGGGTGCTGTCGGGCGTCTAGGGCTGGTTTTTTTGGGGGGTACATTCGCTGTAGGATTCCTATTGACGGCCGGCGAACAACTGTTGCTTCGCTTTGAATCATCATCGAAGAGTGGGAGAGAGTTGCTCTGGAATGCTGTAATTGCATGGGCTGAAAGATATCCATGGCATGGCGTGGGATTTGGCCATCATGCGGAGCTTATTCCAGAAAGAGTATCAAAGCTTACCGGGACATTTGCAACCCATAATGAATACATCCGCTTGGCTGCTGAGCTCGGTTATTTAGGCGCCGCTATATTCATTATTGGATTATTTGTTGTTATCTTTACGGCGCCAAGATACTTAAATAAGGTGCAGATTATATCGTCGTTAATCGTTACCTTATGTTTTTTTGTTTATGCGTATAGTGACAACGTTTTTTTATTAACCTATACGCTTTTTGGCGCACTTGCTCATGTACTTGGTGTTCAGCTTATTTCATATCGCAATGCCCCTTCAAGATCGGTCGAGAAATCTCTATTTTCAAGTGGGCATAGCCATGCACGTGTTGATAAATGAATCGCGGTATTATTAAATGAATTTTCTTTTATTTACGACTTGTGATGTAAAGGGAGGCCGACTCCCTGAGATGGTGAGGCTCTTCAAGAGTATTTCAGACTCAGACGAGAAAAGTACCGAGTTGAGTTTCAGGCACTACGTACTGTTGCAGCGTTGCAGTGAATTGCCGGAGGAATTTGCAGATTTTTCTGCTAATAATCGAATTTTTATTTTTATTCCCAACATGGTTTCGCTTTCGCGGGCGCGCAACATCATGATTAAAAGGGCGCAGTTGGATGGTGCGTTTAATAGTGATGGAATCTGCGCATTTCCAGATGACGACGCTTGGTATCCGGATGGCTTTCTGGACATGGTTCAATCCATATTCACCAGTCAACCCGATCTTCAGATTTTCACTTGCCGCTATGGCTCAGACCCTCAAAAGCGCATCTTGAGTGAAGCGAAGCAAAACCAAGGTTTTCATTTATCGGATTCTTGTGGAAAATTTATTCAGACTGCCTCGTCAAATACTATCTTCATTAAAATTCAACTTGCCAGAGAGGTAGGCTACTTCGATGAACGACTTGGCGTCGGGGCGAGGATTAACGGTGGAGAAGATTTAGATTACGCGCTTCGCGCATTTTCACTTAGAGATGGCAAAGTCGCTTTAAGCCGGGAAAAACTAGTTGGCCATCGTGACTGGACTGCACAATTTCGCGGGAAATATTTCTCAGGGAGCTTGTTTGGATTGGCTCGTAGTTCTCACAAGAGCTTCTGTTTGCGTTTTCAGTTGCTGCGTAAGCTCATGGTTGGGTTGTATTTTGTTTTACGCGGTGAAATGACTTTCTTGCAGTTTGTGTTGGCTACCCGTATCGGATTAGAAGCCCTAAGAGATCATAGGGTTGAGGTTAGTTAGATTTGCCTTAATTTTTCAATAGCTGTTCTATTTTATTTCACGGGTTTATCTAAATGAAAAGTGTCTTGCTTGTTCTGGATGAAATTCCCGTCTTGAATACCACAGGTCATACCACTTATAACAATGCCTTTCTTACCGCTCTAGTTGCGTCAGGTTTCGAAGTAACAATGCTCATTACGGGCAATCGCTTTGTCAAACCTGTCTTCAATGTCGATGAAGATATAGGTGTTTCTGGGGTGAACTGTGTTATCCCTGCTGCATTTAAGCTCAGAGGGAATTCGTTTATCGGTAAGCCTATCGGTTTGGCGAAATGGCTATTGCGTCGTCCTGTTATATCTAAGATTCGGCGCTCAAGTGCTAGATCTAATAATATTTATATCGGGAATTGGCTCTCTACCTCAGCAGCTGCCAAATTCGCAGTAGGACTTGTTGGCCGGAATTTTGATTACGTTTTTATCGACACAATTTTTCGCTATGAAGTCATCAAACACTTACCAAAGAATATTTGCAGCATCCTTGTTGGTCATGATGTATTTCATCAAAGATGTGTATCCCTTGATTCGGTAGGGCTAAATCCATTGCCTTTCGTGACGATCGAGCAGGAAAGACAGGTGCTTGCCAACTTCGATGGAGTGATCGCAATAACGGCCGAAGAAGCCTTGATTTACGAGAGCCTACTTCCAGAATGCAGGGTCATAGCGTTACCTTCACCCATTGAGACTCGTGTCAGCGTCGCAATACGATGCAGTAAACCCCGTGTTTTGTATGTTGCGAGTCGGGCGCAGATCAACGTGGATGGTTTGATATGGTTTCTTGACAGTATTTGGCCAAAAGTAAAAGAGAGACATCCAGAGGCCGTGCTTGATGTTGTTGGGAGTATTGGCCCGGAATTACGGCGTGTCGACCCGGGGGTGTGCGTCCATGGCCGCGTGGATGACTATTCGGTAATTGCATCTCAAGCGATGTGTGCAATAAATCCAATCCGCGCAGGGAGCGGGTTGAAAATAAAAATGCTGGATTATTTTTCCTATGGACTCGGATGCATCACCACGCCTGCCGGCGCTGCTGGTTTCCCGCCTGACGATGAGAGCCCGATTGCGGTTGCCGCTGATGATGCTGAATTCGCTGCCTTGCTCAATAGCTGGCTTGCTAATTCGACCCTATGCCACCAGCAGTCCGAGCGTGCAATTAGGTATGTTCAGCAATTCTCGCCGGAGTCATTCGCTAGGCGCCTGTGTTGCTGGATTCATGCTCTTGGCAGCAACGCAGCTCATGAATTGAGTACGGGCAAGGCTCCATGACCCAGCCTTCATCTCGCCAAGTTACAACGAGCATGCTCTGGTCCCTGGTGAGGGTTTGGGGCAATCGCCTAGGTGGTCTGCTGATTTTTTTAGTACTCGCTCGCTTGCTAAGCCCCAGTGACTTTGGAGTCTATGCAGCGCTGTGGGCAATTCTATTTTTTGTTGAACTTTTTGCGGATCTGGGTTTAGGGGATGCTCTCATTCAACGCCAGGAAATTGATCAGAAGTTGATCAACTCGGTATTTCTGGTGAATTTGGGTTTGGCTGTTAGCATCTACGGCATTATTTGGCTTGTGGCCCCGCCGCTCTCTGCTTGGGCGGGCTCTCCCGAAATAGCCTTGCCGCTCCAAATTGCAGCAATTTCGATCGTCTTGAATGCACTTGGGTATTGCCAATTGGCCTTGTGCAGACGTAATTTTGCTTATCGCTGGCTGGCGGTGCGAAGTTTGGTAGCTACGGCTGTAAGTGGCATTTTTGGCGTTGCCCTGGCATTTGCTGGCTATGGTTATTGGGCTCTCGTTGTCCAGTTTGTTGTTATGGCGCTGATCAACGTCGTTGTATTGTGGTTGAAGCCGGTTTGGCGGCCTAGCATGGATTTTTCCCTTTCTGGCGTGATTGCGCTACTGCCATATAGCGCCAGATTGACAGGTTCGCGGATTTTTGAAGCTAGTTCTACCCGCCTTTTTGAATTGGGAATTGGCGCACTGCTTGGTGCCGCAGCTCTGGGTGTTTATTCCATTGGCTCTCGCATCACTCAAATTGCAATGCAGATGCTTAGTAATGTTGTTCTTGATGTGGCCCACGCCACACTTTCCCGATTGGCGAAAGATGAAAATCGATTTCGCGAGGCATACCTTCAAGGCCTTTCATTAACTGCCATGGTTGCGGTACCTGCATTCGTGATTTTTGCAGCGCTTGCACCGGATATATGTGTGGTTCTATTTGGTCAGCAATGGTCTCAAAGTGCGCCAGTACTTCATGCTTTGGCACTTTTCGGGGCAATTCAGGCTTTGCAATACATGAATGGTGCGGCACTGAATGCCTCAGGGCACGCCGGGAAAAACCTTATTATGTCGATCCCAAAATTAATTGTTTCCGGGGTGATGTTGTTTTGTTTTTCTAATTATGGCATCACTTTTCTTGCACAAGGATTCGCTCTGGGTTGTGCGCTGTTTCTTCCCCTCAGCTTTTTATTGGCCAAAAAGGTTATTGATTTTTCTTGGTTGGGAATGTTCAACAGGATATTGCCGCTACTTGCAGCATCTGCAGGTGCTTACATCGTAGTGGAAGGGGGGCGTTATCAATTTATTTCAGGGGTGGTTCCAAATATTGGTACACTTTTTGTTTTGCTGATTTCGGGTATTGTTGCCTACTTGCTGTGCCTTTTTTTGCTGGCTCCATCGAGGCTGCGCGAAACGATAGCGTTCATTTCGGCTGCCAGAAGCGGAAGCTAGTTATGGAAAAGTGGATCTTTCAGGTATTGCAGTCGTTATTTATTCTGAATTTATCTATATTAAATTCTTTTGCGTCAGAAAAATCACACAACTATCAGATAAAAGATATCCAGATTATTAGTCGGATACCCAATGAAGATTGGGGGAGGGCAAGGGAATTTATATCTCAGCCAGATTGGTCTGCTTGGCTACGTAATCGCAGGTTACAGCTTGATCATTGGATGCATTCCAATAATGAAGAGCACGATAAAAGTGTGGGATGGATGCATGACTATGTACAGGCAGAGAGCGGTAGATTTATCCCTTGGTCGCCGGAAAGTGCAGCACCCCTTGCGACTGATACGAAACGACTGGCTGCGTGGCGAGCTCACGTCAGATCCTACAACATTGCGCAAATTCGAGAAGCTGCCAGGATTTTTCGACTTACAGGAGATGCTCGCTATTTGGCGTGGGCTCGAAGTCAGCTAAATGCATATGCGGCTAACTATGGCTTTGTTGCACAAATCGGGTATACAGGTTGCTTGGCTGAGGGTTTGTGACCAACAAACCTGAAGATGCCCAAGCCGCCAACGAAGCGATACCGGACGAAGAATTGGAAAGCGTATAACGCAGGACTGAAATCCCGAGGTTCGCTGAGCATCTGGCTGGACAAGGAGATGAACTGGTTTGCCGGTGGTACCGGCAAACGTGGCCGGTCCCCCACCTATAGCGATGCCG
>SSHE01000101.1 GCA_008017315.1 Acinetobacter sp.
ATTCTCAAAAGATAGTAATAAAACTATGTATTGATTTTAATAAATTTTTTGTGTAAATTTACTATGCCTTTGGAGTGGACTATCCAGCTCGCAGAGGGATGCAGTTTGAACTGTCCAGCAGTTTATTGAGAAATATTGTAATAAAGAACTGAACCATCAAGGTTGTAAGTTGTTCCAATAGTATCAGTACACAGTTGTTCATCATACTAGCTCCAATAGTATAGCATATTAAGTTAATGCGTTATCCGAGGATGTTTTTCGGTAAAATTAGTGCTGGATTTGAAGAAGTAAGAACATTTTCAGATCAAAGTTTAAAGACTCCGTAAGGGCGTAACGTGAGACGCGACACAAGCCCTTACGGATCTGCTAAATAGGGATTAGCATTGAATTTTGAAAAATATAAAAATGAAATCTATGATAAAAAACATATTCTAAGAGTTCAGAATAAGAAAATTCCTAAATCAAGAATTCATTTTGATACACCACTTGATGCTCTACACGCTTATTCTCTTGTTTCTCAGCCAGATAATGTGGTTAAACATTGGTTTTTACCTTTTATCGGATTTGAACAACGTACACGAAAAATTAAAAGTCATAATGGTTTAAGTCGTAGAGCTGCTAAAAAACGACCTTTAAGATATGCAGCTAACCAAGACGGTTATATTTATGCCTATTATTCACATCTTCTCACTGAAAAATATGAAAATTTCATAAAAGATACCCATCTACAGGATTCAGTATTAGCTTATCGCTCATTGGGTAAATCTAACATTGAATTTGCCAAAGAGATTTTTGATTGGATCAATCAAATCAAAGAATGTAATGTACTCACAATTGATCTATCAAGTTTTTTTGATACTTTAGATCATGGGATACTGAAAGAACAATGGCAGCGTGTTAATGGTATACCTTGCTTATCTAAAGATCATTACATTGTTTTTAAATCTTTAACTAATTACTCATTTTTAGATATAGAAGAAGCTCTGGTTGCTTTAGGATGGCCCGATAAGTCACAAAGAAAAGAGAAAGATGAAAGAATCCCAAATCCTTTGAGAAAAAAAACTAGCAAGCCTTACCAAGCCCTAGATGATTTTCGAAGCATTCGAAAAAAACAAGTTACTGATGCTGATGGTGTTGTTAGATATCTAATCCAGAAACCAAAAAAAATAGATGGGAAAAGATATGGAATTCCTCAAGGTTCTCCTATGTCTGCCATACTTTCAAATATTTATATGTTGGACTTTGACAAATATTGTTGTTAATTAGCGAATAATATGGATGGAATATATAGACGCTATTGCGATGATATTATTCTAGTTTTTCCCCAGAACATTAAAATAAGCGATGTTTATAAAACTCTTGAAGATTTATTGCTTAATCATGGAGGAAAGGAGTTAAAGATAAATCCAAGTAAGGTTGAAAAAATAAAATTTACTTGTATGTCAGGTAAGCTGAAAGCCGTTGACATAGATACCAAAGTGGACAAGCCTCTACAATATCTTGGCTTTATATATAATGGTCAAGAAATTTTGATCAGATCATCTAGCCTATCAAATTATTATCGACGTTTAATTTCCAAAATAAGAGCATCGAAAAATAAAGCTGGAAGAAATAACTCAAAAACTTATCGTAGAAAAATCTATCGAATGTATAGCCATTTAGCTCGTAAACAACGAAATTTTATCACTTATACTTATAGAGCCTCTGAAATAATGAATACTCCATTGATTAAGAAACAACTATCTAATCATTGGAAAAAAATTCATGAAGAGCTAAAAAAGCAACCGAGTCACACTTAGATTTTAAGTAATCAAATTTAAGATGTCCAACTAAAATAAGAATTATTGTCCAAGTTATTATACCAATGAGTGATCAATTAAATAAGAATATGCATATTAACACCCAATACCTGCTACCTACCTATTTTAATCAGGCTTAAACGGATATTTTTTTGCATCTCGAGAATGGGTCATAATCTCTTGCAGCGTCGTATTTAACCATTGTACATGACTCGAATCTTCGGCTTTGGCTGCCTCACGCAACAAACAAGAGGGAATATGCAACATTTTATTGCTCAAACGCTGTGAAAGCTGTGTCAATAATTGTGCCGCATCCGCACCTTGTGCCAGTTTTTGCAATGCCAGATTCAACTCTGCCTGACGTTGTTGTTCGGCATAATCACGATATTCTTGAATATCTGCCCCAGCCTGCTGGACTTTTTCTTGTACCACAAATTGGGCGGCCAATTGCGATACAAAGACTTCGGCATCTAATGCCGCTTGCCGACGTTGCGATAAATTTTCATCCAATACCGCTTGTAAGTCATCAATTCCATAAAGATACGCACCATCCAATTTTTCAATTTTGGGGTCTATATCACGAGGCACTGCCAAATCAACAAATAACATGGGCTGATACTTACGCTGTTTTAAAGCCTGTTTCACTGTTGCATAATCAATCACTTGATGCAAACTTCCAGTGCAGCTCGATACCACATCAGCTCGTGCCAAATGCACGCCAAGTTGTTCCAAATCAATCACTTCAACTTCAACTCTTGCACCAAGTTCCTGTGCCAAGTTTTCAGCTCGAGTACGTGTGCGATTACAAATCATGATTTTTGCAACCCCCATTTCTGCCAAATGCTTGGCAACCAATGTATTCATTTCCCCTGCTGCCACGATCAACACCGTCAATTTGGCAACATGGCTAAAGACTTCGGCTGCAAGTTTCGCCACAGCATAACCCATCGAAATGGCATGTTCTCCGACTGCGGTTTCGGTACGGACTTTTTTCGCCGCATAAAATGCGTAATCAAACAGTCGATTCAGTTGTACCGACACCATGCCTGAAGATTTCGCCAAGGCTAATGCACTTTTAATTTGCCCCAAAATCTGCGGCTCACCCAACATCAGTGAATCCAGACCACTGGCAACACGCATCAAATGGCTCATTGCTGCCACGTTTTCATAACGATAAACATGACGCAACAGAATATTGACATCCACTGCATTACTATGAGCAATCCAGTGTAAAATATCATTGGGCTGTTCGGTCAGTGCATAGACTTCGGTACGGTTACAGGTTGATAACACTACCATATCCTGCAAGCTGGATTGTTGTCTAACATCCTGAAATAGCTGAACTAATCGCTCTGTATTCAAGGCAATTTGTTCACGCATCTCAACCGAAGCGGTATGATGATTAACCCCTAAAACAAGGAAACCCATAAGACTTCATTTAAAAAAAAGGATATGATACAAAGGTGCATAAATGTTTAGACAACCAAGGTTTAAGATTTACGATTAAATGCAAAAACAGCCACAGAAATACATGCCGCATACTGTACAACAGTATTCTATCACATTCCTTCTTTTAGGAAGCATAATCTCTGCGTCACAAATTTATGCCAACACTCCGACACCCCTTACAGAAAGTCCTAAAACCATCAGTCGATACAGTACTTTTTTACCTGTATTTCTTGCCGAATTTGCCTTAAATCAAGGTAATATTAATCAAGCACTCAACATCTATCAAGCAGTGGTCGAATATAATAATTTGCCCAACATTAATGAACGTGCATTAAATATTGCACTGCAATTTGATGATATTGATACTGCTCTCAATATCTCCAAACTCTGGACACAACGCTATCCTAATGATGTCCCTGCCATGTTTTATTTGGCACACTTATCCTTAAAAGCACATCAATACCATCTAGCAGCCAAAACGCTCAACCAAATCTTACAACTTGACCCCAATGCCAATATTGAAGGGATTCTGCAAGGGATTTATCCAGAATCTGCTGAAGCACGACAAACCCTATTGCTCACCCTCAATCAAATGAATCAAACTGAAAATCCGTTTATTTTGGTCATGATTGCAGGTTTGGAAGCACAAAATGGACTCTTTGACAGTGCCTTACAAAAAGTCAATCTTGCTTTACGCAAACGCCCCGATACCCCCAGTTTTATTATTTTAAAAGCCAATTTATATTTTGCCGCCAACCAAAATGATGCCGCTTTGCAATGGCTAGATACGCGCAGCCGCACACAAAATTCACCTGATGTTGGTCTATTTGAAGTCCAGCATTTGATTCGGCAAAATCGCCCTGATGATGCGTTAAAAAAATTGCAAAATATGCTCAAAAAATGGAGCAGCAACGAAAAATTGCTATTTTTAGCAGGCATTACCAGTATTGATATCAAGCAATTTGCACAAGCAGAATATTATCTGGAACAATTACAAAATTCCGAAAACTATCAAGATCAAGCGAATTATTATCTCGCTGTCAATGCCGAACGTAAAAACAATTTTGAGCAAGCATTAACGTTGTACAAACGAGTTGAAGGTAATTTCTATACCGTTTCACGTAAGAATCTGGTCGCTATTTATCTCAAACTACAACGCTCTGGTGATGCTATGCGGTTTTTAACACAAGAACGCATCAGTCATCCACATCAAGCCAGCTTTTTGTATCAACTACAAGCACAGATTTTACAACTGACTGGGCAACGACAAGCCGCCATTCATTTATTGAATGAAGCCTTGCAACAAATGCCAGATGATGCCGAACTCATCTATACACAGGTTTTGTTATTCGACCCATTTAAAGAACAAGAACGACTAGATGATGCACTGAATCGACTGTTGCACATCGAACCCAATAGCCCAACATTTTTAAATGCGTATGCTTATACCTTGGCACAACAAAACCGCAACTTGAAACAGGCACGCAAATATGCCGAGCAGGCTTTGAGTTATGCACCGCAGCAAGCCTCCATTCTCGACACATTAGGCTATATTGCTTTCTTGCAGAATGACTTTGATATTGCAGTAAAAACGTCTGCCCAAGCCTATGCAATATCACCAAGTCTATCCATTGGCATCCATTATGCACGAGCCTTATATATGTCTGGTGACATCCAAAATTTTGCCAAAATTTGTGATGAACTACAACGGCAATACCCCCATTCAGATGAGGTAAAACAATTACAACATCTCCTCATTCCCAATCCAAATACATCACCTTCCTAACTTACGATGATCACCATGAATTTAAAATTTGCCCTACTCACCCTCAGTGTGAGCATCATTTTATTCGGCTGTCAAAGCACGCCCAAAGCACCCACCATCCAGATCACACCTCAACAAGAACAGAAAACTTCTGCAATAGATAACCCAAATCCAGTGATACAACATCACTTTCAAATTACAGGGAAAATTGGTGTACGCACCCCTCAGCAAAATGGTTCAGCATTCTATGGTTGGACACAGATGGGGGAGCATTTCGCTATTGATTTAACAGGTGCACTTGGCATTGGACAAACCTCTATCCGTGGTCAAGCAGGTGATGTCACTTTAACCAGCAGTAAAACAGGCATATTACAAGCCGAAACTCCAGAAGAACTCCTGTTCCAAGCCACGGGTTGGGAAGCCCCCATTACGTATTTGATTGCATGGATAGAGGCTCAAGCAGCCAGCACCGATGCAGTGATCGAAAAAGATGACATGGGGCGAATACAGCATATCGCCGAAGGTGGCTGGACAGCGAAGCTCCATTATACTCATCAAGATGTAAAGCCAAATAAATTGATTTTAATCGATGATGCACAGCAAAATCGGGTCACTTTAACCATTCAAACACGGCAATAATCATGCAACCGATACGCACCCCCTCACCTGCCAAACTCAACTTATTCCTCCATATCACAGGGCGACGTGATAATGGTTACCATGAACTACAAACCATTTTTCAACTCATTGACCTGTATGATTATTTAACCTTCACAATCCGACAGGATGGAGAAATTTATCTCTCTGGATTAAATGAAATTGAGCAAAAACACAATCTAATTTATCGTGCTGCCAACGCACTTTTCACTTATCGAAAAAATCAGCACGGCTATGACATTCATTTGGAAAAAAATATCCCAATGGGTGCAGGCTTAGGCGGTGGCTCATCCAATGCCGCCACAACACTACTGGTACTCAACCAACTTTGGCAATGTCAATTATCGCAAAGACAACTGTTAGACATCGGTGCAACACTCGGTGCAGATGTCCCTATTTTTATTTATGGACAAAACGCATGGGCAGAAGGTATCGGGGAAATCATCACACCTTTGCATAATTTACCAGCAAAACGTTATATTATCCTCAAACCTGACTGTTTTATCAGCACTCAAATGCTATTTTCACAAAAAATATTGACAAGAAACGCAAAGCCCTCTAAATTTGCCGCCTATCAAGAAGACCCAAGTCAGTTCGAGAATAACTTCGAGCAACTTGCACGACAGTTATATCCAGAAGTTGAGCAGGCATTTCAGTATTTAAATCAATACGGTCAAGCCAAACTCACAGGAACAGGAGCTTGTGTTTTTATTGAAGTAGATATGGATATCCATACCGATGTCGTGCTTTCAAATGCACCTTGTCAAGCATATTTGGCAAATGGTTTGAATCACTCACCTGTACTGGACATCATCCAATCGCTTTAGGGGCGTCGCCAAGTGGTAAGGCACCGGGTTTTGATCTCGGCATCCGTTGGTTCGAATCCAGCC
>SSHE01000038.1 GCA_008017315.1 Acinetobacter sp.
GCGCTTCGGTGAGCATACCGCCACTACCGCACGCTGGGTCATACACAGACAAGGCATACGGAATACGGTCTTTGATGGGGTCAAAGACTAAGTGCGTCATCAGGTCAATTACTTCACGTGGGGTAAAGTGTTCACCTGCCTCTTCGTTATTTTCTTCGTTAAATTTACGAATCAGCTCTTCAAAGACATAACCCATACCAAGGTTAGACAAACCACCGAGCTTATAGCCGTTCGGATCTTGCGTTTCAAATGGGCTAAGGTTGATGTATGGCGATACAAATTTTTCTAATACGTCCAGCAAAACATCTTTGTTTGCCATGTGGCGGATTTGAGCAAATAAATTAAAGCAATCGATAATTTCTTTAACGTTATCGCTGAAGCCACGTAAGTAGTCTTCAAAGTTTGCCAATAGAATTTGCTGATTATTAGTCGCTGTTTCAAATAGGCTTTTAAGCGTCCATTGTGAGCTGTTATAAAAGACGTAGCCTGAAATATGACGCAGTGGTAAATCATCTAGTTCAACAAAGTCAGGCTCAGCTTGTTGATCTTGAACTTCGGCTAAGATTTCAGCTTTGGTTGGTTCAAGCAAAGTGTCTAAACGACGTAACACCACCATCGGTAAAATGATGTCACGGTACTTACCACGTACATACACATCACGAAGACAATCGTCGGCAATAGACCAAATAAAAGAAACTAATTTGTTATGTACTGAATGATCCATATCTCAACCTAAAAATATAAAACGTGTAATGACTTGCATTTATCTACAGCTATTCTACATTTGAATAAGCATAAACACATGATATTTTTTGCGAAAGCTAAATATGTATAGTTTGCTAGTTAAGTTAGCCCATAAAAGTCATCATGTCATAAAACAGGTTGAACCTATCGAAACCAAGGTATTACATGTTTAATTTTTGAGATCAACTTATCCGTATGCGTCTATTATGATTTTTATTATGGATTTGGTCGAACCTGACACACCACTTAAAAAAATTAAAAAAGGACTGATAAAATCAGCCCTTTCACCGTCAAAACCTGCAATCAAGCACGCTCTAAATAGTCACCTGTACGAGTATCCACACGGATGCTTTCTTCTTGCTGTACAAATAATGGTACACGTACCACTGCACCTGTTTCCAGCTTCGCTGGTTTACCACCTGTACCAGCAGTATCCCCTTTCACACCTGGATCAGTTTCCACGATTTTTAACACCACGAAGTTTGGTGCATTCACGTTTAACGGTACGCCATTAAACAACATGACGGTACATTTCTCGTTAGAATCGTCTTTTAACCATTTTGCCGCATCACCCATGGCAGTTTTATCTGCCGCAAGCTGCTCAAAATTTTCGGTATTCATGAAATGCCACATTTCACCGTCGTTATAAAGATATTCCATCTCCATTTCTACGATATCGGCAGCTTCCAGAGAGTCACCCGATTTAAAGGTTTTTTCCAGTACTTTACCTGTTTTTAGGTTACGCAATTTTACACGGTTAAAGGCTTGCCCTTTACCTGGTTTTACGTATTCATTTTCCATGATTGAACATGGGTTACCATCAAGCATCACCTTAAGGCCTGCTTTAAAATCATTTGTAGAATAATTCGCCATAACTGGCACACTCCATCAACTATACTATAATGCCGTATTGCATCATCCAAATCGTGTCGAATGATAAACTATTTATTCAAAGAGCAAAACTGGCAATCGCAACTGAATGATCTGATTACCGATCCTTTGGAGCTATTATCGCTGGTAAAACTCTCCGCAAATGACCTCAATTCTCAGGCTTTACTGGCAAATGAACAATTTAAATTGCGTGTGCCTCGCCAATTTGTAACAAAGATTCAGCCAGCACAACCCTTCGACCCCATCCTCTTACAAGTATTGCCACATCATTTGGAAATGCAGGATTTTTCTGGTTTTTCTACCGACCCATTAGGCGAACGTGATGCCAATGCTTTGTCAGGAATATTACACAAATACAAATCCAGAATCCTGATGACTGTGACGGGAGCCTGTGCCATTCATTGCCGTTATTGCTTCCGTCGTCATTTTCCCTATCAGGACAATTTGCCCAAAGAAAAAGACTGGCTACCGATCAAGCAATATATTCAAGCACATCCCGAAATTAATGAAATTATTTTAAGTGGTGGCGACCCCTTATCTGTATCCAATGAAAAACTGGCACGTTGGATTGCACATTTTGAAGAATTACCTCAGATTAAAACTTTAAGGATTCATAGCCGCCTACCCGTCGTGATTCCACAACGTATTGATATACAATTGTTAAAAATATTATCAACCACTCGTTTACGCTGCATCATGGTGGTGCATAGTAATCATGCTCAAGAGTTGGACGGTGAATTTGACTTTGCGATGCAACAACTACGCCAGCATAATGTGATGATTTTTAACCAGTCCGTACTTTTAAAACATATTAATGATGATTTTTCCAGCCTAAGCCAGCTTAGCTATCGACTGTTTGATGCGCATGTGCTACCTTATTACTTGCATGTTCTAGACAAAGTGAGTGGTGCTGCACATTTTCTGATTTCAGATAAGGAGGCACAACACATTTATCAAGAACTTTTAAAAGAATTACCAGGGTATTTGATGCCAAAATTGGTAAGAGAAATACATGGTGAGCAACATAAAACACCACTAAATATATACTAAGAGTTATGGATTGTTAGGGGCTAGGTATGGCTGTAAAATTGGACAAGTTGTTTAATGAACATATTTCATTAGACGTGAAGACATTGACCTATATTGCAAACTATAAAACCGATATTGAACTTTGGATTACATCTTTAGCTGAGCTTGAGCTTGGCGAAGCTGCCAAACAAATTTTTATTACTTTGCTGGAATTACGTAGCTTTGATTGTAGTGATGTCATACGTTTTCAGATTATTCAGCAAATCGAGCCACATCTAAGCCATTTATTGGTTTCGCTGGAGCAACATTATCTGAATAATACCTTGCTAGATACCAAGCGTGATCAGCAAATTTCTGATTTGGTGCTGGAAATCAAAAGCCACCATGCACTTCTGTATATCGAATTACTCAACCGAATCCAACACACACTGGACACATATAAATTTTCTTTTTTTGAGTTTAATCTCAAGAAAAAATTAAGCACTTTACGCAAGCAAACGACGCTTTTTGCATTGGAACGCTTAACCAATCTGCTGTATTCCCTGCAACTGCTGTATTTTGATGCACCACAAAATTTTTGGAATCTTAGCTATCAGGTCTATCAAACAGCGATTTTGCATCATTATCATACCGAAAAAATCGAAAGAAATAGTGATATAGAACAACCTATTGATAGTGTACAAAAAGCTTTTACCCAGTTGATTCTACTTCACTTGCTCAACAATCATAAATTACGTCAATCAGAAATTAGAGAACTGACTCAATGTATTGGTTATTGGACGGCACTGGTTCAATTTTCCGAGCATCCACATGACAATAGTAACTACATCATTCGTTATAGCACCGATACACCACCACACTTTTATCTCAATAGTGCACAGCTTGAAGAAAAATGTTTGTTTATTAAACTCACCGACTTGAGTGCCTACATTGAATCAACGTTACAACCCAATGCACACTATTATTCCAGACTAGAAGAAAAACTACTGACCAATGTACTTAAACATCATATTCTCAATGTATTAACGCTTGATCCTAGCGAGATTTTGCCACGCTATACCGAACAAGGCACTTTTGATATTACGCTAGGTATGACCTCAGCACATTTTTTCCTATCCCATGCCAAACATTTTAAAGAAACACTCGAGTTGGATATTGATTTATCCTTGAAAAATAATCATCAAACACTTGCCAGTATTCCTAGCGAAAAAGAAACTCAACTATCCACACGTCATTATGAGCAACGCTTTACCGCCGAAATCACCAAAATTTATCAGGTTAATCTCACCAACCGCAGTGACTCAGGCTATGGCTTGCAATGGCAAAATAAAATGGTTAAAAACTTCCGTACTGGGGAGTTTATTTTACTCAAAGAACATAAAGAACACCTCTGGATTGGTGCAATTATCCGTTGGATGAAAAATACCAGCGAGCAAACCGTTGAATTTGGTGTAGAACGTATCGCCCAAAACATGTGTCCTGTTGCTGTCTGTATCCCAAAGCAGAATGCCACCCCTGTTTATCATCCAGCGATTCTCTATACAGACGAGAATAATCACCACACGATGATCCTACCAAGTGCACAAATATTTTTTGAAAACCAAAATCTATCTTTACGTTTTGGGACAACTGAACTGAAAATTTATCTCAAGCATAGCCACATTCTTACCCAGAATTGTGCCACATTTAGTTTTGATTTATTGGAACAATCGAAACGCCCCTTATTGGAACAACACTTTCAACAGCATTTAACAACATTGAAAACACAGGATTTGTGGGAATCGCTTAAATGAAATTAACAGCCAATGATAAAAAGCTAAAAAGCCAGATCATCCGTTTCTTAATGGTGGATAACCAGCAAATTACGTTTAATACCATTGTCGAAAAATTGGAACAACAATTAGATGGTATTCAGGGTAAACTTTTAGATGACCTGAGTGGTTTTGAGAAAATGCTCAATCTGCAATGGGATGTGATTATTTTTCATGCTGCCTATGATTTTAATGTCGAACAGGCCTTACAGATTCTGCAAACCAAAGAAAAATCAACCCCGATTATTCTGCTCAGCGATATAGATGCTAAAAGTGAAAAAGGCTTAAACCTGCTACAACTCGGTGTATTTGAGATTATCAGTCTCACATCCTTAGACCATCTAGCCATTCACTTACAGCGTGCAGCTACGTTGAGTCGCCTCATCCGCCGAGAACAACAACTTTCCCTAGAGCTTGATAAATTACAACAACAAACCCAAACCTTGGTCGAAACGACCGAATATGCTGTGGCCATTTTTCAAGAAGGTGTACATGCTTCGAGTAATGCCCAATATGCTGCCATGTTTGGTATAGAAGACCATGAAGAACTGGTAGGCTTACCTATTTTAGATATTCTACAACCGCAGGATACACAGGAGTTTAAACAATTTTTTAAACGTGTATCCAAGGGTGATTTCAACAATCCCATCTTAAAAATTGACTCGCTCAATCCTGATTCCAAAGATAAAACCTTAACCTTACAGTTTTCGGCGACAAAATATGATGACGAACCAGCATTACAACTGGTGATTATCACGGAAGCGGATACGCAAACCAGTACACAAACAGTGAAAGTCGCTGGTTTTGCGAGCCAACAAGAAATTTATGAACATCTAAATTTTGCATTTGCACAAAGTGCGAAGCTAGGCTTAATTTTATATAGCATGCAGCAACTACCATCCGAAGTACTGGTACAGGATTGGAACAGTAGCCGTAGTTATTTTAATGCTCTTGAACACAAACTGGCTGCCTTTACCAGACATGACGTTCTGCGTATTTCTGAAGCAGTGTATTTAACCACCCAACCGACGACCGATCAGACTGTATTGCAGCAAACACTCGCACAGATTGCAACAAAATTACCGACTCAGCTTGAAGCCTTACAACAGACTTATCCTGTTCAAATACAACTTTCTGCAACCTTATTAGAGCAACTGCCGAATATTGAACAAATAGATGACATATTGCATCGAGCTTTTGTTCAGCAGGTTGATGCCAAAGTAAGCACTCAGACAACGATTGCTACGCCTAGCCCTAAACTGTCTATGGGTGATTTCACCAATGAACCAATCGTAGCCGATATTAGTTTTGGCGAAAAATTACCTCAACATTCCGAACAAGAGCATCTTCTTGCACATAATGTCATCACCGATGATGTACAAAGATCTTTGGCTGAACAATTAGAAAACAACGCTATCCAGCTCCAATTTCAGCAACTGTATGATAAAGAAGATATCGACACGCATATTTATGAGGTTAGTGCCAGTTTTATCCACGATAAGCAACCGATTGCATTGGAAACCTTTGCAGGTCTGAAAACTAATCCAGAATTGGCAGTCAAAGTGGATAGATGGGTACTGGTGGAAGCATCCAAACGTTTACATCAATTCCTCTCTACTTGTCCAAAAGCACGCATTATCGTCCCTTTGCATGCAGCGAGTTTACAAGATAGTAGCCTCACTTCCTTATTGTCAAAACTGGTGAATCTGATTAACTCTAAATATACTCGTCCACTCATGCTACAACTCAATGAACAGGATGTACTGACCAATCTGGATCATGCGGCAAAATTCTTGCAAATTGTACAAGAGCAAAATATTGGTATTACCATTGCCGATTTTGGTCGTTCGATGTACTGCGTCAATATTTTGCAACAGCTCAAAATCAAATTTGCTAAGCTGACACCCGACTTTACTGCCTTATTACAAAATGATGATGGGCTGGTTGAGCTTCAAGAAAAAATTACAGGCTACAAGGAACACAATGAAGATGTTCTGTTCCTACTGAGTGAACTCAATGATATGAACGCTTTTGCCAATGCTTGGAATGTGGATACACGCTATTTACAAGGCAATTATTATCAGGCAAAACAGGCTGATTTTGTCAATCATGCAGGCTAGTCCCTGCATTGTGACATAAAAAAGGGCAATTTAAACATTGCCCTTTTTTGTCATTTTGACTGCATATCTTAGCGTTTGATACTACGAGACATACCTGCAAAACGTTGTTTAAACTTGTCGATACGACCACCTGTATCCACAGATTTTTGTTTACCTGTGTAGAACGGGTGACAAGCTGAACATACATCAAGATAAATAGTGTCTTTGCCTAAAGCAGAACGTGTTTCAATGACGTTACCACAAGAGCAAGTTGCAACTAGGTTTTCATATTTTGGGTGAATATCGGCACGCATGGTCGATGACTCCTAAGTGAAGAAAGGCTTAAGCTGCTATCGCTATTTATCACTCTCAAATATTGAGGAAACGCTGGATTTTATACAAAAAAACAGCAGATAAACACGACAACAGACCATTTCTTTTGACTCACCGAGACTCTAAGTCAGAGCTAAGCCAACAAGTGAGCGTTATTATACGTGAATTTATACATTTTTGCGAATAAATCTACACATCTGTATGTCTTGCCCATTTGGCTGCAATCACACCACAGACCATCAACTGAATTTGATGAAAAAGCATAATGGGTAATACAATCATCCCAAGTGGCTGACCAATGAATAAAATTTGTGCCATCGGTACACCACTCGCCAGTGTTTTTTTTGAACTACAGAAAAAAACCGTGATGAGGTCTGCCCGATGAAAGCCTAACCATTTGGGCAGATAATATGCCAGCAGCATAATGACCGTCAGTAAAACAGAACAAGCAAGGATCAGATAGAACAGAGTTAAGCCACTTACCTGTTGCCATAAGCCTGCCACTACTGCACTGCTAAAAGCCCCATACACCACCATCAAAATACTACCTTGGTCAAAGGCTTTGACCAAACTCGGGACTTTGACCATATACGGATAAATCCATGCTCTCAATAGCTGCCCGAGAATAAAGGGGACAAGTAACAATAAGACAATCTGAATAATGGAGGATGTCGGGTCAAAATCATGCTGTGTTTGCCCCAAAATAAAAAAACTCACCAGAATCGGCGTAATCAACATGCCAATGATATTGGAAAATGAAGCACTACACACCGCCGCCGCAATATTTCCTTTTGCCACCGAAGTAAAGGCGATTGAAGATTGTACTGTCGAGGGCAAAAAACACATAAACAGAAAACCCCAATACAACTCCTGTCCAAGGATTGGCAAGAGTACAGGCTTGGCAAGTAAGCCTAAAATCGGAAATATGAGAAAGGTAAAGGCAAATACCAGTGTATGAAGTTTCCAGTGCATGATGCCCTGAAGGACAGCTTCTCGGGAGAGTTTTGCTCCATGTAGAAAAAACAGAATCGCAATTGCCGCAGTAGTCACCTGATGAAACAGGCTCGCAGCCTGCCCCGATACAGGCAAGAATGTTGCCAGTATAACCATCACCATCAACAGCATGGTAAAACGATCAAGGGCGAGAAGTTTTAACATAGAGACCATTTATGATACGAAAGTCTGACCATCGACAAAGCTAGTTATTATTCGCATTTTTATCCAGTTGAATCAATTCAATTTTATAACCATCTGGATCTTCAACAAATGCAATCACCGTCACACCACCTTTCATTGGCCCTGCTTCACGTACCACATTTCCACCACGAGCTTTAATGTCTTCACAGGCTTGATAAGCATCTTCGACACCGATGGCGATATGTCCATAGGCATTACCTAAGTCATAATGGTCGGTATCCCAGTTATGTGTAAGCTCTAGCACAGTATGATTTTTTTCATCACCATAACCAACAAAAGCCAACGTAAAACGCCCTTCTTCGTAGTCACGTTTACGCAATAACGTCATGCCCAGCACATCGGTATAAAACTGTAAAGAACGCTCTAAATTACCTACGCGTAACATGGTATGCAGCATCCGCATGGTGAATATTCCTTATGTATTGGTTAAATTTTCATGCTGCTTTAACAGCCTAGCAACCCAGATCACTAAAATAAGAATCGGAATCCCGATTAGAGTGGTCATTAAAAAGAAGTCTGGATAACCTATTTTGGTTACAATTGTACCTGAATAGCCACCTAAAATTTTGGGGGTAAGTGTCATGAGTGAACTAAAAATCGCATATTGTACCGCAGTAAAAGATACACTGGTTAAGCTCGATAAAAAGGCAATAAAGACCGCACCTGCTAGACCCGATGCCAGATTATCGACAATAATAGCAAAGTATAGCCATGCTTTGCTGTAAGGTTTAATCACTTTACCCGAGATTGGATAATACTCTTGTTTGCCATCAATATACGGGATGGTATCAATATAATTTTTTAAAACTGCAACAGGTGCATGGGTATCCACTTTGTACATCACTTCATTTTCAATAAATTTTCCATCCGCATATTCATAATGTACCAACACATGCGGATAAACTGCTTCAGATAATTTTTGCCCCGCAATTGTGGTACTAAAATGGCCTTTGGCATCCAATTTGACTGGATAATGCTGCCCATCCAGCACCACGTGAATCTCATCCTGTATATTTATTTTTTGCGTATCTATTCCAACGATCTGCCCTTCAATCACGATATTTTTTTCTTTGGCCTCTTGAGCATCAATCACATTATCCCGAGTAATGGGGAGCAATTGAATCTGCATCGGCTGTGCTGCTTGTGCAGTTAAATAAGGCAAAGTATTGTGTTGTGTTGTTGCTGTATCAGAAAAGGCAACCGTGGTTTTAATCTCATGTGCCTGCATTAAAATTGCTGTGGGTACATCCATATTCCAGTACCCCACTTCGTCTGTTTGGGCTTGATATTGCTGCTCGCCAATCATCACCGTTACAGGAGCTAAAGCTTGTCCAGACTTGACCAATCCAATAAAAATCAGATTGGTACTACTGGCAAGAATTGCCCCGATAAACATCATTTTCATGATATTAAAACGCTGTGATAACAGACCACCAAGAAAACCACCGACAAGCGAAAACAAGACCCCATAGACTTTTACTGCCTCGGCAATTTGCTCCTTACTAAAGTTCATATCCTGATAAAAAATATTGGAAATCACCCCAGCAATAATGTCAGAGATACGAAAAAAACCAATCAGTAATAAAAGCACCAAAGCCAATTTAAAACCATAACGCTTAAAAAAATCAGCCACAGGTGCAACCCATGTTTCGACTGCCATTTGGCGATTGACCGCACCGACTTTAACCAGTAGCAATCCTACAACAAAGGCGATTCCAGCCGAACCCATAAAACGAACCGCTTCCAATGCAAAAGACAAAAATGGATCTTTAAGCGTCATTTGACTGATGAGATTGCCCAGCACAATAAACCCAGCAACAAAACTACTCACGGCACAGAAAAAAACCACCACCAAACGAAAATAATCAGAACGCAAATAATGCTTATCCATACGATTGACTTGTGGCTCTCGTACCACCAGCGTCGTTATGATACCCACCAGCATCACCGCAGCCATCATAAAATAGGTGCTTTGCCATGCTTCGTAAATATAATTACCTTTGGCTGTACCTAATGCCGCTGCAATAAATAATGCCCCTGCACCAGCGACAATCATGCCGATACGATAGCCTGCATTATAGGTCGAAGCCAATACCGTCTGCATTTCACGTTCTGCCAACTCAATACGATAAGCATCCAATACAATATCTTGTGTCGCCGCCGCAAAGCCCAGCATCACCGCACCGATGGCCATTTGGATTAATGCGGACTGTCCCAATAGAGGATTGGACATCGCCATCACTGCAATCGCCACAATAATCAAACATTGTGCAATGAACAACCAAGCGCGTCGTCGCCCCAATTTTCGGGTTAAATATGGCACTGGAATTTCATCAATCAAAGGTGCCCAGACAAATTTAAACGAGTAACCCAGTGCAGCCCAGCTAAACATGGTGACGGCACTTTTTTCAATGCCAGCCTCACCTAACCATAACGACAAACTCGAAAAAATTAATAACAGCGGTATCCCTGCTGAGAATCCCAAAAACAGCATAATCACTGCACGACGATCAAGAAATGCAGAAAAGGCATTTTGCCAATTTTTAGTTTTTGTGTGATGAGCTGGAGCTGACATCGAAAGTGTTATCCTATCATTCATTGAGATTGTTGATATTTCATACAGAAATGCAGCAATTTAACTAAGTTTATGCTGACGAAGTACATAAAGCCATGTAATCTTAGAATTACACTTGAATTAAAGCAATAAAGTGCCTTGTTTTAATACATTGTTAATACGACCGATATGATGTTTATGGATGATTTTGTGAGCAATACTGTGAATAACCCTGTAATAATCGAACAAAATGCCAATAGTTATCCCCTAGACCAAACCATTCTTTTCCCTCACGTGTGTGCATTAGCCAATGCCCTCATTGAAACAACCATACACAATACCCGACTACAATCTGAACAGCTTACGCATATTCCCGATTTAAGCCAAATTCCCAGTTCAACCAAACGCATTAAACCACTGAATAATTTTTTGGGGCAAGACCGTGCCAAAGCCTCGGTTGAAGCAGGCATTGGACTGCCTTATTCTGGCTATAATATTTTTGCAGTCGGTACAGCAGGTCTTGGTAAACGCACCATGATTAAGCGTTTACTCCAGCAACATGCCAAAGAATTACCAACGCCATCAGACTGGATTTATGTCAATAATTTTTCCGATGCTCGCCAACCCATCGCCTTAGAGCTTACCGCAGGACAAGCACCAAAATTCCAAAAAGCCATGCACGATATGTGGGTGGCGATTTTACAACAACTTGAACGTCGTTTTAGTGCCGAAACCTATCATAAACAGATTGAAATTATTCGTGGACATATCAGCGAACAACAACAAGATGCTTTACTAGAGCTGACGCAAGAAGGTGAAACTCTATCCTTAAAACTGGTATCGAAAAATGAAGAGCATTGCTTCGTTCCCGTACATCAGCAGGAACAACATGCACAGGAAATGACACAAGCAGACATTGATGCCCTCAACCCTAAAGAACGTATCAAAATCGCTTCTAATATCCGTTATATGGATAAAAAATTACAACGTCTAGGTTCAAAATTGGGCAGTATGGAAGATACCGCACAAGATAAAGTCATTGATTTAAATCATGACATTGCCAAACAAGTGGTTGAACCAAAAATCAAGTCGATTTTACAACGTTTTGATGATGTAGAGGGTTTGGCAGATTACCTGAAACACTATTCACAAGACATTATCGATCATGTAGAACTGATTCTCAATCGGGAAGAAGACGATTTTAGCCCAACCTCATTTAACCGTGTACCTGCTCGTTATCAGGTCAATGTCATCACGACACATAAACTGAATTCTGGTGCACCCGTTGTGTTTGAGGATTTTCCAACCCATTACAATCTACTCGGACATGTCGAACAACTGACCCAGATGGGGACGATTACCACTGATTTCACCTTGATTCGTTCGGGGTCGCTACATCGTGCCAATGGTGGTTTTTTAATTCTGGAAGCGGAACAATTACTGGAACATGCTTACGCATGGCAAGGCTTAAAACGTGCCTTAAAATCAGGACAGCTTAAATTATCCTCACTGGAACACATGCTCACCCTAACAGGCAGTATTTCCATTGAACCACAGCCCATTCCCTTACAGGTCAAGGTCATTCTGCTTGCCGAACCACAAATGTATTACGAGATTTTGGAATATGAACCAGAACTCGGCAGTGTATTTAAAATCCGTGCTGATTTTACCGATACTCTGCAACGTAACGAAAGCAACGAACAGGCGTATATGCAACTGATTGCGGATTATGTACAAGCGGATAAGTTACTCCCTTTTGACCGTTCGGCTTTGGCAGCATTGCTTACCGATTCCAGTCGTCAAGCAGAAGATCAGAAATCACTGTCCTTACATGCCGCAACTTTGGGCGACCTGATCCGAGAATCGCATCATCATGCTGCACAAAAACAAGATAGCGTTGTCACCGCAGAACATATTAGTTTAGCCTTAAAACATCGCCAGTATCGCTTGGGCTATTTACGAGAATTGTACTGGCAAGACCTCTCTCGTGGCACACAACTGATCGAAACTCGAGGTTATCGCCTTGGGCAGATTAATGCCTTATCGGTGATTCATTATGCAGATGTCGAATTTGGCTTACCCTCTCGCTTGACAGCATCAGTCTATCAAGGCGGCGGTGATATTTTGGATATTGAACGTAGTGTCGAGTTGGGCGGTTCTTTACATGCCAAAGGTGTGTTATTGATGTCGAGCTTTTTAAAAGCACATTTTGGACGTACTCAGACGTTGCATTTTTCTGCTGCCCTCGCCTTTGAACAAAGTTATGGCGAAGTCGATGGCGATAGTGCAACCGTTGCCGAACTTTCAGCGTTAATCTCAGCCATTAGCCAAATCCCGATTGACCAATCTTGGGCCATTACTGGTTCGATGAATCAGCTTGGACAAGTACAACCGATTGGTGGGGTCAATGCCAAGATTGAAGGCTTCTTTGATGCCTGCAAATTGCAGGGTTTAACAGGTACACAAGGCGTGATTATCCCACGTCAAAATATGCAGCACCTGATGTTGCGTCAAGATGTGATTGATGCGGTACAACAAGCCCAATTCCATATCCATGCCATTGATAATATTGAACAGGCATTGGAAATTTTGATGTCACGTCCTGTTGGAACATTGGATAAAAAAGGACGTTATAGCAAAGATTCGATTTTTGCGGCAGTCATGCAACAACTAGAATATTGGCAAGCCGTAGAAGATGGTGAAGTCCAACAGCCTCAAAAGAAAAAAAAGAAAAAAGCAAAGAGAAAGGAAGAAGCTATGGGTAGTGAAGTGTAGTGGGCAAGATAGTGAGGCTAGTTCAAAGACTCCAAAAGTGTTAAAAACTTTATGGGAAGTTAAAAGACATTTCTTATTTTGAAGTACGATAAACAACTGGTAACTTTTAGTAGCCATCCAAAGGCTGCTGATTCCATCCAATTACAATTGGTTTAATCGGAATTTTTATGTGGGCTACTATGTGGGACAAAATTTCAGCCATAAAAAAACCTGTTGCAATGCAACAGGTTTTTTAAGAATTTGGCAGAGGATCAAGGACTCGAACCTTGACGAACGGTTTTGGAGACCGTCATGCTACCATTACACCAATCCTCTATATTGTCTTAAGATGTACTCATTAGGACGGAAAGAAAGATACCATAGGCTTTGCATACTTTCAAGC
>SSHE01000007.1 GCA_008017315.1 Acinetobacter sp.
CTCTTTGGTTCGTAAGTAAGGCAGACATGAAGTGAAAACACAACATGATCAATAAGACCCCAAAACACCACAACAGTTTGCTGGCGACAATAGCAAGAGTGAACCACCTGATCCCTTCCCGAACTCAGAAGTGAAACCTCTTCGCGCTGATGGTAGTGTGGCATTTGCCATGTGAGAGTAAGTCATCGCCAGCTTTTAAATTCTAAACATCCCAATCTCAAAAGAGGTTGGGATGTTTTTTTATGGTTGGAATAAAATTTTTGAGCAAAATGCTACAGATAAAGAGGTTGGTGAAAATACATGTATTGCATTTGCTATCTTTTGTAGTTAGTATTTGCATAAGGCATGATATTTGCTAGGCGAAATTATTTGCTATTTTAGAATAGAGCAGAATGAATATGAAGTTATCGGTTGGTTTGAAAGTTGCAAATACTTTGTCACTGACGCCTCAATTACAGCAGGCGATTAAACTTCTACAGCTATCATCATTGGAGTTAGAACAAGAAATTCAATTGCAGTTAGATAGTAATCCGTTATTGGAAAAAATTGAAGACGAATTTTCTTCGATACAACAAGAAGAACAGAAAGATCCATCATTACAAGATGATTTTAGTCATGAGATTCCAGATGATTTACCTGTAGATACCGATTGGGATGATATTTATACCCACCAATCTACAGCTTTGGCAGCTCCCGAGTATGAGGAGCGTGAGGATAATAGAGTAATTGCAGAAAATTTAGCAGAGCATTTGTTGTGGCAAATTAATTTGTTACATCTTTCTGAAATGGATAAGGTGATCGCTTATTGTATTGTGGATGCACTTGATGATCGTGGTTACTTGGGTTCTGAGCTTGATGAAATTTTAGCTGCTGCACAACATTTAGCATTACAGGCTGGTTGGACGGATGAGATTGAACTGGCTGAAGTGATTGTGGTATTAAAATATATACAGAGGCTAGATCCGATAGGGGTGGCAGCACGTCATTTGGTAGAATGCCTTGCTTTACAGTTGGAAAGTTTTGAGCAAAGTTGTGAATTGAAATTACAGGCACAAAAATTATTGGATCATGCAGATTTATTACTCACGAACGACATTCATCGCTTGATGAAACAAACGCAACTCAATTTGGAACAACTGAAGCAAGCGATCACTTTGCTGAAGTCATTTGATCCAGAGCCTGGTGCTAAATTTCAGCAGAAAGAAGGTGAGTATCAAATCCCAGATGTCATTTTACAGAAGAAAGATACGCATTGGCATGTGTTTTTAAATCCTGATATTTTGCCAAAGTTAAGAGTGAATCCATTTTATGCAGGAATGATTCGACGTGCTGACCAAAGTACGGATAATCAGTATTTAAAATCTCAAATGTTGGAAGCTAAGAATTTTATTAAAAGTGTTGATGAGCGGCATAAAACATTGTTAAAAGTCGCCACGTGTATTGTTGAGCATCAGAAGAATTTTTTTGAAATTGGTGCGGAGGGAATGAAGCCTTTGGTGCTACGGGATATTGCCGATGAAGTGGAATTACATGAATCTACGGTGTCGAGGGTAACGACCAATAAGTATATTTTAACGCCACGTGGTTTGTTTGAATTGAAGTATTTTTTTTCTAGCCATGTGGGGACTGCAACAGGTGGGGAATGTTCTTCGACTGCAATTCGGGCGATGATTAAAAAAATGATTAGTACTGAGAATCCGAAAAAACCGTTGTCTGATAATATTATTGCGAAATTATTACAGGATGAAGGTATTGATGTGGCAAGGCGTACTGTAGCCAAGTATCGTGAATCTTTAAATATTCCTGCATCTTCTGAGCGAAAGACCTTGATTTAAACGATGAACTATGTTTATTTAAAGGTGTACTTCGGTACGTGGTTTTAAATCAGGAGTGTGACATGACCAAATGCGTTCAAAAAAGATTGTGGTTTTTTGTGCTGTAATGTGTTGTGTTCACTTAAGATAATGATAGGAGACGGGATTATGAATATCGCAATTCGTGGACATCATTTAGCGATTACTCCAGCAATCGAAGAAAAAATAACTGCTCAATTTGCCAAGATGACCAAACATTTTGATGATGTCTGTAGTATGCAGGTGAAATTAGAAAAGGTGCATCGCTTAACTACACGTAGCCATAAAGGGCAGGATAATCATCGTGCTGAAGTGATTTTACGTTTACCAGGTAAAGAGTTATTTGCTCATGCGGCGGCAGATGATATGTATCAGGCGATTACTTTATTATCGGAAAAGTTGCGTCACCAATTAGAGCGTTATAGAACAAAAAAAGTGGCGTAATAGGTCTTTGATGAAAAAGGGTGCATTTTAAATAAATTGCACCCTTTATTTTTGTTGAGTTTTTGGAGTATGGCCTAAAGTTATAGTAATATAAACACATTTTTATGACGTGTGATTGAGAGACCAGAGCAATGAATAGTGAGCAGCTTTCGCAATTATTACAGCAAGCATTTCCCCATGCCGAGGTTCATGTCACAGGGCAAGCAGGGAAATTTGAGCTGCGTATTGTTGATGATGGTTTTGAGGGAAAAAGAACGGTGGCTCGCCAGCAAATGGTATATGCACCATTGAATGCACATATTGCATCTGGTGTGGTTCATGCGGTGACTATTCGTGCAATGACCAAAGAAGAATGGCGTAAAGCAAGCATGTTTGGAGCTTGAATTTAAATGGATAAATTTATCATTCGTGGTGGTAATGTTTTAAATGGTACAGTCAGAATCTCTGGGGCGAAAAATGCAGTCTTGCCATTATTGGCAGCGACGATTTTGACTGATGAGCCAATGACGATTGGCAATGTACCGAATCTTAAAGATGTCAATACGCTGATTAAACTGATTTCTGGTTTGGGGGTGACGATTGATTATCAAGGGGATACGGTAAAAGTTGATACCAGTACTTTAGATAATCAGTTTGCACCTTATGAACTGGTCAAAACCATGCGTGCTTCTATTTTGGTACTTGGGCCTTTGCTGGCACGTTATGGGGAAGCGAAAGTGTCTTTGCCTGGTGGTTGTGCGATTGGTTCACGTCCCGTTGATCAACATTTAAAAGCATTGGAAGCACTGGGTGCAGAGATTGAAGTTGAGGCAGGCTATGTTCATGCCAAAGTCAATGGTCGTCTAAAAGGTGGTGAAGTTGTTTTTGATATGGTCACTGTTGGTGGTACAGAAAATATTTTAATGGCTGCAGTGTTGGCTGAGGGTACGACCATTATTCGTAATGCAGCACGTGAACCTGAAATTACCGATTTAGCTCATTTATTGATAAAAATGGGTGCAAAAATTGAGGGTCTGGATACCGATACATTGACTGTGACAGGTGTTGAACAATTGCATGGCTGTGCATACAATGTTGTTGCGGATCGTATTGAAACGGGTTCATACCTTGCTGCTGCTGTGATTACTGGTGGTAAAATTCGGACTACCCATACCGATCCAAATTTACTGGAAAGTGTACTGGAAAAATTTGAGGAAATGGGGGCAGAGGTCACTCGTGGTGAAGACTGGATTGAGCTGGATATGCAAGGAAAACGTCCGAAAGCGGTGAGTTTTCGTACTTTGCCACATCCTGAATTTCCAACGGATATGCAGGCACAGTTGATGGCGATTAATGTATTGGGTCGAGGTTTTGCGACGATTTCAGAAACTATTTTTGAAAATCGTTTTATGCACGTGCCTGAATTGTGCCGTATGGGTGCCAATATTCAGGTAGAGGGTCATGATGCGGTGGTGACAGGTGTAGAGAAGTTACAGGGTGCACCTGTGATGGCGACTGATTTACGAGCTTCATTTTCTTTGGTGATTGCAGCACTTGCAGCCGAGGGCGAAACAGTGATGGAACGTATCTATCATATTGATCGTGGATATGAAAATGTAGAGGCTAAATTGCGTACTTTAGGTGCAGATATTCAAAGAGTGAAAGGTTAAGTAATGATGCAGCAAGACCAATCCATTATGGGTAATTTTGATCATGGTTTAACATTGGCACTGAGTAAGGGGCGGATTTTAACAGAAACCTTACCTTTGCTTGCTGAGGCTGGCATTGAATTACTGGAAAATCCTGAAAAATCAAGAAAATTGATTTTTCCAACGACACATCCACAGGTCAGGATTCTCATTTTACGTGCCAGTGATGTGCCGCCATATGTTGAAAATGGTGCGGCAGATTTTGGTGTGGCGGGTAAAGATGTGCTGATGGAATATGGTTCAGAAAATGTCTATGAGCCATTGGATCTAAAAATCGCCAATTGTAAATTGATGACGGCGGGTAAGGTTGGGATGCAAAAACCGCAAGGTCGTTTGCGTATTGCTACCAAGTACATCAATTTAACCCGTCAATTCTATGCCAGCCGTGGCGAGCAGGTTGATGTGATTAAATTGTATGGTTCAATGGAGCTTGCACCACTGGTCGGGCTTGGACATTATATTGTTGATGTGGTGGATACAGGCAATACTTTACGTGCCAATGGTTTAGAACCTTTGGAAGAAATTTGTAAAGTATCCTCACGTTTAATTGTCAATAAAGCCAGTTTTAAACGTAAACAACATCTTTTAAATCCAATTTTAACCATACTTGAGCAGGCGGTTCAATCCAGACAACATTAAAAATCCGTTCAGTAACCCCCACAAAGACATGGAAAACAGGTAAACTACCTGTTTTCATGTTTGCGTGTGGAAGAGATTGATGCGTCGTTTATCTACTCAGAACCAGAATTTTAAACAGCAATTGGCTGAACTTTTAGCGTTTGAAACCGTTAATGATCCAGAATTATTAAAAACCGTCGATCAAATCATTGTCGATGTTCGTGCTAAGGGTAATAGTCATGTATTGGCTTTAACACAACAATTTGACCATCATCCAGCCCAATCTTTTGCTGAACTAGAGCTTTCTCAGGCACAATTACAATCTGCATTTGAGGGATTGGATACCGAGGTTCGTCAGGCTTTAGAGCTGGCAGCTGATCGTATTCGTACTTTTCACCACAAGCAGCAACAGCAGAGCTGGACGTATGTGGATGATTTGGGCAATACTTTAGGGCAAAAAGTGACACCATTGGATAGGGTGGGCATTTATGTGCCAGGTGGGTTGGCTTCTTACCCATCTTCGGTATTGATGAATGCGATTCCTGCACATGTGGCTGGCGTGGCCGAGATTATTATGGTGGTGCCTGCACCGAGAGGGGAATTAAATCCATTGGTACTAGCGGCTGCATATCTTGCGGGCGTGCATCGTGTGTTCACGATTGGAGGGGCACAAGCCGTTGCAGCATTGGCATATGGTACAGAAACCATTCCTCAAGTCGATAAAATTACAGGGCCTGGTAATCGTTTTGTGGCAGCAGCAAAACGCGCCGTGTTTGGGCAAGTCGGCATTGATATGATTGCAGGACCTTCAGAAATTTTAGTTTATGCTGAAGGACAAAATAATGCCAAATGGCTGGCAATGGATGTGTTGTCACAGGCAGAGCATGATACGGTTGCACAGGCAATTTTGATTACTCCAGATGCCCAGTTGTTAGAAGACGTTGCTCAAGCGATTGAAGAGCATTTGGCACAATTACCAAAAGCAAACATTGCTCGCACTTCTATTGAAAATCGTGGTGCATTAGTGCTGGTGAAGAACCGTGCAGAAGCGATTGAATTAATTAATAAAATTGCACCTGAGCATCTGGAGCTGTGTTTGGATGATGCTGAATTGATGAGCCGAGAGATCCGCCATGCAGGGGCGATTTTTATGGGGCGTTTTACACCTGAGGCGATTGGTGACTATTGTGCAGGGCCAAATCACGTGTTACCTACTTCGGGGACTGCACGCTTTTCATCGCCTTTGGGAGTATATGATTTTCAAAAGCGTTCCAGCCTAATCATGTGTTCTGAGCAGGGGGTGAAGACCTTGGCAAAAACCGCAGATATTTTGGCGGTACAAGAAAATCTTGATGCACATGCACGTTCAGCACGTTACCGTTATATTGATTAAATTGATGATGTAGGGGCGTATTGTATACGCCCCTTGAGATAAAAAAATGACGTTTACAACCCAACAAAAGCGTTTTTGGAGTCCGCAAGTCCGTGAACTTGAGCCTTATGTGCCAGGTGAGCAGCCAAAAATCCAAAATTTAGTCAAACTCAATACCAATGAAAATCCTTATCCGCCATCGGCAAAAGTCGTGGCAGCGGTACAGGCATTGCTGGTCAATCAAGCGGATATTTTAAAACTCTATCCAGACCCTGATGCACTTGCATTAAAGCAGGCGATTGCACAGCAACAACATGTGGATGTTACCCAAGTTTTTGTCGGTAATGGCTCGGATGAAGTGCTGGCACATATTTTCAAAGCGTTCTTTGTACAGGATAAACCGATTTTATATCCTGATATTAGCTATAGTTTTTATCCTGTATATAGTCAGTTTTTTGGGTTAAAAACGCTTGAAATTCCATTAACAGCACGCTTTGAAATTGATATTGATGATTATCGCCAACCCAATGGTGGTGTGATTATTACCAATCCCAATGCACCGACAGGTTGTGCAATTTCACTAGAGCAAATCAAACAATTACTCACGCAAAATTCTGATGCTGTGGTGGTGATTGATGAGGCCTATGTGGATTTTGGAGCGGAGTCTGCGGTCAGTCTAGTTGGACAATATGAAAATCTCGTGGTGTGTCAGACCACTTCAAAATCACGTTCTTTGGCTGGTTTGCGTGTGGGTTATGCGATTGCACAGGCACATTTGATTGCGGCACTAGAAGCGGTGAAAAATAGTTTTAATTCATATCCGATAGACCGTTTTGCCATTGCAGCCGCCGTTGCTTCATTTGAAGATGAACCTTATTTTGTGGAACAATGTCAGAAAGTGATTGCCAATCGTGAACAATTGGTGACACAGATGCAGCAATTCGGTTTTGAGGTCTTACCTTCCAAAGCTAATTTTATCTTTGCTACGCATCCGCAGCATCAGGCAGTCAATATTGCACAAGGTTTACGTGAACAAGGCATCATTGTGCGTTATTTTAATAAACCACGTATTGATCACTTTTTGCGTATTACCATTGGTACGCCAGAACAAAATCAGCGATTATTGGCAGGTTTGGCGAATATTATTGGCTAATGTGTACAACGTATTCTTCCAACCAGAAGAATACGTTTAAATTTTTGCGTATTGATTTAAAACCGCAAGTAAAGCAGCAACCTTATCCAAACTTTCTTGATATTCTGCATCAAGCTGTGAAGCAACGGTAATCCCACCGCCTGCCCAGATATTTACTTGATTGCCATAGCGTTGTAAGGTACGAATGAGGATATTAAAACGTCCCGTTCCATCATAATTGATATAGCCCAAGCTACCACAATATGCACCACGAGCATGACCTTCCAACTCGTCAATAATCTGCATGGCACGGATTTTCGGTGCACCTGTAATCGACCCACCAGGCAGGGCGGCATTTAAAACATTCAAAACATCTACATCAGGTTTTAATGTGGCCTGAATTTCGCTGACCATGTGATGCACCTGTGCAAAGCTTTCAATTTCAAATAAATGTGGCACTTTGACTGAGCCAATCTCGGCATAAAGACTTAAATCATTGCGAAGTAAATCGACAATCATGAGATTTTCGGCTTTATCCTTGTCGGACTGTGCCAGTTTTGCTTTTTGCTTACGATCTTCTTGTGCATCAGGGTGGCGTGGCAATGTACCCTTAATCGGACGTGTACGCAAAACACGCTGATCTTGAAATTCAATAAACAATTCAGGCGAGCAGCTTAACAATTCAAAATCATCGATTGCCCAATACGCTGCATACGGTGCTTGACTCAGTGCCAATAATTCAGGGAGCAGGGCAGATAATCGCCCTTGTGCAATTTCGGCATAAAACTGTTGTGTGAGATTGACTTGATAGCAATCACCTGCATGTAAATACGCTTGCACACGCTGAAAAGCATCGGCATATTCTGCCTTTGTCCAGCGTGCTTGCATGGGATGTTGCAGGGTAAAAGATGTTGGATATTGTGGTGTATGATTTTTCTGTAATGTGTCAATCAAGGCTTGTATATCAGGCGATTGTCGTAACTCATCAGCGACATAAAGCTGCCATTTCCCTTGTATGTGCCTGATAAATATATCATATTCTGCAACAATTGCACTTGGTTGCTGTACATGCCTAAGCGGAATATGCTGTTGTGCGGCATAATCATAAGAAAAAAACGCAATATAGCCGCCTGTAAAACCTTGATAAGATGATGTGGTGGTGTGTGTCGGTAAAAAATCGACATCTTGTGTCTGCACGATTTTTTGATAAGATAAATCTTCTTGTCGAATATATTGAATCTGCTGTTCAGGTTGCCATAAAGATTTTGGTAACATTGCCAATACGGGTTGATCGTCATCTTGTAAAAATACAAAACCAAAATATGGATGAAGCTGTACATAAAGTTGCTGAAAATCCGTTTGTAGCGGAATTGAAAAAAAATGGGCAATCGTCATATTTTTAGACTAGAACAAGCAAAAGAATAGTATAGCCTAGGAAAGGACTTAGGAAGTGAGCATACTTTTTAATATGATACACTTCCCAAGATGATTGATTAAAATTTAGAAAAATCAGGTTTACGTTTTTCCTTAAATGCGGTGAGAGCTTCACGCATTTCGGGTGATTGTACACGTTGCATGAAAATTTCTGCCTCATGGTCAATCCAGTCGATGATGTCATCCAGATTGGCTTTCATCAAGGCTTTGCTTTGTTTGAGTGAAGCTAAGGGCAATTGACTTAAATGTTGAGCAGTTTTTTCGGCTTGTAAATAAGGTTCAGCACTGATTTGGCTAACAATGCGTGCCTGTACAGCAGTCTGTACATCAAAGCGACGAGCGGATAATAACAAATCGGCTGCCAATAAATAACCTGCCTGTTGCTGTAATAGCTTGCTAGCACAGCCTTCTGGTGACAATCCCAAGCTCACAAAAGGAATCTGGAAAAGTGCAGACTCATCAGCATAGACAAAATCGGCATGTAATAATAACGTCACGCCAATACCAATAGCGACTCCTTGCACGCCAATAATCAAAGGTTTGGAGAATTTTGCTGCTGCCTTGAGTAAGCGAAATGGAGCACCATTACCCGCAGGAGAGACAGGATTTTTGAGGTTTGCAGCAAAATCTTGCATATCATTGCCAGCGGTAAAGTCTGCATTTGCACCACGCAGAATGACCACACGTACTTCTGAGGATTGGTCAGCCTGATATAGAGCTTGTTCAATGGCAAGATATAAATCAGTATAGAGAGCATTTTTTGCTTCTGGGCGGTGAATTGCCAGTGTTAAAATACCTTGTTGTAACTGGGCATGTAGATGAGGAATTGGGTTGTTTAAGCAATCTAAAGACATTGTTTTTTCCATGAACAGAACATAACGATTGTTTTAACAAAATTTTGTAAAACTGTACAGTTCATAGATTGAGGTTGAGAATGTTGCAACAGGAAAAAATGTTTGATTATCTCGTATTTATCGGGCGTTTCCAGCCGTTTCATTTGGCACATCAGGAAGTGATAGAAATCGCTTTGTCGATGAGTGAAAAAGTGATTTTGGTTTTAGGGTCGGCACAAAATGAACGTACGATTAAGAATCCATTTTCGGTGGTTGAGCGAGAGCACATGATTTTGGGGAGTTTTTCCGAACATCAGCGACAACGATTGATTTGTGTGTCGATGATTGACTTATATCATAATGAAAAATGGACGAATGCAGTCAAATCCGCTGTAAATGCTGTGACCCATACTGGGAAAAAAGTGGGTTTAATTGGGCATTTTAAAGATGAAAGCTCGTATTATCTTAACTTATTTCCAGAATGGCAGCTGATCGAACTGGATAATTTAAAAAATGCGTTATCGGCGACACCTTTACGAGAAAAATATTATCGTGGGGAAATTGATCAGCAGCATTTTCCACCGCATGTACAACACTTCTTGCAATATTTTCAACAAAGTCAGTGGTATCCAAAATTGCAGCAGCATTATCAACGGCAAGATATGTCTATCATCAATCAGTCCAACATTTAGGTACTTTGCTGTAAAGATTTTATTTCATTGAGTATCAACTCGGCATGTCCTGCGGCTTTGACTTTACGAAAACTTTTGATCAGTTTGCCTTGATGAAAAATAAAGGTAGAACGTTCGATGCCCATCACCTGTTTACCATACATATTTTTTTGCTTAATCACATCAAAATACTGGCAAAGTTTTTCGTCACTATCACTGATTAAGGCGAAATTGATGGCTTGTTTTTCAATAAAACGCTCATGACTTTTCAGAGAATCACGAGATACGCCAATGATGTGTACATGCAATGCCTGAAACGCTGCATTCAATTGACTAAACTCATTGGCTTGTGTGGTGCAACCTGGGGTGGCATCTTTAGGATAAAAATAAATAATCAACCAGTCATGTACACATTGACTTAAATTGAGCTCACCCTGCGATGATGCGAGCATAAAATCAGGTAAAGTCATCAAGTCTGGTGTATTCATGTTTTATCCTTAACATATCAAGATTTATTGGTGGCAGCAGCTTGAGCCTGTTGCGTGAGTTTGGTGAGTTTTTGATCCAATGCTGTACCTACACATTTTTTGATACTATCACCTTGTCGTTTGAGCATAGTAATTTGTAATTGTTTGATTTTTTCTTCATTTTTGGCATTGGCAGCACTTTGTAATGCCCAATTGTCTGCAACTGTTACTGTGCCTTCAGCATTCACACTGCATCCGCACAGTTTGGTGACTTCGGTTTGTGTCAGGATTTTTTCTGCTACCGCTTTTTTATATTTGATAGCACAGGCTTTGACTAGACCACCCCGAATATCACTGCTTTTTGTTGCAGCTTCCATACTGTTTTTGTACTCGGTTTTGAGAGCTTCAAATTCTGCTTTGGCTTTGTCGGCATCCGCTGCAAAAACAGATGCTGTCATGAACATGGATAGGCTAAGGAGTGTCGTTGTAATCGCTTTCATTTTCATTGGGTAAGTTTATCCTTTATTACATAAATTGACTGACGTAACGGGTAGGGTCTGTAACACCTGCTTCAACAAAGCCTTGTTGGCGTAAACGACAGCTATCGCATTTCCCACAAGCACGTCCAGTAGTATCTGCTTGATAGCAGGATACGGTCTGGGCATAGTCTAAACCATGTTCCAGCCCTAAACGTATAATATTCGCTTTGGATAAATGTAACAGTGGCGTTTCAATTTTAATCGGATGACCCTCTACACCAGCTTTGGTGGCAAGATTTGCCATCTTGGTAAAAGCATCAATATATTCAGGGCGACAATCGGGATAGCCTGAATAGTCCACTGCATTAATCCCGATCACTATTGCATCGGCTTGCTTGACTTCGGCAAGTGCCAGTGCATAAGATAAAAAAATCGTATTGCGGGCAGGAACGTAAGTAATCGGAATGCCATCTTGTTGTTGTTCTGGAACGGCGAGATTGTGGTCGGTAAGAGCAGAACCACCAATATTGCCTAAATCAATATTGATAATACGATGTTCTAAGGCATATTTTTGGGCTAAAGTTTGGGCAGCTTGCAATTCACTGGTTGAACGTTGTCCATACATAAAACTGATGGCATAACAATCATAATGTGCAGCCGCCCAAGCCAAACAGGTACTTGAATCTAAACCACCAGATAATAAAACCACAGCTTTAGCACGCATTGCACCATCCCGTTAAACAAATGTATGAATGTGCATATTTTAGCATGAAGCAGAAAATGAAATGGTCAAAAGTGTGTGGAATAATTAGGCGACTAGCGACCTTTTTCATCCTGCCATAAGAGTTTATGTAGTTGTAACTGAAATTTTACAGGCAGATGATCGTGTAAAATCCATTGTGCTAATTGACGTGCCAGTGCAGGCAACCGAATATCACCATCAATGGCAAAAGCAGGGGAGAACCAGACAGTTCCGACTTTATCATGGAGTTGATGTTCTACAAGAAAAGCCTTTGACCACTCATAGTCTTCCTGATGACTAATCACAAATTTGATTTGGTCATGCGGTGTTAAATGAGCATAATTACTGATGAGGTTCCGCTGTACTTCATTGCTGGAAGGGGTTTTGACATCGACAATACGAGAAACTCGAGTATCGACTTTGCTGATATCCAATGCACCACTGGTTTCTAGGGAAACATGGTAGCCTGTATCAGATAAATTTTTCAATAAAGCCATGCAGTTGGGTTGAGCAAGAGGTTCACCACCTGTGACACAGACATGACGAGTTTGATAGCTGGCGATTTGTTGTTGAATTTGCTCAAGGCTTAAGCGTGTACCGCCCTCAAAAGAATAAGTGGTATCACAATAATCACAACGTAATGGGCATCCTGTTAGCCGTACAAATACTGTCGGGTAACCTGCTTCGTTGGCTTCACCTTGTAGGGAATAAAAAATCTCGGTGATTCTTAGCCCTGCTGATGGATCGGTGACGGGGATGAATTGATTACGCATAGAAAAATAAACGCATAGCAGAATAAGAAGAAAACATATCAATGTATAAAACCCCAGTACACCTACCTTTGGAGAAAAAGGTGGTGAGGATGGGGTGATTTAGCCAACTAAAAAGGGTTTGCTCGCAAGCCGAATGAATGTTGTGCTGAATTAATCAGCACGTAATAAATCATTTAAGCTGGTTTTTGCACGAGTTTGTGCATCTACTTTTTTCACGATAATGGCAGCATATAAGCTATATTTGCCACATTTTGATGGTAAATTCCCCGACACAACAACTGAGCCAGCAGGCACACGACCATAATGGATTTCGCCAGTTTCACGGTCATAAATTTTGGTAGATTGACCAATATATACACCCATTGAAATCACTGAGCCTTCTTCAACAATCACACCTTCAACAATTTCAGAACGTGCACCAATGAAGCAATTATCTTCAATAATGGTTGGATTGGCTTGTAATGGCTCTAATACGCCACCAATACCGACACCACCTGATAAATGTACGTTTTTACCGATTTGAGCACATGAACCCACAGTTGCCCATGTATCGACCATTGTACCTTCATCAACGTACGCACCGATATTGACGTAAGATGGCATTAAAACGACATTTTTGGCGACAAAACTGCCTTTGCGTGCAACCGCAGGAGGGACAACACGAATACCCGCAGCTTGAAATTGTTCTGCTGTCCAACCTGTGAATTTGGTCTCTACTTTATCGAAGAATTGCAAATCACACGATTCAATCGGTTTGTTATCATTTAATTTAAACGATAAGAGAACTGCTTTTTTTAGCCATTGATTGACGACCCAAGTGCCATTTTGTTTTTCAGCTACACGTAACGTACCATTATCCAACCCTGCAAGGGCTTGTTGTACAGCATCACGAATCTCTTGTGGACAGTTGCTGCTAGATAGTTCTGCACGGTTTTCAAAGGCTTGTTCGATAATTTGAGCAAGTTGCGACATGGTCTTATTTCCTGAATACAATCGAGGCATATTCTACAACAAAGCCGATAGTCCGCCTAGTCATATAAAAATTTTAAAATAAAACATTCAAAATCATATAAATATGGGAATAATTGAAAATGTAACAAAAAAATTCAAAAAATAGTCACAATTTGAATTGATTTTGAGTAGAATTTAAGTCATTCAAACACATAGTTTGAGTTTTTGGAGGAGTTTAAGATGAAAATGTTAAAATTAATTGCTGTTGCTGCGTTAGCAAGTGCTGCAACTCTGGCAATGGCTGATGAAAAGGTTGTAACCGATGAAGGCGTTGCAACATTTTCTAGTTTTAAGCCTGCACAATTACGTGCTGAAATTGGTACTGTAGGTTATGGTGGTGCAGTAGCATGGAGTCTAAATCCATATACAGCACTGACATTGGGTTATAATGGTGGTACATTTAAATGGTCTGGTGACTTAGATGTTAATGGGGTAACTTATGACGTTGAGTTTAAACAAAGTACACCATACCTAAATGCTGAAATTCGTCCATTTGCCAATTCGCTCTATGTGGCAGCAGGTGTTGCTTATTTAGACAATGATTATTCGATTGATGGTAAACCAGATGGTTTGGGTTTTTATGAAATCGATGGCACGAAATATGATGCCAAAAAAGTGGGGAATTTAAATGGTAAATTATCGTACAAAAGTACTTTTGCACCGTATTTAGGTTTAGGTTTCTCTCCATCTATTACCAAGCGTGTGGGTTTATTTGGTGAAGTTGGTGCTTACTATACTGGAAATCCTGAAGTTACTTTAACTGGTGACAAAGTTGTTGCTGGCTCTGCTGAAGATCTTGCCATCAAGAAAGAAATCGATCAAATTCGTCAAGATACAGCGTATGAGTTTTTTCCAGTGATTAAAGTGGGTTTAAGTGCTCGCTTCTAATCGGATGAAATTTTTCAAAAAACGGGCTTCGGCTCGTTTTTTTATATTTGGCAAATTTGCCTGTTCTATGTGACACTATCAAGTATGAGTGATATACAGAGTGATGTAAACATGAGCAAAGAGAAAACACGTCCTTGGGTTGTGGTGTTCTTGGTGTTGGTATTGATTGTTTTTATCGTCGTAGGGGCGATGGCGATTTATCGGGATATTAATAGTATTTTAGGTTATTTATTTGTTGGTTTGGGGCTGGGTGGTCTGATCGCAGGATGGGGTGCATGGCGTGAATTTAGCAGCAAAAAAGATTAAGTCAGCGATGCAATTGCATATTCAGGCGATTCCCACGCATATTATTACAGGTTTTTTGGGGGCAGGGAAAACCACATTGCTCAAAGCACTACTACAGCAAAAACCTGAGCATGAAGTCTGGGCAGTGTTAATGAATGAGTTTGGTGAAATCGGTATTGACCAGACTTGGATTGCAAACGATGGCATTGCAGTCAAAGAAGTGCTCGGTGGTTGTTTGTGTTGTACGTCACAATTACCGATGCAGATTGCATTGGCACGGTTATTATCCGAGTTTAAGCCCACACGATTGTTTATTGAACCCACAGGTTTGGGACATCCTAGACAACTGATTGAGCAGTTGAGTGAATCACACTGGCAGCAGAGTTTATCTTTACGGCAGGTGATCACGGTTATTGATGGTAGTCGTTTGCATGAACAACTTTGGCAGCAGCATGAAATTTTCTTACAGCAATTAGATGTCGCTGATATTGTTCTAGTTTCACATCATTTGGAAATGACGGCAGCAGATTTTACACAGCTTGATATTTTACAACAATCTTATGCAACGTTTCATCAGCGATGGATGAAGATGGATGATGGTCATATTGCACTGTCTAATCTGGATAAAGTTCGGGAAGTGAAACAGGTAAAAAAACAGTCATTATTAACCTTACCACCAACCACAGCAGCGTTGATACCGCAAAGTGAACCGAAAACTTTACCATATCATTACGTGAGTCATCAGCAGGGTTATTATGTTGCAGGTTGGTGCTTACCCAAGCGTTGGCAATTTGATGCGGATAAATTATTGACGATTTTACAGCAACTCAAAAATTGTGAGCGTATTAAAGCGAAGGTTTATAGCGAACAGGGTTGGTTGGATATTAATGTGATTCCATCCAATTTTCAGGTGGATTTCGCTGCTCAAGCAGGGCTAGATAATCGGTTAGAAATCATTAGTCGAATAGAACAGGACTGGCGAAAGCTGGAACAGAGCATACTAAATGCTCAAGTCTAATATCGTTATATCGTCTAGACATCTTTCATGATTATAAAAAAGCCTACTTTGATGAAAAGTAGGCTTTTTTGTATTTGGCTCTCCCACCTGGGCTCGAACCAGGGACCTGCGGATTAACAGTCCGTCGCTCTACCGACTGAGCTATGGGAGAATGTGGTTGTGATTATAGACAAATTTTAAATCGGGTCAAGAGACTTGAATGTAGGAAATGATTTTTTTGACTTAAATGATGATTTAATAAACATTTATCTTGAAAACATCTATTCTTGCACAATAAAAAACCCATGACGTATCATGGGTTAAATAGCATATTCTTACAGTTTAAGCATTTTTTTCAGCTTCGATAGATGCGATGGCAGCATCGACACCATCAATAGAATCAGCAGCTTGTTTGATACGAGCTAAAGCATCGATCAGAACTTCATCTGCGGTTGCATAGGAAATACGCATGAAACCACCTAGACCAAACGCATCACCAGGTACAACAGCCACACCGACTTCTTCCAGTAACCATTCAGAAAATTCCGTGCAAGATTTCATGCCTTTGGCACGAATCAATGGGCGGATGTTGGCATAGGCATAGAATGCACCATCAGCAGGCAGACAAGAGATGCCATTGATGGCGTTTAAACCATTCACTACAAGGTCATGACGACGTTTAAATGCTTCAATCATCGGTTGAAGAACATCTTGTGGGCCATTTAATGCCGCTTCAGCCGCAACTTGCGAAATTGATGTTGGGTTAGACGTTGATTGTGATTGGATGTTTTTCATCGCACCAATCAATTTGGCAGGGCCTGCGGCATAACCAATACGCCAGCCAGTCATGGCGTAGGCTTTTGATACGCCATTTAATACGATGGTACGATCATACAAGTCAGGTGCAATGGTTGCGATATTGTAAAATTCATCTTCCCAACGAATGGGTTCGTACATATCATCCGATGCAATCAGTACGTGTGGATATTTACGCAAAACATCTGCTAATGCTTCTAGTTCAGCTTTGCTATAAATCATTCCTGTTGGGTTTGATGGGCTATTCAGTACCAATAAACGAGTATTTGGGGTAATTGCTGCTTCTAATTGTGCAGGGGTGATTTTAAAGCGTTGCTCTTCACCACATTTGACAATAACAGGCGTGCCTTCTGCAATAATGACCATATCTGGATAGCTTACCCAGAATGGTGCAGGAATAATCACTTCATCACCTTTGTTTAATAAGGCAAGTGCCAGATTAAAGAAAGACTGTTTGCCACCACAGGATACAAGAATTTGGTTTGGCTGGTAGTCGAGATTATTGTCACGTTTTAATTTGGCAATAATTGCTTTTTTCAGACCTGCTGTACCATCAACCGCAGTATATTTGGTAAAACCATCATGAATGGCTTTGATTGCTGCATCTTTAATATGTTGAGGTGTGTCAAAATCAGGCTCGCCTGCACCTAGACCAATGACGTTTTTACCAGCAGCTTTTAGCTCAGCCGCTTTGTTGGTCACAGCAAGGGTAGGGGATGGTTTGATGGCATTGACACGATCTGATAGACGTACGTCCACGGCAGCATTCCTTCTATGTAGGGATTAATGTATTTGAAACCGAGCAGTATTTTAGCCTAAAAATAGGCTTTGCGTATGGTATTGAGTTCTTAAATCCAAAAAAAGTTTAAAGAAACGTAAAATTTATCTGTAACACATCAAAAGTGTCTGTTAAAAGTGATTCTTCATGCTATACGTGGGTGATAAGGTTACGATATATGATAAAAAATAAAAATAATTTCCAAAATATATTCAAAGAGATATGGCAAATTTCGATATATTTTATGCTAAATGGCGAAGTTTTGGCAGTATTTGTCATACAACTGTCATAAAATAAGATAACACTACGCCTAATTTTACAATTGTTGCATTTTTATGACTGCACAAATAAATGACTCAAATCAGGACACGATAGACCAAAAGTCTAGTAATGTTCATGTTCAGCTACCGAAATACTTTATGCCTGTATTTCTAGCGGTTATTGTGGGGACTCTGATTTATATTGGCGTTCAACTCAGCAATGATCTCGCACACGTCCCAGCATTACACCTTTATTCAGTCATTCTACTTGGAACGGCTTTATTCATTGCTCTTGCCTTTGAGTTTGTCAATGGTTTTCATGATACAGCCAATGCAGTTGCAACAGTGATTTATACCAATGCTCTTTCTGCACCTGTTGCAGTGATGTGGGCTGGATTTTGTAATTTCATTGGTGTAATGGTTGCCAGTGGTGCTGTCGCTTATGGCATTATTGCCTTGTTGCCCGTTGAGCTGATTATGAATATTGGCAGTGGTGCTGGCTTTGCTATGGTATTTGCTTTGTTACTTGCCGCAATTATCTGGAACTTAGGCACATGGTTTTTCGGTATTCCAGCATCTAGTTCACATACTTTGATTGGCTCAATCATTGGTGTGGGGTTGATGAACCAACTGATACACGCAGGTTTAAGTGGTACCAGTGGTATTGATACTGATCAAATGCTTAAGGTTGGAAAGGCACTACTTTTCTCACCTTTAATTGGTTTTGCGTTTGCTTTTCTTCTTTTTTTATTGGTAAAAGTCATTTTTAAAAAGCAGATGGATTTATTTAAGCCACCTGTAGGCAATACGCCACCACCACCACTCATCCGTGGGATTCTGATTTTTACCTGTACAGGTGTGAGTTTTGCCCATGGTTCTAATGATGGACAAAAGGGTATGGGGCTGATTATGTTGATTTTAATTGGTCTAGTACCTTTGGCATATTCATTAAATAAAACGTTGGATCAAAAGCATGTACAATCATTTGAACAATTATCGGATCAAGCGGCGTTGGTGATCTATCCACAGCATAAGGATATTGCTGATGAACAGGCACGCCAAGTGATTACAACATATGTTCAAACCAAAGAAATCAATCCTCAAGTTGTGCCAGCATTAGCCAGCCTAACCGATCACTTAGGAGAGCGTCTGGGTCAATATGCGGATTTAAATAAAATTCCAGAACAAGACATTACTGCGTTACGTAATGACATGTATTTAAGTACGACAGCGTTTAAACGTCTGGAAAAAAGTCAGCAGTTACCTGAAATGTCGGTAGAAGATCAGCAAGTGGTGCAATCTTATCGCAAACATCTGGATGCTTTCCTGCAATATATTCCAACATGGGTCAAAGTTGCAGTAGCTCTTGCTCTAGGTTTGGGAACAATGGTGGGCTGGAAACGTATCGTTGTGACGGTGGGTGAGCGGATTGGCAAAAATCATATGACCTATGGGCAGGGTATGTCGGCTGAGCTTGTGGCGATGAGCACCATTGCGGCGGCGGATGGTTTTGGGATGCCAGTATCCACAACACATGTCTTGAATAGTGCGGTGGCAGGAACAATGGTTGCCAATAAGTCGGGTTTGCAGACTGCGACGATTAAAACCATTTTATCTGCATGGATACTCACGTTACCTGCAACAGTGATGCTTTCAGGTGGTTTGTATTGGTTGTTTTTACAGTTTGTTTAAAATGTGGTAAGCGAAAAAATAGCTCCGAATGGGAGCTATTTTTTTGTTGCGGAACATTTAATCATGCTGGATAAACAAACCTTTGCCGCTTTCATTCATCAGGCTCGTTGCATTGCTTTCAGATAGCTTGATTTGTAAGCGTAAATCATTTGGTGCATCAGAGTGTTTGAGTGCATCTTCATAGGTGACTTCGCCTGCTTTATACAGGTCAAATAAGGCTTGGTCAAAAGTTTGCATACCTAATTCACGAGAACGCTTCATCAAATCCTTGAGCTCATGAATTTCACCTTTACGGATATAATCCTGCATTAAGGGTGAGTTAATTAAAATTTCAATCGCTGCCCGACGACCTTTACCATCTTTAGTGGGTACAAGTTGCTGAGCGATAATGGCTCTTAAATTGAGTGATAAATCCATGTACAGCTGCCCGTGACGATCGGCATCAAAGAAGTGAATAATGCGGTCAAGGGCTTGGTTGGCGTTGTTGGCATGCAGTGTTGCAAATACCAAGTGACCTGTTTCGGCAAACGCCACGGCATAATCCATAACTTCACGAGAGCGAATCTCACCAATCAAGATAACATCAGGAGCTTGACGTAAGGTGTTTTTGAGTGCGATTTCGAAGGAGTCGGTGTCAATGCCAACCTCACGCTGGGTAATGATACAGCCTGCATGTTGATGGACAAATTCAATCGGGTCTTCAATGGTAATGATATGACCACGTGAATTGTGATTACGATGCCCAATCAGGGAAGCGAGGGAAGTGGATTTACCTGTACCTGTTGCCCCGACAAACAGAATAATACCACGCTTAGTCATGGCAAGTTCTTTTAAAATGGGCGGTAAACGTAAGGCATCAGCTGTTGGAATACGAGTTTCAATTTTACGCAGTACCATGCCAGGCATATCACGTTGCTGAAATGCACTGACACGAAAACGAGATGTTTTTTCTCGATCGGTAATCGCAAAGTTGCATTCACGAGTTCGAGCAAATTCATCACGCTGCTTGTCACTCATAATGGAATGAATCAACTGCTGAATAATTTCAGGGCTAAGTTTGGTTTTGGTGACAGGTAAAATCTGTCCATTAATTTTCATTGATGGTTCGACATCGGCGGAAATAAATAAGTCCGATGCGTTTTTTTCCACCATTAATTTTAAAAGGTCATTAAAGTCCATGATTTACCTTATAAGAATGATTCTGGGGATTTTGCAAGGTTACGTGCCACAGCACTGGTAATTATACCTTTTTTGATGAGATCTTTTAGACTTTGATCTAGTGTAGTCATGCCTTGAGCTGCACCTGTTTGAATAGCGGAATACATTTGTGCGACCTTGTTTTCACGAATCAGGTTACGAATCGCTGGTGTACCAATCATGATTTCATGGGCTGCCACACGACCACCACCATTACGTTTGAGTAGTGCTTGTGAAATGACCGCTTGTAGAGATTCTGATAACATGGCACGTACCATATCTTTTTCTTCGGCTGGGAATACGTCGATAATACGATCCACTGTTTTTGCTGCTGAAGTGGTATGTAGTGTGCCAAAGACCAAGTGACCTGTTTCTGCAGCAGTGAGTGCCAAACGGATAGTTTCAAGGTCACGCATCTCACCGACCAGAATAATATCAGGGTCTTCACGCAGTGCAGAACGCAATGCTTCGTTAAAGCCATGAGTGTCACGGTGTACTTCACGTTGGTTGATCAAGCATTTTTTGGATTGATGTACAAATTCAATCGGATCTTCTACGGTTAAAATATGATCATAACGATTGTCGTTAATAAAGTCCATCATGGCGGCAAGGGTAGTGGATTTCCCCGAACCTGTTGGACCTGTGACCAAAACGATACCACGTGGATAATCACAAATATCTTTAAAAACCTGCCCCAAACCAAGCTGTTCCATGGTGAGGACTTTAGAAGGAATGGTACGAAATACTGCCCCAGCACCACGGTTTTGATTGAATGCATTCACACGGAAACGAGCAACCCCTGGAACTTCAAAGGAAAAGTCTGTTTCCAATAACTCTTCATAATCACGACGCTGTTTATCGTTCATGATGTCATAAATCAGACGATGGACTTCTTTATGCTCCATCGCAGGCAGGTTGATGCGTTTGACTTCACCATCCACACGAATCATGGGGGGTAAGCCAGCCGATAAGTGTAAGTCTGATGCCCCATTTTTTACTGAGAAAGCTAGCAGTTCTGTAATATCCATTTCTATCCCTTGATAACACAAAATTCATAATTATGGTTAGAATAATACGGTGTTCCTTTTATGAAACCAAGTCATTTCATAGAGAATTCCATGAATTTTTGTATTATAGGATAAGAAAATGTCGAATTTTGCCTCGCAGTATGCTCAAGTTTTGCAGCAGATTGAACATGCTTGTCAAAAAGTAGAACGTGATTGCACGGCTGTACAGTTATTAGCCGTATCAAAAAACCATCCTGCAAGTCATATTACAGCACTGTATGAGCTAGGACAGCGTACATTTGGTGAAAATTATTTACAGGAAGCTTTAGATAAAATTGCAATCTTAGAAGATTTAGCGATTGAATGGCATTTTATTGGGCATGTACAACGCAATAAAACCAAACATTTAGCAGAAAAATTTGACTGGGTACATGGTGTGGATAGGTTGGTAATAGCGGAACGGTTATCGAGGCAGCGTCCAGTAGATTTAGCATCTTTAAATATATGTTTACAGGTCAATATTGATGAGCAAGAAAGTAAAGATGGTTGCCAACCTCATGAAGTTGTGAATTTAGTTACACAAATGAGCCAGTTACCGAATATCCATTTGCGTGGTTTAATGGTGATTCCTGCACCGAATAATGTTGCTGCTTTTGCAGATGCTCAAGCCTTGTTTGAACAAGTAAAGGTGCATCATGCTCACCCTCAAAATTGGGATACTTTGAGTATGGGAATGTCGGGTGATGTGGAGGCGGCAATTGCAGCAGGTTCAACCATTGTACGTATTGGTACGGCATTGTTTGGGGAAAGGCATTATCGTTAGTCTTGAATCTGGATTTAAGAAACTTCTTGTAAAATAACTGTAATTGTTGAAAATATTTCGCAATGGGTAAGAAGTTTGTTGAATCCTGTCTAAATTTTCTTGACCACTACACACTTCCCCATAAACCTGTTCTTCCTATCAACAGCGGTTCTAATGTTTGCCATAGTTTGTCTGATATATCGTGTCGTTGGTAATCGACCATTGCCTGTCTAGTATTTTACTAAAATAATGTGAATTACATCATATAATTTGTGGCGACACACGCTAAGTTTTTTAGCCATTCTTTCGCAAAAATCAGAATAATTTTACATTGCATATCAATGTTGGGGTGCAAGGCTAAATAGTTCATGCTAAAATAGGCTGCAATTCGGGTATTGCCCGATTTTTTTATGTGACAATTTTGTCGATAGAGATTAATTAGGTTTTTGTACATGCCCATTTCAGAGACATGGTTGTTACCTGATGGTGTAGCTGATGTTCTGCCAGAACAAGCTCAGGTCATTGAAACTTTACGTCGTCAAGCATTAGACTTCCTTGCACAACGTGGTTATCAACTGGTTTACACGCCATTTATTGAATATTTAGAATCGTTATCTTCGCTTAGTGCTCTCAATCAAGATTTGGATTTAGTCACCTTTAAAATTATCGACCAAATTTCTGGACGATTATTGGGTGTGCGTGCCGATATGACCCCACAGGTGGCACGTATTGATGCACACGTTCGCCCAACATTAGGTGTGGCGCGTTATTGCTATGCGGGTACGATTTTGCATACCAAACCACAAGGGTTGGCGGCTTCTCGTGCACCTTTACAACTCGGTGCAGAATTATTTGGTCATGCTGGTCTTGATGCTGATGTGGAAATGATGGATACCATGCTCGGTGTATTAGAAATAGCAGGTCATCATTCACAGTTGCATTTAGATTTAGGGCATGTGGGTTTATTTAAAAGTTTAGTGCAGCTTGCTGGTTTAAATGCAAAGCAGGAACTCGACTTATCTGATCTGTATCAGCGTAAGGCCTTGCCAGAGCTTAAAGATTATACGGCACAGTTGAATTATGGTGCGGATTTTTACGAGCTTGGGCGTTTATCTACCGACTTAACCGCTTTAACGCAACACTTATCTCAAGATGTGTTGAGCGATTGCAATTTTCAACAGGCTTTAAATAGTCTGCAAAGTGCCGTAACGCAAATTCAGGCACGTTGGCCACAAGTACAAGTCGGTGTGGATGTGGTAGAGCTTCGTAGTTATCATTATCATACTGGATTGATGTTTGCTGTATATGCACCCAATCAGGCCATGCCACTAGCACAAGGTGGACGCTATGATGGCATAGGGGAGCATTTTGGTCGCTCACGTGCTGCCACTGGTTTTAGTTGTGATGTTTATCGTTTGGTTGCAGAACAATATATGCAAATCGAAACGATTGTTGCACCTGCTGGTCATGCTGCCGATTTGCAAGCAGCGATTGCCGATTTGCGTCAGCAAGGGAAAACAGTGGTGCAATTATTGGGGCAAGATGGTATGGATTCTGTTCCACAGGTAACGCATCAACTGGCTCAAACTGCACAGGGCTGGCAAGTTCAGGTAATTTAATTTTAAGTGGTAACGATGGTGAAATACCATTGTTGAAATCAATTTTTGACACGATGTAATGAGGCAATTATGGGCAAAAATGTTGTGGTTCTTGGAACACAATGGGGCGATGAAGGTAAAGGTAAAATCGTTGATTTGCTCACAGATCAGGCGGCTGCAGTCGTTCGTTATCAGGGCGGACACAATGCAGGTCATACGCTGGTGGTTGGGGGTAAAAAAACCGTCCTACATCTTATCCCATCAGGCATTTTGCGTGATAACGTCCTGTGTTTGATTGGTAATGGTGTGGTGCTGTCACCCGAAGCACTGATCAAGGAAATGGCTATTCTTGAGCAAGAAGGTGTGCCTGTAAAAGAACGTTTACGTATTTCACCCAATTGCCCATTGATTTTGCCAAATCATATTGCCTTAGACCAAGCACGTGAGAAAAAACGTGGGAATGCCAAAATTGGTACAACAGGTCGTGGTATTGGTCCAGCGTATGAAGATAAAGTTGCACGTCGTGCGGTACGTGTGGCGGACTTGATTCGTGGTGGTGAAGCACTGAAAAATCAAGTTGAAGATTTATTGGAATTCCATAATTTTCAGCTTACACAATACTATGGCGTGGAAGCGGTGAAAGTCGAAGATGTCTTGGCACTCTGTGATGAATGGCGTAAGGTCATTGCACCATTGGTCATTGATGTGACTGAAATATTGCATCAATATCGCAAAAATGGTCAATCGATCATGTTTGAAGGGGCACAAGGCTCTTTACTCGATATTGACCATGGGACTTATCCGTATGTGACCAGTTCAAATACGACTGCAGGTGGCGTAAGTTCTGGTTCGGGTATGGGACCTTTGCATCTGGATTATGTTCTAGGTATTACCAAAGCCTATACCACACGTGTGGGTGCAGGGCCGTTCCCGACAGAATTAATGTATGATGCTGCCACGGATACAGGTGATGCAGTTGGTCGTCATCTCGGTACAGTCGGGCATGAGTTTGGTGCTTCGACAGGTCGTCAGCGTCGTTGTGGTTGGTTTGATGCGGAAATTCTACGCCGTTCGGTTGAAGTGAATTCTTTATCAGGCATTTGTTTGACCAAACTGGATGTCTTGGATGGTTTGGATGAAATCAAAATCTGTGTGGGTTATGAAAATACCGACTCGGGTTGTGTTGGTTCATCAGATGCCTGTGCGTATGAAAGTTTGCAACCCATTTATGAAACCATGTCAGGTTGGACAGAATCCACGGTGGGTTTAACCAGTATTGAACAATTACCAGCCAATGCTTTGGCGTATGTGAAACGTATTGAACAGTTGATTGCCTGCCCAATTGATATTATCTCTACTGGCCCAGACCGTGCGGAGACAATCATTTTACGTCATCCATTTAGTGCTTAACTGAATGGGTTGTATTCGCTTAAATTTAATGGTTTGAATAGCCACTAGGTTTAAGCGAGTATGTTTGACTTTATTTGCTTTACATTCAGTAAATCGTTCCCAGCGATTAAAACTTTAATCCTTGCAAGGCTTTCTCTTGCAGAAGGTTTAATTTAATTTCAACCGCTTCGCCTGTGACATACAACGTAAATAACGCCCGTTGACACGGCTGGCAAACCAGTTGGTATTATAATCACGACTCAATTTTGGGCCAGAAATGATGACTTTAGGCATAATGGCATAGGGTGCTTCCTGCCCAGTTTGTTTTTCATAGTGTTTAACGACATATTGGTAGGTCGTAGTGTCTTCAAAATCTTGAGTTTTTTCCTGTTTTAAATCACTGCGGATGGTGCGTGCTGGTGGGGCTGTGGGGTCAGTTGAAAAATATTGGATTAAGGTAATTTCAGTACCACTTTTTTGTAGTTTTACATCGCCATCTTTGTTATATAATAATAAGTCACCATCTAAATCTAATTGTTCATTAGCGAGCGTATTGAGCATTTTTTGAAATGCAGCATTGCGGCTAGAATACATGCCTGAGTTGTAATCGGCAAAGCGATAGAGTGGTTTATCATATTGTACAGGATACATCATCAGACGATGAATGCCATAATATAAACCGCCATTTTGTGTGTACATATCATCACGCAAGTTGTGAATGTTGATAAAGCTACGCTTATTGGCTTTGGCATAGCGGATATGTACTTGCATTGAACCTAAAGTGGTAATCGGATTAAATTGCTCCGCAATATCTTGTCCAGCCAGTTTTGCTGCACCTGCCAACAAGCTGACATGATATTGCTTACTATAATAGTCAAACATTTCACGGTAAAGTTGGTCGAGTTCTCGTTCGGTTTTCACTTTACGAATTTGGCTGAGATAATTATTTTCTGGTGTTGGACGAGTTTTGAGCATATTTTCAAAATAATTCGCCATTTGTTTACCGAGTTTTTTTTCTAACCGTTCGTTAATTTCTCGAATGGCTTTTTCACCCAATCCCGCAACGACAGGATCGGCAACAAAATTGGATTCCTGATCGACTACTGCAATGATGGTGCACATATTTTCTGCATTTTTTTCGATTTTGAGTTGCTGGCTAATTTGCACGATATCATTTGCCCATGAGCTACGTTCTTTGACACGTGAGGGAATGAGTTTGGCAATTTGTTCGATAGATAGCGTTTTTTCTTGGGGCATTGTCAATTGCCCATCACAAGAGATGGTTAAAAGTGAGAATGCCATTAGACAAGAAAATCGAATGTGATGATAGCTATTCATAGGCAGATTTCGCTAGAATACGCAACTGCGTCGTAGAAAATAGGATGGTAATTATACTCGGTTTGAGTATTTTGAGAAGGTTCATCAGGTATATTGGTCGAGATAAAACAGGATCATGCTTATACTGTGCTGTCTAGTTTGATGATGCCACATCATTTTTTTGCTGGGTGAATCAGATAGAATAATCCAGCAATGACACTACCGATGAAAGCCAAGAACATATCTTTATGTGCATCCCAGATATCGCCTTGTTGTCCATTATAATTTTCGGCTTGTTCTGGTGACATGCCGATAGCAATCCACCATTCAATCAATTCATAAAACATACTACTTGCCATCACCCACATGATACATATGCACGTTATTTTGATTGAACTGGATAAAGGTTTAAGCCAATGCTGCAAAGTCTGATAGAAAAATGGGTAAAGTAATACACCATAGGCAAAATGTACCAGACGGTCAAACATGTTGCGTTGCCAGCCAAAAAACTGGTTTAAATCAAAATGTAAAAGTGATTTTACCCAGTCATTATAAGGAACATAAGAATACAGATAATGGGCAGCAATAATATGGATTGCGAGAAAACTACAATATAAAACAAAACTTACATTGGAGAGTTTAATATTATGATTGCCATAGAATAGGGCAATCAGCATCAATACTGTACCGAGCTGATGCAGTAAATAAGACTGCATTTCCAGAGGGTTGATGGATGCAATCGCCATCATGATGATCAGGATAAAAATGCTTGCCCATTTGATTTTATTCATATTGATTTTTCGCATTGTCCCATAAAAAATACCGCCAGTCTCGGCGGTATTTTAGCGAAACTTCACTTAAGGATTGAGGTATTTTGGTAAATCTTTCGCCTGTTGTTCCGCATTACCTGTATAGCTGGCTGGGGTCATTTCTGCCAAGCGTTGGCGATCTGTTGTAGGGACTTGTGCAAGTTCATCGCCATTGACGAAATTCACCATCATGTCACGAGTCATGGCTTGACCACGCGTGAGTGCTTTGAGTTTTTCATAAGGTTTTTCGATATTGTAACGACGCATCACCGTTTGGATAGGTTCGGCTAATACTTCCTGTGCATTGTCTAAATCTTCCAGCAAACGAGCCGCATTGAGTTCAAGTTTTCCAACACCTTTTAAGCAGGCATCAAAAGCAATCAAACTTTGTGCAAAACCGACACCCATATTACGCAATACCGTAGAATCTGTTAAGTCACGCTGCCAACGGGAGATAGGAAGTTTTTCGCCTAAATGTGCCAAAACAGCATTGGCAATACCCAAATTCCCTTCGGAATTTTCAAAATCAATAGGATTGACTTTGTGTGGCATGGTCGAAGAACCAACTTCGCCATCTTTGAGCTTTTGCTTGAAATAACCCAGAGAAATATAGCCCCAAACATCACGGTTAAAATCAATCAGAATGGTATTAAAACGACGTAAGGCATCAAATAATTCTGCCATATAATCGTGCGGTTCGATTTGTGTGGTATAGGGATTAAAGGTTAAACCTAAAGATTCAACAAATTTTTGTGCATGTGCCGCCCAGTCAATGTCTGGATAAGCGGATAAATGGGCATTATAATTCCCGACTGCACCGTTAATTTTGCCCAATAATTCCACTTGTTCAAATTGTTTGATTTGACGAGCCAAACGATAAGCGACATTGGCCATCTCTTTACCCAGAGTGGTTGGGCTGGCGGTTTGACCATGGGTACGAGACAGCATCGGTTGAGCAGCGTGTTTTTCTGCCAAATTTGCAATCGCATTTAGGATGTGCTTCATGCTTGTGATTAACACATCACGACCACTTTTTAGCATCAAGGCATGAGAGAGGTTATTAATATCTTCAGACGTACAGGCAAAGTGGATAAATTCGCCTGCCGTATTTAATTCATCAATATGGGCAATTTTTTCTTTTAGGAAATATTCAACTGCCTTCACATCGTGGTTGGTGGTACGTTCAATTTCTTTAATGCGTAAAGCATCATCTTCGGAAAAATTGCTGACAATCGCATCTAAAGCGGCATTGGTTTCTGCACTAAATGGTTGGATTTCACCAATTTCAGCATGATTTGCCAAGGCTTGTAACCAGCGTACTTCAACCGTCACTCGTGCATGGATTAAACCAAATTCGGAAAGGAATGGGCGTAGTGCATCGCATTTGCTGGCATAACGTCCGTCAAGTGGAGAAAGAGCGGTAAGGGTTGAAAGCATGATACATCCTTTATTGAGCAAGTACGGTTAAAGTGATTCGGGTTTAATTTCAATCTGTTGCTGAAAATGTTGCAGTTCGGCAAGATGGCGAATATCACGCAAAATTTTGCCTTTGGCAAAAATCATTTTCCATGGGCTACCACCAAGATTACGCCAATAATGTGCTGCTTGCAGTCCTGTAAACAGTAAAGCACGAATGAGAGCAACATCATGACTGTCCTGAAAGGCATCTTTTGAGCCTTTGACCATGATTTTGGGGGTGAGGGTGCTGGCAGTTTCACTGTACAGTTGTGCCAAGGCAGCGATAATACTGTGATGCTGATATTGATAATCAAAAAATGCCAATTGTCTGAGAATATGCTGCTGGGTTTTATTAATTTTTTGCTGCTGTTCGGGGTTGCGATAAACTTTTGCCGAGAGGTGTAACAATGCCATCGCATAATTGAGGGCTGGTTTGGGATTTTTCAGTTTTAATTTTTCATGCGGTGCTTTAGGGTGTGGGTCATACGGCATGACCAGACTTTGTTCCAAGGTCTGTAAGCCTAAATTTAACGCATTTAAACTCTGAAAAAATACCAGACTATCAGGATTAGGATTCTCCCCAGTACGGATATTGAGTGCTGCCTGTATTAACATTTTAATATGTTGTCGTCCTGCTTCCCCCAACTGTTTTGAGTTTGACATGGCGATGACATGCACCAGTTGTGTGGCTTGAAATACCGCCGCCAATGCCAGCGTTTGCTGCTGTGCATGGGTCAGTTGATGTTGCATTGCAAAAGGAGGCAGATTGTGCATGATTCAACCTTGTAAATAAGGCGGTAAAGCGGCGTTAATGGAGCGAATCACACCACCACCCAAACAGTTTTGATCTTGATAAAACACCACCGATTGCCCAGGCGTTGCCGCTCGTTGGGCTTCATCAAACACCACTTTTACCCCAAGCGAAAATTCAGTATGCGGATAAACGGTACAATGCTGGTCAGGCTGACGGTAACGAGTTTTGGCGGTACAACGTAAACCAGAAGCGGGAATTTCTTGTTCGCCTGCAATCCAATAAATTTCTTCACTATCGAGTTCGGTTGAGAGCAACAGGGGATGTTCATGTCCTTGACCGACCACAAGGCGATTATTGGCAATGTCTTTATGCAGCACAAACCAAGCACCTTCACTGGCATCTTTCAACCCACCGATACCGATACCGCCACGTTGCCCCAAGGTGTAATACATCAAACCATGATGTGTCCCAATGACTTTACCATCTTGCAATACGATTTCGCCTGCCTGTGCAGGAAGATATTGTTTGAGGAAATCGTTAAAGCGACGTTCACCAATAAAGCAAATCCCAGTCGAATCTTTTTTAGTCGCTGTGGCTAAATCCAATTTTTTGGCAATTTCGCGGACTTGTGGTTTTTCCAGTTCACCGACAGGGAATAGGGTTTTGTTAATCTCACGCCCATGCACTGCATGTAAAAAATAAGTCTGGTCTTTATTGTTATCAATACCACGTAGTAATGGAGCATAAGCCTCATTTTGGCGATTATATTGTGTTGCACCACGACGACAATAATGCCCAGTGGCGATAAAATCCGCCCCCAGTGTCATCGCATAGTCTAAGAATGCACGGAATTTAATTTCTTTATTGCATAAAATATCAGGGTTTGGTGTGCGACCTGCGGAATATTCTGCCAAAAAATGTTCAAAAACCCGATCCCAATATTCCATGGCAAAATTGGCAGTGTGTAATGTAATGCCAAGTTTATCGGCAACCGCTTGGGCATCGGCAAGGTCTGTCATGGCGGTACAATACTCTGTACCGTCATCTTCTTCCCAATTTTTCATGAAAAGACCTTCAACCTGATAGCCTTGTTCAAGCAAAAGGGCTGCTGAAACGGATGAATCTACCCCACCTGACATACCGACGATTACACGTTGTTGCATATTGCTGGTCATAACGTATTAGGCTTCCAAATCTGAGGTGAAACGAGCAAAAGGGTGTTCATAAATCATAGATAATGGATATTTTTGTCCCGCCAAAGCATCTTGAATGGCTTTGACCACAAGCGGACTTCTTGCACGGCCAGAATGTTGCAATTCTGCCAGTGTAAGCCACGTTGCTTGTAAAATATCATTATCTAAGGGTTGTTGCGTATCGTGTAGGGCTTTGGCTAAGAAGCAAAAACGAAAATAGGTCTGGTCTGGGAACATGGGCGGTGTATAGGTATAAATCCCTAAAAAATCGGTAATTTCAACCTGCCATGCCGTTTCTTCCAATGTTTCCCGAAGTGCTGCCTGTATTAATGTTTCACCTGCTTCGACATGCCCAGCTGGCTGATTATAAACAGGGTGCATGACCCCTTCAGTTTGTTCTTCAACCAATAAAAAACGGTCATTACGTTGCACCACAGTAGCAACAGTGACATGAGCAGACCAAGACATATTTTAGCCCTCGGGAACTTTCGACTAAATAGGGGATATATGATACGAGATTTAGCTGTTTTTGGCTATGTTTTCTAGTATAGAGCGTAATGAATGGTGTAATGGAGAACTTCATGGATAAATTAAAGTATTTTTTCTCTGTGTTGAATTTAAGTTGAATTTAAGTTTTGTTCGCTAGAGTGCACGCACATTGTTGCAAGATTTTTAATCGGGATGTCTTGATCTCTCTTTGATTGGAAATATCTGCAAATTATTGTGAGACTCTATGCGATGCAATTTCAGACTATTCTTTCCCGTTTAAAACAACCGATTCATTTGCAGTGGTTTATTTTTCTGTTTAGTTGCTGGATGGTTGTACCATTTAATCTGGCATTTTTAAATAAACTTGCACAGTTTACTCCCTATTCTGGTGTGGCAGCGTGGCTTTTTGTTCTGGCAATGAGTCTGGTTTTACTGGCTTATTTTATGCTGGTGTTTAATCTGTTGTTGTGGCGTTCGGTTGCCAAACCTATTTTATTCATCTTGTTATTTTTGGCAGGAGGTTCGGCGTATTTTACCAATACTTTTGGGGTGAGTATTGATGCTTATCAAATTCAGAATGCGTTTGAAACTGATTGGCGAGAAGTGCTGGATTTAATGACCTTGAAAATGGGTTTGTGGTTCGTAAGTTTGATTGTTTTGCCGATTATATTTTTCTGCTCCTTAAAGATTAAGAAACAGCCGATGATACAAATGTTATGGCAAAAACTTGCCATGATGCTGATGAGTCTACTGCTGATTGCTGGATTGGCATTTGTCTATTATGTTGATTTGGCAGCGACTTTACGTGAACATCGGGATTTAAAAGGTTATATTAGTCCACAAAATGTGATTGCTTCAACATGGTCATATTATAAAAAACTTGCTCCGAAAAAACATTTAGCTCTGGTTAAATATGGTGAAGATGCAAAACGTGTTGCTAAAAATACCCAAGCCTTGCCTAAACTGATGGTTTTAGTCGTCGGTGAAACTGCACGGGCAGAAAGTTTTTCGCTCAATGGCTATGTTCGCAATACCAATCCTGAATTGGCGAAATTACCGATGATTAATTTTAGTCAGGTCAGTTCTTGTGGTACAGCGACGGCAGTTTCTTTACCCTGTATGTTCTCTGGTATGCAGCGAGAAAGTTATGATGCACAATTAGCCAATCATCGGGAAAATGTACTGGATTTGCTGCAACGTGCAGGCTATAAAGTGACCTGGATGGATAATAATTCAGGCTGTAAAGGCGTCTGTGAGCGTGTAGGAAATTATCAATTTTCACCTGAATTAAAACAAAAATGGTGTCAGGACAATGAGTGTTATGATGAGATTTTGATTGATGGGTTAAAAGATTATTTCACACAAATTCCAGCCAATGATACCACGCCAAGAGTGATAGTATTGCATCAAATGGGCAGTCATGGACCTGCGTACTATAAACGGAGTACAGCAGCGTATCAGCATTTTAAACCATTTTGCACGACCAATGCCATACAAGGCTGTTCACAGCAGGATTTAGTCAATGTTTATGATAATAGTATTGTTTATACCGACCATGTATTGGCACAAGTGATTCAGTTATTACAGCAACAGTCACATTATCAAACCGCCTTTTGGTATTTGTCCGATCATGGCGAATCAACAGGTGAACATGGTTTATATTTACATGGTGCGCCTTATGTATTTGCGCCATCACAGCAGACGCATATTCCGATGTTGATGTGGTTTTCTGAACAATGGCAGCAAGCACAGCCACAACATACCACCTGTTTAAGCCAGCAAAAAAATCGTAAAATGAGTCAGGATGATTTATTCTCGACCTTGCTGAGTTTGATGGATGTCGAAAGTCAGGTCAAACATGCAGATCTTGATTTATTACAGCACTGTGCCAGATAGGATAAGTGGATGAATATATTGCTGATAGAAGATGATTTTATGATTGCGCAATCTATTCAGCGTCTGCTTGCTTTAGAGGGAATGCAGGTCGATTGGGTGAATAATGGCATTGAGGGCTTACAGATTTTAGCCAGTAAGCCCATTGAGCTGGTATTGCTGGATATTGGTTTACCGAGTATGAGTGGCTTTGAGGTACTGCATAAAATTCGGCAAAAGTCGCAGGTGGCAGTGATTGTGATTTCTGCTCGTGATCAGGTGCAGGATAGGCTGAATATACTGCAACAGGGGGGTGATGATTATTTGGTCAAGCCCTTTGACTTTGATGAACTGGTGGCACGGATTCATGCTGTATTAAGGCGTACTCAGCTACAAAAAATGCCAATGGATACCCTGAATTATAAAGATTTAGCTTTGGATTTAACCCAGCATCAGGCATATTGGCAGGGTGAGTTGCTGGAATTTTCCAAGAAAGAATGGATTTTACTGGAGAGTTTTTTAACGACACCTGTTAAGATTTTTAGCAAAACTGAACTGGAAGACAAACTGTATCAATACGAACAGGATATTAATAGTAATACAGTTGAAGTCTATATCCACAAAATCAGGCAAAAACTGGATAAAGACTTTATTAAAACCATACGGGGTTTTGGCTATCGTCTGGGTTAGGAGAGGATATGCAGCAATCTTATTCAATTAAAAAAAGAGCCTTATTATTAGGCTCTTTAATTAGTTTAAGTATCTTTATTTTAATGTTTTTTGCTGCTTATCAAATCGCCTACCATGAAACTGAGGAAATTCTCGATCAAAAATTAAAAAATATGGCGGAATGGATGGCAGATTATGCACCAGCACTGACCAGCAGCCAGTTTGACCCCACACAGCAGTATCAGGAAGAAGATGTTTTTGTTGATGTTTATTTAAAGCAGCAAATCCCTCAACAACAAGCCAAACATCCGATTTTATCTACTGTGCAAACTGCCGCAAGTTATTATCAATATCAAAATGCTGGGGTTGAGTTTATTGCCTATATTCTTCCTTTGCAGGATCGACAAATTCAGGTTGCCCAGCCTTTGGAAGTACGCCGTTTGGTTGCATTTGAGTTGGCTGGAACGATGTTGATTCCTTATCTCTTATTATTGCCAGTAGTATTCTTATGGTTGTATTGGGGCATTGGACGGGCTTTACGCCCGATGCAAAACCTACAGGAAGAATTTTCCCAAAGACAATATCATGATTTAACTCGCTTACAGCAACAGGATTATCCGCAGGAGCTTGGGGCGATTGTGACAGAGGTAAATGCTTTATTTTCCAGAATAGAGCAGGCACAGCAGGAGCAAAATGAATTTATTACCCATGCAGCACATGAGTTGCGTTCACCCCTGACCGCTTTAAATTTACAAATCAAAATATTGGAAAAAGAATATCAGGACTCGAGCACAATTGCATCGCTGGTACAAGGTGTGAAAAGATTACAACACATGGTGCAGCAGTTATTAGACTTGGCAAGACAGGGTGAAACCAAAACACAGGCATCGGAACGCGTATCTATTCAGCAATTATTAAAAGATGTGGTACAGGATTTATATCCGTTAGTGAATGAAAAAAATATTGACCTTGCCCTCATTGCACCTGAGCAGCCGATGATATTAGAATTGGATAAACATTCGGTCTTGCTGGTTTTGCGTAATTTGCTGGATAATGCCATTAAATATACGCCTGCATGTGGTACGGTTGAAGTAACAGTGCAACAAAATCAACAAAATACAGAAGTTTGGATTGAGGATTCTGGTGCAGGTATAGATGAAAGTGAATACGATAATATTATGCAAAAATTTTATCGCATCCATAACACTGGTGTAGGGAGTGGTTTGGGCTTGGCGATTGTGGCAAAATCATTGCAACGGATGCGGGCAGAGCTGCATTTTTGCAGAAGCCAGCGTTTAAATGGATTGGCGGTTTGTGTACGGTTTATTTCATTCACTAATGAAGAAAGCGACACATTTTGTCGTTGAATTATCGAAAATTAAAAAAACTGTTTTTGCCTATACCGTATTTTCGGCTAAACTGTTGCCATGTTATACGTCAATTAGATGCGATATGAAACAAGAAACCGCCTTGAAATTACTAAAAGCTGGAGAAAATGTTTTTTTAACAGGCTCGGCTGGGGCTGGAAAAACCTATACTTTAAATCAATATATCCAATATCTTAAGGCTCGAAAAGTCCCCGTTGCAATTACCGCATCAACAGGTATTGCCGCAACACACATGAATGGTATGACCATTCATACATGGGCAGGGATGGGCATTCGGGATAGCCTCACCGAAGCAGATTTAAAACGTATGTATGAGCGTAAATATTTACGTGAGCATATCGAAAAAGCCCAAGTCTTGATCATTGATGAAATTTCGATGCTACATGCCAAACAATTAAATTTGGTGAATCAGATACTGAAATATTTTAAAGCCTGTGATGACGCATTTGGTGGCATACAAGTGATTGTATCAGGTGATTTTTTTCAGTTGCCACCTGTAGGAAAAAATGGTGAAAGTAATCGGGATAAATTTGCTTTTATGTCTGAGGCATGGGTTGAGGCAAAATTTCGGGTGTGTTATTTAACTGAACAGCATCGTCAGTCGGATAGCGTGCTTGACCAAATTCTGAATGCCATTCGCCAGCAAAATGTGAGTCCAGAGCAAGTCAAAATTTTGCAACAAAGCAAATACCAACAACATGCCGATGAGATTGTGACACGTCTTTATACCCATAATCTGGATGTGGATCATATTAATCAGCAACATTTACATAAAATTTCAGGGCAGTCTAAACACTTTGATGCTATCGTGGAAGGTAATGAAAAACTCATCGAAACCTTAAAATCATCCGTTCGTGCACCGCAGCAACTGGAATTAAAAATAGGTGCAAAAGTCATGTTTGTCAAAAATAACTTTGATATGGGTTATGTCAATGGCAGTATTGGCGAGGTGATGGGCTTTGTTGAAGATGAAGAACAAGGGCTTTTGCCACAGGTGAGATTGAAAGATGGTTCAAATATTTTGGTCGAACCCGAAACATGGTCGATTGACAATGAACAAGGGCAAGTATTAGCCAGTTTAATTCAAATTCCACTACGATTGGCATGGGCGATTACCATTCATAAAAGTCAAGGTATGACCTTGGAAAGTGCCGAGATTGATTTGGGCAATACCTTTGAAAAAGGGCAAGGTTATGTTGCCTTATCTCGACTAAAATCTTTAGATGGTTTGAAATTGGTGGATTTTAGTTATCAGGCCTTGGAGCTTGACCGTTTGGCCATAAAAGCCGATGCACGTTTTCAAGAACTATCACAACAAGCAGAACAGTATTTTATGGATTTAGATTTACAAAAACAACATGATGCGTTTATTCGTCGTTGTGGTGGTACCTTGAATCCAGCCGATATTACCCGCAATGAACGCAAATTGCAGCTTAAACCACAAGAGCAACCCAATACCTTAGAAGAAACCAAAGCATTATTTGATGCCGAATATGATGTTGAGGATATTGCCATCGAGCGAGGTTTAACCCGTTCGACCATTATTACGCATTTGGGGCGTTTGGCACGGGAGCAGGGCTTAAATATTGAGCGAATAAAACCTGATGAGAGTGAAATAGAGCAGATTCGTAAAGTGTATAAAAAATTGCAAAAACGTAAAAATGATGAAGATTTTAACGAAGATGGCAGTATCAAATTACGCCCTCTAGTCACAGCTTCGGGATTGAGTTATGAGCAGGTGCGATTGGCATTATTGTTTATTGCTTAATGCTGTATTGCCGAGATGAAATGCGGTTAAAATGAAATCCGCCAATGCCAAATCTTCGGGATAAGTGATTTTGAGGTTATCGGTACGTCCTAGTAAAAGTTTGACGGGAATATCGAGTAATTCCAATGCACTGGCTTCATCCGTCACAAGGGATTTTTGCACAATGGCGGTTTCTAAAGCCTGCATGAGCAAAGCGTATTTCACAATTTGTGGGGTCTGTGCCTGCCAAAGTTGTTCACGGCTGATGGTTTTATCAATAAGGTATTCGGCATTGGCTTTTTTTAAAGTATCTCGTACAGGTACAGCAAGAATTGCCGCCGCTTCATTTGATTGGCAAAATGCCAAAATCTGCTCAATTTGTGCCCGATGCAGGCAAGGGCGAGCGGCATCATGTACCAGTACATAATCATCGGCTTGAGCAAGATGTTTTAAATGGTACAAACCTGCCAGTACGGAATCCACACGTTCCTGACCACCAAGGCAAAATTCAATCGGATGTTGAAAATCAATCTGCTGGGCAAATGTATCCTGTGGACTAATCGCAATGACACAACCAGCCAATGGCAGTTGGTAAAGGGCAGTGACACTATGTTCAAGGACGGTTTTACCCGAAATCATTTGATATTGTTTTAATTCAGTTGTCGAAAAACGACGACCTGAACCTGCAGCAGGCAGTACTGCCCAAAGCTTAGGGGCTGACATCGCTAGTATCTAATTCATTGGTCAATTTATCTTTATCACTGATTTTGATATCATTGAGATAAATAGGCTGATAAGCCCCACTAATCATACTCATTTGGATAAAGGTTTCGTGTGGTTTAATCAAACCCAAATCAAGGCGAGCATATTCTTCGATGGCTTCTACACCATTTTTTAAATCATAGACTTCAGCAGCGAGAATGCGGTTACGTTCCCTCAGCTCTTTATTGTTTTCTTCTTGTAAAACAATAGTATCTCGTAATTTTTGATGTTGATAATAACCACTTTCACCCAACCAATAGGTATATTGCAGACCTACGATAAGCAGTACCGCAAGTCCGAAAATAATTCTGCCGATTGGTGAGGTGAACATAGTTTAAATGCCTAGACTCAGTTTAAGCCTTTAAATTCAGCCTTACCATGATAAGGAGCTTGAATTAACTCTTCAATACGTAGCAGTTGGTTGTATTTTGCCACACGGTCAGAACGGCATAATGAACCTGTTTTGATTTGACCCGCTGCTGTACCAACTGCCAAATCGGCAATAGTTGAATCTTCAGTTTCACCAGAACGATGTGAAATCACAGTGGTATAACCATTGGCTTTGGCAAGATAAATGGCATCCAAAGTTTCAGATAAGGTACCGATTTGATTGTATTTAATCAAAATAGAGTTGGCAACTTTTTGGTCAATACCACGTTGTAAAATGACAGGATTGGTGACGAATAAATCATCGCCGACCAACTGAATTTTATCACCAAGAATAGAGGTTAAATATGCCCAACCATCCCAGTCTGATTCATCCAAACCATCTTCAATCGAGATAATCGGATATTGACGTACCAAACCAGCCAAATAATCGGCAAATTGATTGCTGGTAAATGCTTTATTGCCTTCACCTGCAAGGATATATTGACCATTTTTATAAAATTCAGAAGATGCACAATCTAGTGCCAACATAATGTCTGAACCTGCTTTATAGCCAGTTTGTTCAATCGCTTGCAAAATAACGGTAATCGCTTCTTCATTAGAACGTAAGTTTGGTGCAAAACCACCTTCATCACCCACGGCAGTGTTTAAGCCTTTTTTATTTAGCACTGATTTTAATGAATGGAAAATTTCCGCACCTGCACGTAATGCTTCCGAGAATGAACCAAAACCGACAGGCTCAATCATAAATTCTTGAATATCAACATTATTATCTGCATGTGAACCCCCATTGATGATATTCATCATCGGTACAGGCATACTTAAAGTGGTCTGACCACGTAAGTTGGCGATGTATTGGAATAATTCAGTTTTTTGCTCAACGGCTGCTGCACGTGCGGCTGCCAAAGATACTGCCAAAGTTGCGTTTGCACCTAGTTTTGACTTATTTTCTGTCGCATCAAGGGCAATCATTTTGTCATCAAGGTCTTTTTGGGCAAAAACATTTTGACCGAGCAATAGGTTACGAATATCTGAGTTTACATTTTGAACGGCTTGACGTACACCTTTACCAAGATAACGTGCTTTATCGCCATCACGTAATTCTAGTGCTTCACGTGAACCTGTGGATGCACCACTTGGTGCACAGGCACGACCTACGACACCAGATTCTAAAATCACATCAGCTTCAATAGTTGGGTTGCCACGGGAATCCAGAATCTCACGTGCACGAATGTCAGCGATTTGGCTCATTCAAATTTCCTCAATCGTCGTTAAATGAATAAAATAAAAAGATACACGATTAATGTGTATCCAAAGGTTCAAAATTTTTCACCAATGTATCAAGTGCTTTCAACTGTGCCAAAAATGGCTCTAATTGAGATAGTCTTAATGCACAAGGCCCATCACATTTGGCTTTGTCTGGGTCTGGGTGTGCTTCAAGAAAAAGCCCTGCCAAACCTGTCGCCATACCAGCACGTGCCAGTGTGGTAATTTGGGCACGGCGACCACCTGCCGAATCTGTTCGCCCACCTGGGGTTTGCAGGGCATGGGTCACATCAAAAAATACGGGGACATTCATAGCCTTCATAATATCAAAGCCCAGCATGTCCACGACAAGATTATTGTAGCCAAAAGCCGAACCACGCTCACATAAAATCAGTTTATCATTACCAGCTTCCAAACACTTATGCAGGATATGGCTCATTTCACGTGGTGACAGGAACTGTGCTTTTTTGATATTGATGATGGCATCGGTTTTTGCCATTGCTTCGACCAAATCAGTTTGACGACTTAAAAAAGCGGGCAATTGGATAATATCAGCTACTTCGGCAACTGGGGCAGCCTGATAAGGCTCATGGACATCGGTGATAATCGGTACATTATACTTGGCTTTGATTTCAGCGAGCCATTCAATGCCTTTTTCCAACCCTGGCCCACGAAAGGAATGTAGGCTGGAACGATTGGCCTTATCAAAACTGGCCTTAAATACATAAGGAATGTCCAAACGCTGGCAAATATCGATATAGGTCTCGGCAATTTCAAAGGCTAAATCCTTGGATTCCAGCACATTCATGCCACCGAAGAGGACAAATGGCAAATGGTTTGCCATTTTGATGTGACCAAGTTCGACGATTTCTTTTGCGATGAGTTCAGACATATCACTTCCTGTGTTTTAGCTGCCGTGATGTTGTTTTGCTGCTGCAATAAAGCTGGCAAATAAGGGATGACCATCACGTGGTGAGCTGGTAAATTCTGGGTGAAATTGTACTGCAATAAACCAAGGATGTGTTGGAATTTCAACGGTTTCAACCAAATGTTGAGCAGTAGAATAACCAGAAATTTTCATCCCTGCTTGTTCCAAGGCATCAATATAGTGATTATTCATTTCATAGCGATGGCGATGGCGTTCGGTAATTTCGGCACGTTTATAAATCTCACGGATTTTTGTACCTTCCAACAATTCTGAACTTTGTGCCCCTAGACGCATCGTGCCACCTAAATCAGATTGGTCACTACGTTGTTGTAACTCACCACGTTCATCTAGCCATTCGGTAATTAAACCAATCAATGGTTGTTTAGTTTTACGGTCAAATTCAGTAGAAGTGGCTTCGCTTAACCCTGCTTTGTGACGTGCAAATTCAATTACAGCAAGCTGCATCCCTAGACAAATACCCAAATACGGAACATTGTTTTCACGTGCATAACGAATCGCACGCATTTTACCTTCTGTACCACGTTCACCAAAACCACCAGGAACTAGAATCGCATCAGCCGTACCGAGCACTTGCTGCTCATCTTGCTGTTCTAATGCTTCGGCATCAACATAATCAATCTGGACTTTGACACGGTTACGAATGCCTGCATGTAATAAGGCTTCATTGACCGACTTATACGCATCTGGGAGTTCGACATATTTACCCACCATCGCAACACGTACGGTATATTCAGGGTTGAGCAAAGTTTCACAAACGCTGTCCCAATCGCTTAAATCAGCTTCTGGCAAATTGAATCCGAAACGCTCACAGATTAAATCATCGACATCCTGTTCATAAAAATCCCGAGGAATTTGATAAATGGTCTTGGCATCTTTACATACCACGACAGCTTCGGGGCGAACATTGGTAAACAAGGCAATTTTACGTTTGGTGTCGGCATCGACATCATATTCGGTACGACAAATCAGAATATCGGGTTGAATCCCGATGGACAGTAATTCTTTAACTGAATGCTGTGTTGGTTTGGTTTTAAGCTCTGCAGCCGATTTGATATACGGTAATAAGGTGAGGTGCATCAACATGGTACGCTTATGACCAAGCTCAACCATCAATTGACGTACCGATTCCATAAATGGTAATGATTCGATATCGCCAACAGTACCGCCAATTTCAACCATTGCGACATCAAAACCCTGACCCGCAGCCAGTACTCGTGCCTTGATATTGTCGGTAATGTGTGGAATCACTTGTACCGTACCGCCTAGATAGTCGCCACGACGTTCTTTATTGAGCACATCCTGATACACTCGACCACTGGTAAAGTTGTTGAGTTTGGACATTTTAGAATGTTTGAGGAAGCGTTCGTAATAGCCTAAGTCAAGGTCGGTTTCTGCACCATCTTCGGTGACAAAAACTTCACCATGCTGAAATGGACTCATTGTGCCTGGATCGACATTAATGTAGGGATCCATTTTGACCATCGTGACTTTTAAACCACGTGCTTCTAAGAGTGCCGCAACAGAAGCAGCAGAAATACCTTTGCCTAGTGATGATACAACACCACCAGTGACGAATATATAATGGGTCATTCAAATTCTCGTACAATGACACTGATAATCAATATGTAGGGCTTAATGATGCTTCATAAATGTCTTGCGTTGTTGGCTAAAATTGAATTAAACGAGACATGAAACGCAGGTAATGGTTGTCCCTTACCCAGTTTCATAACGAAGTTTAGTGCAATTTTAGCCACAACCCGAAGGGACAGGAATATTTTTTGACGCTACTGCGTTATGTCTTATTTCATTTAGAATGACTAAATTTCATAATCCATGCCTAGTATCATCTAAAAAATATCCTCTGTCGCAACCATAGATGAAGCATCAGTAAGCCCTTTTAATTTTACTGTACTATGCACCCATAAAGCAAAGCGAATTCATCATAAATGCAAATAAAGCACACAGAACATGTTTTTGGAAAATTATCTGGCAAAATTTTTACCATAAATGCCAGAATGCGGTTACAATTAATCCCCCTTGATTTATTTATCTTTTGAACAATGATGAAAATGACATGGCTTAAATTGGGTTTGGCGAGTGTATTAAGTACCTGTGTGTTGGCTGCATGTGTCAAAAAAGAACAACCTGAGCATGATGCCCATGCTGCAAGTGAAGTCCAAAGTGCAGAAGAGCAGGCGGTAGTATTACAGGAACAACCGCAGATTGAAGAAATTCCAACTGAAGAACCATCGGCTCAAATCACTTTAACGGAAGAACCAAAAGCCACACCATCTCGCGATACGACTACACCAGCTGCAGTAGAAGTGGTCGCTCCGAAAGCGGAAGATACACCTGCTGCGACAGCAACCACAACACATACGAGTGATGAAGATCCCATTGCTCAGGCATTAAAAGCAGCACAACCAGCGTTAAAACCAGCACAAGCACCTGCTTCTGCTGCCGAATAATGAATTTTAAATGCGGATGACCAAGCGTGAATTGTAATGGCAATTCACGCTTAGCTTCACTTATTTGGGTGAAGTATTGCCGATTTCAGGGTGGTCAATCGCATATTTGCAGAGCTTTTTATCGTGCTCATATTCAGATTTTTTTCTGTCGATATCATGACTTTGTTCATTGAGGCTTCTTGCCCAAGCATCCAAGCTGGTTAAAGATTTTCGGCATAGTGCATAGCCGCCTTCTGTGACAGAATCAGTCATTTTAATTTCTACACGCCAGCGATTGGAAAGCTCTCGCAGTGGTTTACGTAGGTCTTCAATATATTGTGTTTCACCTGCATAGAGCAAAGCATCTACTTGATTTATCAGAGCCCATGCTTCATGAGCAATTGCAGTCGCATCATTACTCAGTTTTTTGGCAGGTTTGATTTCCTGTCGTTGTTGCGTATTATCACAGGCAACAAAAAATAAACTGGAACAAAGTAAAGCAGCAACTAAAGCGGTTGGGAGACGCATAATAAACCTACCATTATTGAAAAATAAAGTTTAAATTTTTTCCAGTAAAACGCCAGACTCAACATGATGGGTATAAGGAAACTGGTCAAATAGGGCAAAACGTGTGATTTTATGGGTTTGAGTCAGAGTGTTTAAATTGTCCTGCAAAGTATCAGGGTTGCAGGAAATATAAATAATTCGCTGGAATTGGGAAATCAGTTGGAGTGTCGCATCATCAATACCCGCTCGAGGAGGATCGACAAAAACGGTTTCAAACTGATACTGGCTTAAATCAATCTGTTGTTCTTGTAAGCGTCGAAATGCACGTGTGCCTTGGTAGGCTTGGGTAAATTCCTCGGCAGAAAGTCGGGCAATGTGAATATTGTAAATACCATTTTGTTCAATATTCCATTGTGCGGCATACACGGAGCTTTTTGCCAATTCAGTGGCAAGCACTTTGGGGAAATGTTGTGAAAGTGGTAGAGTGAAATTACCATGACCACAATACAGCTCCAATAAATCGCCTGTACAATCCAAGGCGACATCACACGCCCAAGCCAGCATTTTTTCACAGACTTTGGCATTGGGTTGGCTAAACCCATTTTCAATTTGTTTATAGATAAATTGACGTTTGCCAACGGTGAGTGTTTCAAGCACAAAATCATCACTTAAAACGATTTTTTGCCCACGACTACGTCCGATAATTTTAATCTTTAAATCGTATTCAAGCTGTTTGGCTGCAATATGCCAGTCTTGGTCTAATTTACGGTGATAAATCAAGGAAACCAGTGTCTCACCATGTAAGGTGGTTAAAAAATCAATTTCAAATAATCGCTGTGCAAGAATAGGATGAGCTTTGATTTTGGTTAAAAGCTTGGGCATAAGGTGGTTAATAGAGGTATCAGCAATCGGAAATTCATCGATACGAACGACTGTTTTTTTATCGTTTTCATCTCGCTCAAACATAGCATAGAACATATCGTCATCGGTATGCCAGATACGAAACTCGGCACGCATACGAAAATATTGTTCGGGTGAGGCAAAAACTTCGAGTGCTGGAGGGCTAAACTCAGCAAATTGTGCTTGAAGTCGTTGGATTTTTTCATCAAGTTGTTGCTGATAGCACGTGGTCATAGTTCTATAATCTCATTTATATCAAGAATTTATAAAAATTCTTTTTTAAACCGTAATTTATAATCCTTTTTATTA